>JAOZVV010000095.1 GCA_025869365.1 Pseudonocardia sp.
CGTCACACCACACCACCGAATCCGGCGTGGTCAACTCGGCCACCTCACGCACCCATGACAGCAGGCGCGCGTTCCGCACCGGTGCGATGTCGAGATCTGAATACGACGTTGTCATCCGCTGTCTCCTCACCCGAGCTATATCGTGTCACGATATAGTTACCGCAGGAACGTGCGCAATGTGGCTTCGGCGACGCTGCCGGTGCGGTCCGCGGCAACGTCCCTCAGGTCGTGAGGGCCCGGGAGGGCGCTCCTGTTCTCACTACGGCTCCTGCGGAGAATGCTGTTTGACCACCGTGAGCAGGATGGAGGAGTCCTCGAGCGCTTCGAGGGCGTGGCGCATGTCGGGTACGACGAGGAGGTCGCCCCGGCGTCCCTCCCAGGAGTCGTCACCGCCCCGCAGCCGAACGCGGCCGTGCAGAACGTGCACGGTCGCCTCCCCGGGGCTCTCGTGCTCGGCGAGTTCCGTCCCCGCCACCAGTGCGATCACCGTCTGGCGCAGGACCTGCTCGTGCCCGCCGTAGACGGTTCGGGCGCTGCGGCCGCTCGGTCCGGCGCTCGCGCGCTGCAGCTGTTCCCGTGCGACGGCGTCGAGGCTGAGCTTGTTCGTCATCACTGTCTCTCCGGAGTGTGGGTCGCTGCGAGCCGAGGTCGACATGTCCGGCGCCGGGCTGGTGCGGGGGTGGACGGTGGGCCCGGGCCGGCGGCTTCGGTCATGACGCGGCGCCGGCCAGCGCGAGGATCCCGAGGACCGGCAGAAGAAGGATCTTGACGATCTCGAGGGCGATGTAGACCAGGTGCAGGGGCGAGCGCGGCAACTCCGCCCCCGCGAGGAGCTCGGCGGTCCTGCGGTCCAACCGGCGACGGACCAGCACGACCTGGGTCACCAGGAGAAGCCACAGCACGCCGAGCGCACCGATGACCGGCGTGGCGGGTGGCGCCATCCCTACGGCAGCGGTGAGGACGGCCGCGAGAACGAACTCCACGATGTTCAGTGCGCGGAAGACCAGCGCCCCGACACCCAGGCCCAGGTGCAGGGTCATGCCGGGGGCCCGGAACTTCAACGGCGTCTCCAGGAACGAGATCGCCAGGACGGCCCCGCACCACAGGAAGGGCACGCCCACCTGCAGCACCGTGATCACGAACATCGTCGCTCCCGTTCCCGGGGCGTCGTTCTGCCGGACCCCGTCGCACTGCCCGTGCGGCCGCCGGAAGCCGGGCCGCGTCGTCGTGCCCCACACGGGGCACCCTAATTGATACAACACTCATTCGTGAAAACTGGCGGGGGCACCTCGGTCGTCGCGGCCGGCTTCAGCGGACGCACTGCCGTCGACCGTTCATGGTCGGCATTCCGGCACGCCGCCTCGCCACGGGGTGGCGGGGCGGTCCGCGGGCCGGATCCGGTCCGCGACGGACCTCGCCCACCGGCGGATCCGCTCCGGGTCGCGGAAGTCCCCGGCGAGCTCGCCGCGGGCCATCCTCCCGGCGAGGAACCCCCGGGCCGTGGCCGGGTCGAGGACGCCGCCGAAGGTGATCGGGGCGTCGGCGTCGACACCTTCGCGGAGCCGGCGCACGGTCGACGGTTCAGGGGCGCCCTTGGCGGCCTGCGACGCCGCGTCCGCGCCGCAGGGCCCGGACTGGAACAGGAACACCTGGCGTCCGCGCAGCATCACCTGGTGCCGCTTCAGGAACCGCACCGCCTCGGGCCGCCAGCGGCGCATGTACAGGGCGCTCCCCAGGACCACCGCACGGTAGCCCGCGAGGTGGTCGACGTCCTGGGCGCGGGCGACGGCGACGCTCAGCCCGACCTTCTCGAGCTCCTCGGCGACCAGCGCGGCGATCCCGGCCGTCCCGCCCGCCTTCGACGCGTGCACGACGAGAACATCGGCGTGCGCACCGTCCGTGGTGGTCATGTCCGCTCCTCTCTCGAGTCCCGTCCAGTCTCGCGCCGGGCCCCGCTCGGGATGAGGGGCCGCGGCCCCTCCGCCCAGCGCCGACCGGCCCTGGTGGTCGCGACACTCGGCGGATCGGCCGGGGACCTTCGGCCCGATCCCGGCAGGGGCCCCACGCGCCGAGACTGGGACCGCCGCCGAACCGACCCGTGGAGCTGAGCACCCGTGACCGTGACCTCCGTGCGTCGTCCGCCCTCCGCGCTCCCGCAGGACGACCCGGCGCTGGCCGCCGTCGACCGGTGGTGGCGTGCGGCGAACTACCTGGCCGTGGGGCAGATCTACCTCCGCGACAACCCGCTGCTCGCCGAGCCGCTGCGCCCGGTGCACGTGAAGCCCCGGCTGCTCGGGCACTGGGGCACCACGCCGGGCCTGACGTTCTGCTGGGCGCACCTGAACCGAGTGGTCGGGGACCGTGCCGGGCAGACGCTCTTCGTGACCGGGCCGGGGCACGGTGGGCCCGCGGTGGTCGCGACGGCATGGCTCGAAGGCACCTACACCGACCGCTTCCCGGACGTCACCCGAGACGGCGACGGCATGCGCCGCCTCTTCGCCCAGTTCTCCACGCCCGGTGGCATCCCGAGCCACGCGGCCCCCGAGACCCCCGGCTCGATCCACGAGGGCGGCGAGCTCGGCTACTCCCTGGCCCACGCCTACGGCGCCGCGATGGACAACCCGGACCTCCTCGTGGCCTGTGTGATCGGCGACGGCGAGGCCGAGACCGGCGCTCTCGCCACGTCCTGGCACGCGAACAAGTTCCTCGACCCGGTCGTCGACGGGACGGTCCTGCCGATCCTGCACCTCAACGGCTGGAAGATCGCCAATCCGACCGTGCTGGCCCGGATCCCGGCCGAGGAGCTGCACGGCCTGCTCAGCGGCTACGGCCACGAGCCGTTCGTCGTCGATGCGGGTGACGGCACCGACGTCATGGCCGCGCATGCGCAGATGGCCGCGGTCCTGGACCAGGCGTTGGCGCGGATCGCCCGCATCCGGGCCCGCGCGGCGAGCGGCGAGCTCACCGAACGGCCGCGGTGGCCGATGATCGTGCTCCGCAGCCCCAAGGGCTGGACCGGGCCGGCAGAGGTCGACGGGGTTCCCGTCGAGGGGACCTGGCGGGCACACCAGGTCCCGCTGGCCGGTGTCCGCGAGGACCCCGCGCACCTCTCCCTGCTCGAGCAGTGGTTGCGGTCCTACCGGCCCGAGGAGCTCTTCGACGACGCAGGTCGTCCGCGGCCCGAGGTCGACGAGGCACTCCCTCCGTCCGGCACGCGGATGAGCGCCACGCCGCACGCGAACGGAGGTGAGCTGCTGCGGGCGCTGCGTCTCCCGGAGATGTCCGGGCACCTGCTCGACGTGCCCGCCCCCGGTGGTGTCGTGGCGAGCGCGACCCGGGTCCTCGGCGGCTGGGTGCGGGACCTGATCACCGCCAACCCGACGACGTTCCGGCTCTTCGGCCCGGACGAGGTGGCATCCAACCGCCTCCAGGACGTGTTCGCGGTGACCGACCGGGTCTTCGCCGGGGAGCGCCGACCCGGGGACGACCATCTCGCGCCCCGCGGCCGGGTGGTCGAGGTGCTCTCCGAACACCTCTGCGAGGGGTGGCTGGAGGGCTATCTCCTCACCGGCAGGCACGGGCTCCTCACCTGCTACGAGGCCTTCATCCACATCATCGACTCGATGCTGAACCAGCACGCGAAGTGGATCAAGGTGAGCCGGGAGATCCCCTGGCGCCGCCCGATCGCGTCGCTGAACTACCTGCTGACCAGCCACGTCTGGCAGCAGGACCACAACGGTTTCTCCCACCAGGACCCCGGGTTCCTCGATCACGTCGTGAACAAGAAGTCGGACATCGTGCGCGTCTACCTGCCGCCCGATGCGAACACGCTGCTGGCGGTGGCCGACCACTGCCTGGCCAGCCGGGACCGGATCAACGTCGTCGTCGCGGGGAAGGCCCCGGCGCCGCAGTGGCTCGCCCCGGACGCCGCCCGGGCCCACGTGGCCCGGGGCATCGGGGTCTGGGACTGGGCGTCGAACGACGCCGGGACGGAACCGGATGTCGTCCTCGCCTGCTGCGGCGACGTCCCGACCGTCGAGACCCTCGCCGCGGTGAGCCTGCTCCGCACGCACCTGCCCGAGCTGCGCGTCCGCGTGGTCAACGTCGTGGACCTGATGCGGCTGCAGGACGCCGCGGACCACCCGCACGGCCTGTCGAACCGGGAGTACGACGCCCTCTTCCCGCCGACGACACCGGTGATCTTCGCCTTCCACGGCTACCCGTGGCTGATCCACCGGTTGACCTACCGCCGCGCCCACCACGACCGGTTACACGTGCGTGGCTACCGCGAGGAGGGCACCACGACGACACCGTTCGACATGCTGATGCTCAACGACCTCGACCGCTTCCATCTCGTCGCCGACGTCATCGACCGCGTCCCGGGGCTCGGCGTCCGGCACACCGCCCTGCGCCAACACATGCTCGACGAGCGCCTGCGGTGCCGGGCGCACACCCGCGCCCACGGCGAGGACGCGCCGGACGTCCGGGGCTGGACCTGGTCGGCCGGATGAGGGTCCTCACCGTCAACACGGGATCCAGCTCGGTCAAGATCCGGGTGCTCGACGACTGCGGGGACGAGTGGTCGCTGACGACCGCCCACGACATCGCGGCCGACCGGGGCCGGCCGGATCCGGAGGAGCTGAACCGCACGGTGGCGGCCGTCGGGGAGGTGGACGCCGCCGCGCACCGCATCGTCCACGGCGGCGCCCGGTTCACCGGACCCGTCGCCGTCGACCCGGTCGTTCGCGGCGCGCTCCACGACCTGGTGTCGATCGCCCCGCTCCACCAGCCACGGGCGCTCGACGCCCTGGACCTGACTGCGGGACTGCTTCCGCAGGTGCCGGTGGTGGCGTGTTTCGACACGGCCTTCCACGCCCGGATGCCCGCGGCCGCATCGACCTACGCCGTCCCGGCGAGCTGGCGGACCGCGTTCGGGGTGCGCCGCTACGGCTTCCACGGCCTCGCGCACGAATGGGCCGCCCGACGTGCCGTCACCCGGGTGCCCGGAGCCACCCGGATCGTCGTCGCCCATCTCGGGTCCGGCGCATCCCTGTGCGCCGTCACGGTCGCCGCCGACGGGACACCGCACTCGGTCGACACGACCATGGGCCTCACCCCCACGGCGGGCCTGGTCATGGGCACCCGCACCGGGGACCTCGATCCGGCGGTCCCGCTGTGGCTGGTCCGTCAGCACGGCCTGGACGTGGCCGATGTCGCCGCCGCCCTGGATCGCGAGTCCGGGTTGCGGGGCCTGACCGGGACCGACGACATGCGTACCGTCCTCGAACGCGAGGCCGCCGGGGACCGCGACGCGATGCTGGCCGTGCAGGTCTGGCTGCATCGCCTCCGGGCGGGCATCGCAGCGATGGCGGCGGCGCTCGGCGGTCTCGACGTCCTGGCCTTCAGCGGCGGGATCGGGGAGCACGAACCGGACCTGCTCCGCCGGGTGACCGAGGGACTCGGGTTCCTCGGTGTGCGTCCGCCGCAGCAGCGGCAGGGGACGACGGGCGGACGGGTACGGACCATCGTGGTCCACACCCGCGAAGAGGTGATCATGGCCGAGCAGGCTCGTGCGGTGCTCGGCGATCTCACCTCCCGGCAGCTCCGGGACCTGCGCCCCGCCTGCTGGCGGCCGGTGTCCCCCGTGCACTACGGAGCCGGTGGCCGACGCTCGGAGGTGTGACGAGGTGCGACGGGGCCGTGCCGGGTCCGCGCCCGGTCAGCGCCTGCTCCCCTCGGCGCGCTCGACGTCGGCGTAGGCCTTCCCGATGATGCGGTGGCTCAGGTCGCTCAGGGCGCGGGCGACCGCCATCTCCTGCCCGACGCCGGGCACCTCGCGGTCCTGGGGGGCGATCCACGCCCGGCCGATGCCGAAGAGGTGTTCGGAGGTCTGGTCGTCGAGCCGGGCGGTGGCGACGGTGTCTCCGGCGTCACCCTCGATGTCGATGACGACGGTCCAGGTCGTGGCGGTCATGGCTGTCCTCCTGGAGAGTGCGCCCGGGGGCGCGCGTGGTCGGGCGCGGGGTGCGATCCGGTACCCGGGCGGGCCCGGTCCGTCGGCACCACGACGACCGGGCACGGGCCCCGGTGCACGGCGCGTCGGGCCAGGTGGTCCCAGCGGGGTGGGCCGTCCGGTCCGGCCAGGACGAGAGCGCGCGAACCCTCGGCGGCGTCGAGGAGACGCTCGGGGGACACCGCGGCGTCGATCGGTTCCAGCGTGATGCCCGGGAACCGGCCGCGCCACGGCGCGAGGACGTCGGCGAGGGCACCGTCCGCTGCGCGGGGGGCGCCGTGCGGGTCCCGGACCACCCGCACCACGACCGGGACGTCGAGGTCCTCGGCGAGGGCGATCGCCTCGGCCAGGACCCGGGTCCCGAGGGCGGGATCGGTCAGCGCGGCCGTCACGACGGCGCGATGGCGGCGCTGGGGTTCGCGGACGACGGCGAGCGGGCACGCCGTGACCTCGAGCAGGTCGAGCGCGACGGACTCGCCGCCCGCCTCGGGCGGGTCGTCGCGGCCCGCCATGCCGACGACGAGCAGCCCCGCCTCCAGGCTCGCCGCGGTGAGGGCCCCGAGGGGGGCCCATGCCGAGTGGCGTCGGACCACCTCGACCCCGGGTGCCGTGTCCGTCGCCAGGGCGGTCGCCCGGGCGAGCAGCAGTTCCTCCTGCCGCGGGTCCTCCCGCGCGGACACCGCGTGCAGCAGCACCAGGGGAACCGAGCGGCCGGCGGCCCGCGAGGCCGCGAACTGGACGGCGGTCAGGGCGGCACCGCTGCCGTCGACGCCGACCACGACCGGCCGGCTGCTCGTCACCGACATGACAGGACGCCTCCCGGTCTCGGGCACGGGAAAGGGGCAGGGGCGGACGTTCGGGATGAACGCCCGCCCCGCCGGGATCCACTCGCCTGCTCCCCAGCGACGAGTGTGATGGTCGGGCCGCCGGCCGTCGAGAACCGGTGGCGAGGTGAGCATCACCCGGTGGCGGTGGGCGCGAACAGGGCCGGAAGTCCCGCCCACCGATGCCCGGCGACCCGGAGGCGTCGCGGACCCGACGGCGGGCCGGGCCTGGTGGGCGGAGTTTCCGGGTCCTTCGGCACCTGCGGTGACCGCGTTCCGCTCGGAGGCTGGGTGCCGCGGACGATCCGTGGCCGAGAGCAGGACCGACACAGAGACGCCGGGGCCGACACCGCAGGACGGCCGGCTCGATCCGCCGATCCGGACATCGAGGAGGCAGTCATGATGCGCGCCCACGTGGGGGACTGGCTGGTCGTGCCGCCCGGCCCGGAACGGGGCCACGAGCGGCGCGGACAGATCGTCGCGCTGCTGCATCCGGACGGGACTCCGCCGTACCGGGTGCGCTGGCTCGACGACGACCACGTCAGCGTCGTCTTCCCGCCGCCGGACGCCCATCTCGGCCGGCCGCCCGCCGCTCGGACCACGGCCGGCGACGTACCCGGGCGGGCCCGGTAGCGATCCGCCGCGACGCCGGGATCCGGTGGAGCGGCCCGCGCCGCACGCCCGTCACCGCACGAAGGAGCACGTCGTGCCGGTCCGCCCGCCGACCGCCTCTGCACCGTCGCAGCCCGTCACGCCCGATCCGCGGGAGCCTGCGGAGCGTCTGCTCCGGGACCTGCGTGCCGGTAGGGACGGGTTGTCGTCCGCGGAGGCGGAGCGTCGGTTGCACCGCTACGGGCCCAATGTGCTCGAGCACCGCGCGACCCGCGGATGGCCGCGTGCCCTGCTCCGCCAGTTCACCCATCCCCTCGCGCTGCTGCTCGTCGGGGCGGCGATCCTCGCTGGGCCGACCGGCTCCGTGCCGCTGGCCTGGGCGATCCTCGCCGTCGTCGTGCTCAACGCGGTCTTCGCGTTCGTGCAGGAGAACCAGGCGTCCAGGGCGGTCGAGGCGCTCGGCCGCTACCTGCCCCCGCACGCGCGGGTGCGCCGCGACGGTGGCGTCGTGAGCGTCGAGGTGTCCGGCATCGTGCCCGGCGACGTCGTCCTGCTGGCGGAGGGGGACCGGGTCCCGGCCGATGCGCGCCTGCTGACCGGATCGGTGGAGATCGACGCCGCGGCGCTGACCGGCGAGTCCGCCCCGGTCGAGCGGGAAGCCGACGCCGCGGACACCGCGGGCCGGTCGCTCGACTCACCCGTCCTGGTCTGGAGCGGTACGGCGTGCGTCGGCGGGTCCGCCGAGGCGGTCGTGCACGCCACCGGTCGCGGCACCGAGATCGGCCGCATCGCCGCGCTCACCGGCCGGCGCGGGGTGACGGAGAGCCCACTCGAGCGGCAGGTCCGGCGGGTCGCCCACCTCATCGCGGCGGTCGCCGTCGGCGTCGGGCTGGCCTTCCTGCCCCTCGGGGTGATCGCCGGTCTGAGCTGGAGCGAGGCCGCGGTCTTCGCGGTGGGCCTGCTGGTGGCCACTGTCCCCGAGGGTCTGCTGCCGACGATCACCCTGGCGCTCGCCGGGGGCGTGCGGGCGATGGCCCGCCGGGGCGCCCTGGTCAAACGCCTCTCCGCGGTCGAGACCCTCGGCGCGACCACGGTCATCTGCACCGACAAGACCGGGACCCTGACGGTCGGGGAGATGACCGTCCAGGAGGTGCGCGACGCCCGCGGCGCCGTGGCCGCGGAGCCGCCCCGTGTCCTGCTCGACGCCGTCACCCGGTGCGCCACCGCCGACCTCGGCGCGCGCGCGGGTGACCCCACGGAGCTCGCCCTGCTCGCGATGGCCTCACGTGCGGGGGTCGACGTGACGCCCGGGCCGCGGGACGCGGACCGTCTCGCGCTCTTCCCGTTCGATCCCCGCCGTCGCACGATGGCGACCCTCGACCGGCTCCCCGGCGGGCCCCGGCTGCACCTGAAGGGCGCGCCGGAGGTGGTGCTCCCGCGCTGTGGGCTCGATCCCGCGGACGCCGCGGGGGTGTCCGCGGCGGTCGAGCAGCTGACCGGTCGCGGGTTGAGGGTGCTCGCGGTCGCGGTCAGCGACCGGCCGGGCGAGCTCGCGGACCGCGAGAGCGTGGAGCGGGCCGGGCTGAGCCTGGTCGGGCTGGTCGGCTTGCTCGACCCGCCGCGGCCGGAGGT
>JAOZVV010000096.1 GCA_025869365.1 Pseudonocardia sp.
TAGATGGTCTGCTCCGCCGCCAGGATTCGAACCTGGACCATCGGAACCAAAATCCGAGGTGCTGCCTTTACACCACGGCGGACAGGCTTCAAGTCTGACACGGAGGTCCCGGCGGCAACCCGTCACCCGTCTGCGCCGGCGGGTGACCCACCCCGGGGTGAGAACTGGGCCGTTCGTGGAACACTGACGAGGTTCCACGCCCGGTCCCCCTTTCGGAGTCCTGCGGCGTGTCCGACGTACTCCGAGGAGGGACGACGTGCTGAGCCTGCTCCCGGAGCGTCTGGATCGCATGCTGCTGCTCGGCGCGCACTGTGACGACATCGCGATCGGCTCGGGCGGGTCGCTGCTGGAGCTCTGCCGTGCCCACCCCGGCGTCCGGGTGACGGCCATGGTGCTCACCGGCGGCGGCTCGCTGCGCGAGGAGGAGGAGCGCGCCGCACTCGCGGCGTTCTGCCCCGGGGCCCAGCTCGAGGTGGTCGTGCACGACATGCCGGACGGGCGGGTCCCGACCCGCTGGGAACGCGCCAAACAGGCGGTCGAGGAACTGCGCGGGCTGGGCGAGCCGGACCTGATCCTCGCGCCGTCCCCGCACGACGCGCACCAGGACCACCGGGCACTCGCCGAGATCGTCCCCACGGTGTTCCGGGACCACCTGACGCTGGGCTACGAGATCCTGAAGTGGGAGGGTGACCTCACGCAGCCCACGATCTACCTGCCGCTCGCCGAGCCGGTGCTGCGGGAGAAGGTCGCGAAGCTCCACGAGCACTACGGCTCCCAGCGGGACCGGAACTGGTTCGACGCCGAGACCTTCGCGGGCCTCGCGCGCATCCGTGGCGTGCAGTGCCACGCCCGCTACGCGGAGGCGTTCCACGCGTCGAAGCTGGTCCTGGGCGTGGCGCCTCTCACCGGTCCGGATCCCGTCGACTGATAACCCGGGGCGTGCCGCGGACGATGGACGCGGTAGGAAGGCCTTCCGCACGAGTCCGTGTCCGCACGACCTCCAGGGCACGACCGACATCGAGGAGAACCGAGCTGTGCGAGTTCTGTTGACCGGCCACCAGGGCTACCTGGGCACCGTGATGGCGCCGATCCTGGCCGCCGCCGGGCACGAGGTGGTGGGCCTGGACAGCGGCCTGTTCGCCGACTGCGTGCTCGGGTCGCTCGACACCCCGGACGTGCCGGGGCTGTCCACCGACCTGCGTGACGTCACCGAGGACCAGCTGAAGGGCTTCGACGCCGTCGTCCACATGGCGGCCCTGTCGAACGACCCCCTGGGCTCGCTGGCCCCGGAGATCACCTACGACATCAACCACCACGCGTCGACGCGGCTGGCCACGCTGGCCAAGAGCGCGGGCGTCGGCCGCTTCGTCTACGCCTCGACGTGCTCGGTGTACGGCGCGCAGTCCGGGGACGACCTGGTCGACGAGGACGCCCCGCTCAAGCCGGTCACCCCGTACGCGATCTCCAAGGTCCGCGTCGAGGACGACCTCGCCGCCCTCGCGGACTCGGACTTCGTCCCGGTCTCGATGCGCAACGCCACCGCGTTCGGCTTCTCGCCGCGGCTGCGCGCGGACATCGTGCTGAACAACCTGGTCGGCCACGCGATCCTGACCAACCAGGTCAAGGTCCTCTCCGACGGCACCCCGTGGCGTCCGCTGGCGCACGCCGAGGACATCGCGCGCGCCGTCGTCGCGGGCCTGACCGCCCCGGCGGACGTGGTGAGCGCCCGCGCCTACAACGTGGGCACCGAGAAGAACAACCGGACCGTCGCCGAGATCGCGCAGGCCGTGATCGACGCCGTCCCCGGCTCGGAGCTGCGCATCACCGGCGAGGCGGGCAACGACCCGCGCTCCTACCGCGTGGACTTCTCCCGCGCCCGCAAGGAGCTCGGCTTCGAGGCGGAGTGGACCATCCCCGCGGGCGCCCAGCAGCTCGCGGACGAGTACCGCGCGCGCGGCCTCACCCAGGACGCGTTCGACAACCGGTTCACCCGTCTCGCGGTCCTGAACGCGCGCCAGGCGGCCGGCACGCTCGACGGCAGCATGCACGTCATCGGCTGAGTCCTCCTGCTCACGAGCGGCACTTTCGGGGCGTACGGTGCCCCGGAGGTGCCGTTCGTGACGTCTGGGGGACCTGTGTGCCGCAACATCCGCACCCTGCACAATTTCGAGCCGCCCGCCCGGGACGACGAGGTCCGGGCCGCCGCGCTCCAGTACGTGCGCAAGATCAGCGGGACCGCGAAGCCGTCGCAGGCCAACGAGGCGGCCTTCGCCCGGGCCGTCGACGAGATCGCCCACGTCACCCGGCACCTCCTCGACGACCTGGTGACGGCCGCGCCGCCGAAGGACCGTGAGGTCGAGGCCGCGAAGGCCCGGGCCCGGGCGGCGGAGCGCTACGCCCGCTGAACCGTCGGGGTTGCTCGTTACGGTGAGCGGGTGCCACGCAGCTATCTCCGCTTCCCGCATCTCGCCGGTGACACGATCGTCCTCGTCGCCGAGAACGACGTCTGGACCGCCCCGGCCGCCGGGGGCCGCGCCTACCGCCTGACCGCGGACGGCGTCGCAGTCGCCGCGCCCCGGTTCTCCCCGGACGGCGCGCTGGTCGCCTGGACGTCCTGGAAGGACGGCGCCCCGGAGGTCCGCGTCGTCGGCGCGGAAGGCGGCGCCGCGCGTCGGCTGACGTTCTGGGGGGACCTGCGCACCCGGGTCGCCGGATGGACCGAGGTCGACGGCGGGCCCGCCGTCGTCGCCGTCACCGCGGCGGGGGAGTCCTCCCCCCGCCGGACCTGGGCGCACGCGCTCCCGCTCGGCGGGGGCGGGCCGCGCAGGCTGGACGTCGGGCCGGTCTCGGCGCTGGCGTTCGCCCCGGACGGCGCCGGCCGCCTCCTCGGGACCACGATGTCCCGGGACATGGCCTGGTGGAAGCGCTACCGCGGGGGTACCGCCGGCAAGCTCTGGTGGGACCCGACGGGTTCGGGGGACTTCGCCCGGTTCGCCGCGGAGCTCGACGGGCAGCTGGACTCGCCGATGATCGTCGGCGGCCGGATCGCGTTCCTCTCCGACCACGAGGGCTGGGGGAACCTGTACTCGCTCGCCCTCGACGGGGGCGATCTGCGCCGGCACACGGACCACGGGGCCGCGGGCTCGCCGCAGTTCTACGCCCGGCACGCGACGACGGACGGCACGCGCGTCGTCTACGAGTCCGCGGGCGAGCTGTACCTGCTGGACTCCCTCGACGCGGACCCGGTGAAGCTGGACATCCGGCTCGCCGGACCCCGGACGGACCGCGAGCCCTTCCGGGTGAGCGGGCGCCGGTTCTCGGCCGCCGTCCCGGACCGCACGGGCCGCACCAGCGTCGTGTCGGTCCGCGGCACCGTCCACCGGCTCACCCACCGGGACGGCCCGGCCCGGACCCTGCTCGCCGCGCCGGGGGTGCGTGCGCGGCTCGCGCAGCCCCTCGGCGAGGACCGCGCCGTCTGGGTCGACGACGCGACCGGCGAGGACGCCGTCGTCCTCGCACCGCTGGACACCCACGCGGAGTCCGCGGCGCTGCACCGGTACGGGTCCGGGGAGCTGGGTCGGGTGCTGGAGCTCGCCGCGGCCCCCGACGGCGCCTCCGCCGCGCTCGCGACGCACGACGGCCGGCTGCTGCTGATCGACACCGTGACCGGCGGGATCCGTGAGATCGCCCGGGGCGCGGCCGGGGAGATCGCCGGGCTGAACTGGTCCCCGGACAGCCGGTGGCTCGCCTACGAGGACCCGGTGGAGCCCGAGCTCACCCGGATCATGATCGTCCGCCCGTCCGACGACACGCATGTCGCGGTGACGGAGCCGCGCTTCGTCGACACGGATCCGGTGTTCACCGCGGACGGGCGCTACCTCGCGTTCCTCTCCCGGCGCAGCTTCGACCCGATCTACGACGAGCACTCGTTCGACCTCACGTTCCCCGCGTCCTGGCGGCCGTTCCTGGTCCCGCTGGCCGCGCGCACGCCGTCGCCGTTCGGGGCGACCCCGGACGGGCGACCCACGTCCCCGTCGGACGAGGGGCCGGAGGACCTCCCGGCGCCCACCGAGGAGGACCCCGCGGCGGAGGAGTCCGGCGCCGAGCCGGCCGTCGCCGAGGGAGCGAAGAAGGGCACGAAGGCCGAGGACGAGCCCGCGGAGACGGTCATCGACGTCGAGGGGCTGTCCGGACGGGTCGTCCCGATCCCCGTGCCGGAGGCGCGCTACCGAGGGCTCGGAGCGGCCAAGGACTGCCTGCTGTGGTTCCGCGTGCCGGTGAGCGGGGTGCTCGGGGACGGCCGCGCGGACGGGGACAAGGACCCCCGCCCCGTCCTCGAACGCTACGACCTCACCCGCCGCAAGCTGGACGTCATCGCGGACGCGGCGAACGCCTACCAGGTCAGCGGGGACGGCACCCGGCTCGTCGTCCGGGACGGTCGGACGCTGCGGCTGCTGCGCACGGACCGGTCCGGCTCGTCGGCCCCGACGGACTCGGACGCGGACGAGTACGAGATCGACACCACCCGGATCTCGGTCACGGTCGATCCGGCGGCCGAGTGGCGCCAGATGTTCGACGAGGCCGGCCGGCTGATGCGGGACCACTTCTGGGTGGAGGACATGGCGGACGTGGACTGGGCCGCCGAGCTGGCGCGATACCGGCCGCTCGTGGACGCGGTCGGGAGCAAGGACGATCTCGTCGACCTGCTGTGGGAGCTGCAGGGCGAGCTCGGCTCGTCGCACGCGTACGTCGTCGGGAGCGGCGGTGGCGGCAGCTGGGACGGCTGCCCGGGACTGCTCGGCGCGGACCTCGCCCCGGACGCGGACGGCGTCTGGCGGGTCATCCGGGTGCTCCCGCCGGAGACCTCCGCCCCGCAGGCGCGCAGCCCGCTCGCGGCACCCGGCGTCGACGTCCGGGAGGGGGACGCGATCCTGGAGGTCGCCGGGCGCCCCGTGGACCCGGACTGGGGCCCCGCACCGCTGTTGCTCGGCGCGCACGGGCGGCTCACCGAGCTGACGGTCCGCACCGGCGGGGCCGGGTCGAACGGAACAGGGGAGCTGCGGCGGGTCGTCGTCCGGCCGTTGTTCGACGACGTCGCCCTTCGCTACCAGGACTGGGTGGCCGGGCGGCGCGCGTTCGTCGCGGACCGCAGCGACGGGCGGCTCGGGTACGTGCACGTCCCGGACATGGTCGCGTCCGGCTGGGCACAGCTGCACCGGGACTTCGGCCGGGAGTCCAAGCGGGACGGCCTGCTGGTGGACCTGCGCGGGAACAGCGGCGGGCACACCTCGCAGCTGGTGATCGAGAAGCTGGCGCGCAAGGTGATCGGCTGGGACGTCGTGCGGCACCGACACCCCGAGACGTACCCCGGGGACGCGCCGCGCGGGCCGGTCGTCGCGCTGGCGGACGAGCACTCCGGCTCGGACGGGGACATCGTCACCGCGGCGTTCAAGCGCCTCGGGCTGGGCCCGGTCGTCGGGGTGCGGACGTGGGGTGGCGTGATCGGTATCGACAGCCGGTACTCGCTCGTCGACGGCACGCGGGTCACCCAGCCGCGGTACTCGTTCTGGTTCGACGACCTGGGGTGGGGCGTGGAGAACCACGGCGTGGACCCGGACGTCGAGGTCGTGATCCGGCCCCAGGACTGGGCCGCCGGGCTGGACCCGCAGCTGGAGAAGGCCGTGGACCTGGCCCTGGAGGCCCTGGAACGCACCCCCGCGGTGCGGCCGCCGGACCCGGCGACCCGTCCCTCCCGCCGCCGCCCGAACCTCCCGCCGCGCCCCTGACCCACACCCCGGCCCCAATCCTCGGCGAGTCGCGACCAGAGGCCCCGCGAGTCGGTATCTCAGACCCGGCGAGTCGCGATCTGGGCCCCCGCGAGTCGGTATCTCAGACCCGGCGAGTCGGGACCAGGGACCCGGCGAGTCGTGCCACGAGACGCCGCGAGTCGAGCGTCGGGACCGGTCCCCCGGCATCGTGGCCGTGCGGGCGCACGGCCTCAAATCCCGACTCGACGGGTCCCAGATCCCGACTCGCGGGGCGCTGGAGCGCGACTCGCGGGGCGCTGGAGCGCGACTCGCGGGGTCCTGGAGCGCGACTCGCCCGGTCCCTGGTCGCGACTCGCGGGGGTGGGAGGGGTGGTCAGGTGCCGGCGGTGGGGGAGAAGACCTTGACGGCCTCCTCCGCCGTGCTCTCGCTGTCGTGCGGGGCGACCTCCTCCTCGGTGAAGGGGGCGCCGTCGGACATGCGGACGAAGTCCCGCAGGGCGGTGCCGGTGCAGGCGACGTCCGCCATCGGGGCGCCGATCCTCGCGTGCACGTCCGGGACCGCCACGGTGCGGAAGTCGATGCTGTAGCGGGTGCGGCCGGACAGGTTCGGCAGCGAGGCGTGCAGCTGGTCCCCGGAGAAGAGCATGATCCCGCCGACCGGGGGGACGACGGTGATCCGCGGCTCGTCGTCCGCGATGCCGTTGACCGGCGCCGGGTGCACGCGCATGTCCTTGCCGCCGGAGAAGTCCTTGATGCGGCCGCGCCAGGCGTTGGCGACGTAGTAGTCGTAGTCCGCGGAGTTGTTCTCCACCTGGGCGCCGAAGCCGCGCGGGAAGAACTCCATGACGTTGTTCTCGGCCACCGGCCACACCGGCATCCACCAGTTGATCTGGGCGGACGGCGCCCCGTACCAGGTGTCCCGGTGGGCCTGGAACGCGTAGGCGATACCGGTGGACAGGCCGCCCTGCGGGAACGCGGTGCGCAGCTTCGGGACGTCCGCGTGGATCAGCTCGGGGTCCCCGCCGAGTGCCTCGACGACCTTGCGCACGTGTGCCTTGGACTCCGGGTGGTGGATCCACCGCGGCTTGAACTCGATCAGCAGGTCCGCGAGCTGCTCGGGCGAGTAGGTCTCCTGGATCATGATCGGGTCGTGCGGGGCGAACAGCTCCGTGATCATGTTCCGGGTGAACTCGGCGAACTCGGCGATCGCCGGGACGTGCGTGTAGACGATGACGTCGCCCGCGAACAGTCGGCGGCGGCGCTCCTCGTCGGTGTGGTCCGGGTCGATGTGGACGTTGGCCATGTGTCCCCCTCCGTGCCGCGGTGGCCGGGTGTCCGCTCGGGGGCACACGCCGACGGCCGCGGCACGAGATCTCGTGGAATTGTCCGCCGCGCCCACCTCTCGGGGGAGGTCTCCCGTCGTGGCGGAAGAGGGCGCAACGGTGGTTGCGCTGTGCTGCTGGGCGCCAGCATAGATCGCGGGGTGAGGAGCATCGTCGCAGGTCAGAGCACTAATGGGACGAATCGGACGAAGGTCGCGTCGCGCCCGGCCGGGTGACGGGCCCGGGCCGCGCGAGGATGTCGGCGGGCGGGCGTATGGTCGGTGAGGCGAACCCCGCCCCCGAGAGCCAGGACGTATCCCCGGCCCGGAGTGTCCGGGCCAGGGGTCTGTCCGCATGCGCCCTGAGAGCCCGCCACGGGCCCCACCGAGGAGTCGACGCCGTCATGGCCCCCCAGCCCGTCACGGCCCCATTGGCCGGCCTGCTCACCGCCGTCTCCGCCGACCCCGGGGTCCGTGCCGTCCTCGAGGCGTCCGCCGAGGTGGACCTGCGCGCCGCCGGCACGCCCGCCGTCCGCATCGAGGGCCCGGGCGCGCTCCGCCCGTTCCTCGCCTCCGCCCTGTCCGCGGCCGGCACCGTCCTGGCGGTCACCGCCACGGACCGGGAGGCCGAGGACCTGGGAGCCGCCGCCGCCGAGCTGATCGGGCCGGACGCCGTCGTCGTCCTGCCCTCGTGGGAGACGCTGCCGCACGAGCGGCTCTCCCCGCGCCCGGACACCGTCGGCCGCCGGTTGACGATCTTCCGCCGGCTCTCCTCGGACGACGCGCCCCGCGTGGTCGCCGTCGCGGCGCGGAGCCTGATCCAGCCCATCGCCCCCGGCCTCGGCACGCTGGACCCGATCACGTTGCGGGTCGGCACCGAGTACGAGTTCGAGGCCCTGCTGGAACGCCTGGTCGAGCTCGCCTACACCCGCGTGGAGATGGTGACGAGCCGCGGCGAGTTCGCCGTGCGCGGCGGCATCCTGGACATCTTCGTGCCCACCGCGGACCACCCGGTGCGCATCGAGTTCTGGGGCGACGAGGTGAGCGAGCTCCGCACCTTCTCGGTGGCGGATCAGCGCAGCGTGGACGACGCGGCGCCGGTGGAGGTCGTGGCGCCCGCCTGTCGCGAGCTGCTGCTCACCGGGCCCGTCCGCGAGCGCGCCGCCGCCCTGGCCCGCGAGCACGAGAACAACCCCCAGCTGCGGGAGATCCTCGAGCACCTCGCCGAGGGCATCGCCGGCGAGGGCATGGAGTCCCTGATCCCCGCCCTGGTCGGCGGCGAGCTCCAGCTGCTCACGGACCTGCTGCCCGGCGGCTCCCGCGTGCTGCTGGCGGACCCGGAGCGGATCCGGACGCGCTCGCGGGACCTCGTCCGCACGGGCCAGGAGTTCCTCGAGGCGTCCTGGCTGGCCGCGGGCACCGGCGGCACCGCGCCGATCGACGTCGGCGCGTCCGCGTACCGGAACCTCGCCGAGGTCCTCGAGCACTCCACGGCCACCGGACGCCCGGTGCTCAGTCTCAGCCCGCTGCTCTCCGGCCGGGACGACGCGCTGGTGCCGGCGGTGCACGAGATCGAGTCCTACCGCGGGGACACGGACCGGGCGCTGGTGGACCTGCGGGCGCACACCGCGACCGGCGGCGCGGCGGTGCTGGTCGTCGCGGGGCAGGGCACGGCGGCCCGCTCGCTCGAACAGCTGCGTGAGGCCGACGTGCCCGCCACGCTGGTCGAGGAGCTGACGGGCGAGCCGGAGAAGGGCCTCGTGACCGTCACCTGCGGCCGCGTCGCGGACGGGCTCACCGCCACCGACATCGGCCTCGTGCTGATGTCCGAGGGGGACCTGACCGGCAGCCGGGCCGGCCTGGACTCCGCCACCCGCAAGATGCCCGCGCGCCGGCGCAACGCGGTGGACCTCGCGGCCCTGCAGCCGGGGGACTACGTCGTCCACAACCAGCACGGCATCGGCAAGTTCGTCGAGATGCGGGAGCG
>JAOZVV010000097.1 GCA_025869365.1 Pseudonocardia sp.
CCCCTGACCTTCTCGATGCGAACGAGACGCGCTACCAACTGCGCTACAGCCCCAGACCGCCCGCCTTCCGACGGGCAGGAGGAACCATATCAGCCGCTATTCACCGGCTGCACGGCGGTAGGTGCGCGCTCCGGGCCGGGCGTCCTCGACGAGGACGTCCTCCTCCTCGTCGACGTCCACGAGCTGCGTTCCCGCAGGCAGCGGGGGTGCGGGGGCCGGCTGCAGGCGGGGCAGGGCGGACTCGATCTCGTCCGCGGAGTCCTCGTCGTCGTCCGCGCGGGCCGTGCGGCGGCGGGCGGGCAGGACGCCGATCGGCTCGCCGGTCCCGCGCACCCGCTCGGGGGTGGCGTCGTCGGTGGTCCAGTCCTCGTCGTCCGCCTCGGTGGCGTCGTGGGCACCCTCGGGCGCAGTGTCGTCGGCGGTGTCGTCGGCGGTGTCGTCGGCGTCCGCACCGCCGTAGTAGCCGGAGTAGCCGTCCTCCTCGTCCCGGGTGGTGGCGTCGCGACCACGCCGGGACCGGTCGTCGAGCTCCGGGTCGTCGGCCGCGGGGGCGCGCCGGGACCCGGCCATGCGGGCGGACCGGCGCTCCCGGATCGCCTCCTCCATCCGGACCTGGCGGCGCAGGTACACGAGATACCCGACGAGGGAGACGTCGATCAGGGCGTGCGGCCACCAGACCGCGGGCACCGCGATCACGGCGACGAGCGCGGTGACGACGGCACCGACCAGCAGCCCGATCACGACGCGCTGGCGGAACGCGTACCGGGCGCGGGCGGTGAGCGCGGCGGCCTCGGGATCGAACCCGCCGCGGCCGGGCCGGAAGTGGGCGGGCGGGCGCTCCCAGTCGCGGTCGTCCGCGTCCCGGTCGCCCCTGTCGTTCCTGTCGTCCCGCTCGCCTCTGTCGTCCCGCTCGCCTCTGTCGTCCCGGTCCTCGCGGTCGTCCCGGTCCTCGCGGTCGTGGGCGCCGACCCGGACCGAGCCGGACGAGTCCTGGTCGCGGTCGTCGTCCCGGTCCCCGGTGCGGTCGTCGTCCCGGTCCTCGTCCCGGTCCTCGTCGTCGTACCCGTCGAGCTCGAGTTCGGCGTCCAGCTCGTCGTCGAGATCGTCCCGGTCGTCCGGGCCCGCGAGGACGTCCTCCCGACCGCCCCCGGTCCGCGCCGGTGCCGGGATCCGGGCCGAGGGGACCCGGACCGGTTCGGCACGCGTCGCGACGGCACGGGCCGTACGGGACTCGATCGGGGTATCGGACTCGTCCATCTGGTCCACCTCCTGGATCCGGTGCCGCACCGGCCGCGCGAGCACCCGACCGGCGAGAGCGGCCTCGCTGGGCCGGGCCACCTCCTGCTGGCGCCGCGCAACCGCCGGAACGAGGATGAGCAGCCACACCACCACGAGACCCACGAAGATCAGAGAGCTGGGCACGGCTGCTTCCTCCCCCCGAACGGCGCAGTCGAAACGTTCTCCGACGGCGCGGTCGCGAAGATCACCTCGCGCCCGGAACCGCCAAGATCACGCCCGGACCACCACGGTAGTGAGCCCGAAGGCGGGAACCGGGCTGCGACGCGCCGTCATCACCCGGTTCTCCCATGATTCCACCGGGACGTGAGTGACGAATGGTGCACAAGTGGGTACTGTCCGTATGTACGTTCCGTGATGAGACCGTGATCACCTCGAAATCGAGGGGTGGTCAGGCCCGGGAGGCGCGGCCCTCCGCGACGAGCCGGGCGGCCAGCCCGCCGGCCGGGAGCTCCTCGACGGTCTGGGCGAAGCAGAGATGGTCCCGCCAGGCCCCGTCGACGTCGAGGTAGCGCCGGAAGAGCCCCTCCTGACGGAACCCGAGCTTCGCCAGCACGCGGAGGCTGGCGCCGTTCTCCGGGCGGACGGTGGCCTCGATCCGGTGCAGCCCGACGGCCGCGTAGCAGTGGTCGACGACCATCGCGACGGCCGCCGTCGTCACCCCGCCGCCGTTGACCCTGGCGTCGCACCAGTAGCCGACGTAGGCCGAGAGCAGCGGTTCGCGGACGACGTTGCCCACCATCACCTGCCCGACGAGACGGCCGTCGAGCAGGATCGCGAACGGCAGCGCCGCGCCCCTGCGGGCCGCGCCGCGCAGCAGCCACCAGCGCCCGGGCCATTCGACCGGGGCGTTGCGCCGGGCCCAGCCCCCGGAGGTCGTGGGCTCCCAGGGCGTGAGGTGCTGCTCGTCGCGGAGCCGGATCTCCGACCACGCCGAGCCGTCGGAGAGCTTGACCCCGCGCAGCGTCACCACACCGGCCGGGACGCGCAGGGGCCCGAGCTTGGCGGGCCATCCCGGGTGCCGGCCGACGTTCTCCGGCGGGCCGTACCGCATCGGCTCCGGCCCGGAGAGACTGTGTGCCACCGACGCGCCCGTCAGCGACGCGACGAGAGCAGCGCGACGTCCACCCGCTCGTCCACGGTCGCGTCGGTGACGTCCTCCCCGACGACGATCATGCCGTTGGCCTCGGCCAGTGAGGCGAGTAGGTGCGTGCCCCCGGTGGCGAGCGGCTGCACGAGGTAGTCCCCCGTCGCCTGCTCGCGCAGCAGCCGTCCACGCAGGTAGGAACGCCGCCCCTTCGGCGAGGAGATCGGCGACGTCAGGCGCGCGGAGACGACCTTGCGGTGCGGCTCGGCGCCCAGTCCCACCCGGATCGCCGGCCGGACGAGCACCTCGAAGAGCACCAGCGCCGCCGCCGGCGACGACGGGAACAGGAAGGTGGGGACGGCGTCCCGGCCGAGCCGCACGAAAGCCTGCGACGAGCCGGGATGCATCGCCACCCGGGTCGCGTCGATCTCGCCCAGCCCGGCGAACGCCGCCTTGGCCTCGGCGCCCGCGTTCCCGCCCGCGCCGCCGGCCACGACGATGATCTCGCTCACCGGCATCAGGTCCTCGACGGCCGCGCGCAGCTCCCGGGCGTCGCAGCGGACCGTCCGGGCCCGTGCGGTCTCGGCGCCGGCCTCCCGCGCGGCCGCGGTGAGGGCGTGCGAGCAGATGTCCGGGACCTGCCCGTTCGACGGCGGCCGGGCCACGTCGACGAGCTCGTCCCCGAGTGAGATCACCGAGACCCGGGGCCGCGGGTGCACGAGTAGCTTGTCCCTGCCGGCCGCGGCCAGGAGCGCGACCTGGGCGGCACCGACGACGGCGTCCCGGCGGACCGCGACGTCCCCGGGCATGACGTCCTCGCCGACCCGCCGCACGAACGACGCCGACGGCACGCCGTGGAAGACCTGCAGGCGGGCCGAGCCGCCGTCGGTGTTGCTCAGCGGCACGACCGCGTCCGCGAGTGTGGGCAGCGGTGCGCCGGCGGTCACCCGCACGGCCTGGCCCGGCTGCAGGCGCAGCGGCTGGCGCGAGCCCGCCGGGATCTCCCCGACGACGGGGATGCTCACGGGTTCGGCCTCGGTGGCGCCCGCCAGGTCCACCGCGCGCACGGCGTACCCGTCGATCGCGGCCTGGTCGAAACCGGGCATGGGCCGCGCCGTCACGACCTCCTCGGCGCTGCGCAGGCCCTGGGCGTCGGAGATCCCCACCCGCACGGGGGAGGGCCGCACCGCGATCTCCAGGACCCGGCGGAGCTGCTCGTCGACCGTCCGCACGCTCGCTAACCCTCCAGTCGCGCGGCCAGCCAGCTGCGCAGTTCGTCACCGTAGTCCGGATGCTGCAGGGCGAAGTCCACGAACGCGCGGACGTACCCGCCCGGGTTACCGAGATCGTGCCGCCCGCCCCGGTGGACGACGACGTGCACGGGGTGTCCCTCCCCGATCAGCAGCTGCACCGCATCCGTCAGCTGCAGCTCGCCGCCGCTGCCCGGGGTGATCCTGCGCAGCGCGTCGAAGATCGCCCGGTCCAGGACGTAGCGGCCGGCCGCGGCGTAGGTCGACGGCGCCTGTTCCGCGGACGGCTTCTCGACCATCCCGTGGACCTGCTTGACGTCCGGGTCGTCGGTGTCGGAGACGTCGAAGACCCCGTACGGCGAGATCTGCGCCTTCGGGATGTCGAAGGCGCACAGCACGCTGCCGCCCTTCTCCGCCCGCACCTGCGCCATCCGGCCGAGCACCCCGGTCGGGAGCACGAGGTCGTCCGGCAGGAGCACGGCGATGGCCTGCTCGTCGTCCGCCAACGCCTGTTCCGCCTGGGCGACGGCGTGCCCGAGCCCGAGCGGCTCGTACTGGTAGACGGTCCTCACCGTCAGCAGCGACGGCGCGCGGCGCACCGCGGCGAGCTGGGCGGTCTTGCCCTTCTCCTCGAGGTTCTTCTCGAGCTCGGGTGCGGCGTCGAAGTACCCGGCGACGGACTCCTTGCCCGGCGAGGTGACGATCAGCAGCTGCTCGATGCCCGCCTCCGCCGCCTCGGCCGCGACGAGCTCGATGCCGGGCGTGTCCACGACGGGCAGCAGTTCCTTCGGCACGGACTTGGTGGCCGGCAGGAACCGGGTGCCCAGTCCCGCGGCGGGGACCACGGCCGAGCGGATGTCGGAGGGCGCGCTCATGGTCGGCGAGCCTATCGGCGACCGGGGCACCGACGTGCGACGGCACGCACGACAGGGCGAGGATCGGGTGGGGATCCGCGGGAGAGTCACCCGCGGGGGGCGACGGGAGGGCACGCCCATGACCGGCGATCGGGGTGATGTGACCCACATCGAGGAGGCCGGCGCGCGCAAGTCCCGGCTCCGCGCAGAGCTGCTGGCGGCCCGCCGTGCGCTCTCCGCGGAGACCCGCGCGGCCAGTGCGGAGGCGCTCCGGGAGCACGTGCTGGCGCTCGCCGCGGACGTCGGGGAGATCGTCTGTGCCTACCTCCCGATCGGCTCCGAGCCGGGTTCCACGGCCCTGCTCGACGCGCTGCGGGACGCGGGACACCGCGTGCTGCTGCCCGTGGTCCCGGCCGTGCCGGGGCCGTTGGACTGGGCGGAACACACCGGCCCGGACGGCATCGGCGCAGGTCCGCTGGGCCTGCGCGAGCCGCTGGGCCGCCGGCTCGGGACCGAGGTGATCGCCTCGGCGTCACTGGTGCTCGTTCCGGGACTCGCCGCGGACCGGACCGGTGTCCGGCTCGGCAGGGGTGGTGGCTACTACGACCGGACGCTGCCCGCCGCCCGCCCGCTGACCCCCCTGGCCGTCCTGCTGCACGAGGGCGAGCTGATCGACGATCTCCCCGCGGACGCCTACGATGTCCGGGTGACCGCGGCGGTACTGCCGGTTCGCGGAACCGTTCCGCTGGGGAACAATCACTGACCCGCGCGGGTTATGCTGGCACTCGCCGTCTCGGAGTGCCAGTTCCCGGAGGATCACGTGCCGACCTATCAGTACGCCTGTACAGCCTGTGACCACAGGTTCGAGGCGGTCCAGTCCTTCTCCGACGACGCACTGTCCGTGTGTCCGGAGTGCGGCGGGAAGCTCCGCAAGGTGTTCTCCTCCGTGGGCATCGTGTTCAAGGGCAGCGGCTTCTACCGCACGGACAGCCGCGCGGGCGCGGTCCCGGCCGGCGCCTCCGCCTCCTCGGACTCGGCCGGTTCCTCGAACGGCGAGTCCTCGAAGTCCGAGTCCTCGTCGAGCTCGTCGTCGGACTCCACGTCCTCCGGTTCGTCGGACACGAAGGTCGCGAGCACCTCGAGCTCCGCAGCCGCCGCGGCATCCTGACACGCTCCCCCGCCGCGTACGCGGCGGATCGTGCCTCGGGCCCGGAGTTGTCCACAGGGCGGCTCCACGATCCACAGGCGCGCCGTGCACCCGTGCGCACCACCCGTTTCCCCTTAGCGTCCCCCTGGGGCCTACACACCGGGGGTACGGATGAACGAACGCGTCGGCACGGTGGCGCCGCGTCGGTGGCACCAGGCCGCTGACCTGGTGCACGGGCCGGGCTGGCGGCGGATGGCGGTGCTGCGCCGGGCGCTGGCGGTCGCGCTGCTCCTGTTGGCGGCGATCCTGGCGCTGGCCCCCACCCGGCCGGGCGTCGACGTGCTCGTGGCCGGACGGGACCTCTCGCCCGGCGCCACGATCGCCGCCGCGGACGTCGTCCTGCGCAGCTGGCCCGCCGAGCTCGTGCCGGCCGGGGTGCTGCATGCGGTGGCCGATGCCGACGGGCGGGTGCTCGCCGGGGCGGCCCGCGCCGGCGAACCCCTCACGGACCTGCGCCTGGCCGGGCCGGCGCTCGCCGCCGGGGCCACCGGCTCGCCGAACGCGACGGGCGTCCCGGTGCGGCTGGCGGATCCGGACGTCGCCGCGCTGCTGGGTCCCGGGAGCCGGGTGGACGTCGTCACCACGGCCGCGGAGGGCGCCGAGCCGGTGGTGCTCGCCGCCGATGCCGTGGTGCTCACCGTCCTCGCGGACGACGGACGGGGTGCGGCGGGCCGCGGCCGGCTCGTCCTGGTGGCGCTTCCCCGGGAGATCGCGACGCGCGTCGCCGCTGCCTCGCTGACCGCCCAGGTGGCGGTTACCCTCCGCTGACCAGTGATCGGACGAGGGGACGCAACATGATCAAGGGCTTCAAGGACTTCATCCTGCGCGGCAACGTCGTCGATCTGGCGGTGGCCGTGGTCGTCGGAGCGGCGTTCTCCGCGATCGTCACCTCCTTCACCAGTGGCATCATCCAGCCGCTGCTCAACGCGATCACGCCCCCGGACGTGCCCGCCCTGGGCGTGCAGCTCCAGGACGGCAAGCCGAGCACACTGATCAACTTCTCGGACGTGATCGCCGCCGCGATCAACTTCGTCATCGTCGCGGCCGTCGTCTACTTCCTGATCGTGATGCCCTTGAACGCGCTGAAGAACCGCCGCAAGCGCGGCGAGGAGCCCGGTCCCGCCGAGCCGACGGACGTCGAGCTCCTCGCCGAGATCCGGGATCTGCTCAAGACGCAGGCCGCCGGCCAGGGCGACGGCAGGCACCAGGCCTGAGCCACCGCTGCCGGCCGCGTCAGGAGACCCGCCCGCCCGAACCGGCACCGGTCCCGGGAGTGCCGACACCGCGGACCCCGGGCGGGCGGCGAGGTACTGTCCGGAACGATCACGGGGGCCGGCCGGCCGGGGTCAGTCCGTGTCGACGTGGTGCGGCGGCCGGTTCGCCCTGAGCCACTCCTCGTCCGCCCGCTCGGCCCCCGGGCGCTCGCCGCCGTCGTCCGCCAGCTCGTCCCGGGTCACGGACGGCAGCACCTCGCCGAAGATCTCGTCCAGCTTCCGGCGCAGTCGATCCGGCAGTTCTGCCATGACCCCATGGTGCCGTATCCGCCGTGCCGGGCGATTCGGTGCCACCATGGATCGCAGCGGCCCCGTCGGCGGGCCGGGTGAGGATCGGGGGCAGTCGTGGGTTTCCTGGACAAGGTGAAAGAGCTGGCGGACACCGCCATCGAGAAGGCGGGCCCGTACGCCGAGAAGGCCAAGGAGAAGGCCGGTCCCTACGCCGAGAAGGCCAAGGAGAAGGCCGGCCCCTACGCCGAGAAGGCGAAGCAGAAGGCTGGCCCGTACGTGGACAAGGCGACCGAGAAGGCCGGCCCGTACGCCGAGAAGGCCAAGCCGTACGCGGAGAAGGCGGCGGTGAAGGCCAGGGAGGGTCTCGGCAAGGCCGCCGAGAAGGCGGACAAGGCCACCGGCGGCAAGTACAGCGAGCAGATCGGCACGGTGAAGCACAAGGTCGACGAGGTGCTCGACCGCAAGTCCACGGGTGCGGCCGATCCCGCCCCGAACGTGGGCACCCCGTCGGGCGGGGCCACCCCGGCTGCGCCGGGTGCGACCACGCCGACCACCACCCCGACCGGCGCCCCGCCGACCACCACCGCGGCGGACACGCCGACCTCCACCGGGACGCCGATCACGCCCTCCGGCCCGACCGCCGGACCGGACGACCCGGACCAGAAGAAGGCCTGACGTCCTGCGCCCGGCCGCGGCGTGGCGGCCGGGTCAGTCCTCGTCGAGCCCGGAGAGCTCGCCGATCACGTGCGCGACCAGCGGGCTGAGCGTGGCCATGCCGTCGCGGACGGCCGCCCGGGAGGACGCCAGGTTCACCACGAGGGTGCTGCCCGAGACCCCGACGAGCCCGCGGGACAGTCCGGCGTCGACCGCTCCGGCCGCCAGCCCGGAGGCGCGGATCGCCTCCGCGATACCGGGGATCGGTCGGTCCAGCACGCCCGCCGTCGCATCCGCGGTGACCGCCCGCGGGGACACACCGGTACCGCCGACGGTGATCACCAGGTCCACGCCGCCGATCACCGCGGTGTTCAGCGCGTTGCGGATCGCGACGGCCTCCCCCGGGACGACGACGACCGCGTCCACGACGAGGCCTGCCTCCTCGAGCAGTTCCTTGACCAGAGGGCCCGTGGCGTCCTGACGTTCACCGTGGCTCACCCGGTCGTCGACGATCACCACGAGGGCACGGCCGATCTGAGGGGGCGCCATCTCCATGTGCTCACCGTAGTGGGACGGCGACGCGGCCCCGGCGGGGGGCCGCGCCGGCGCAGGGAGGGGGTTTCCGGCACCGACGCGACCCGCACAGGTCCCGTCGCGTGGGGCACCACGATCCGGGACGGGCCGAACGACACCATGTTCCCCCTACGCGCGTCAACGAAACCTCCGGGCCGGATCCGGTCCGCACGGGCCGAGTCCCGGGGGGCCGGATCCGGACGGGCCGGGTTTCCCCGGACCGGATCCCTGCAGGCCGAATCCCCACAGGCGCCGTCCTACTGACCTTCCAGGGTCACCGGCACCGGCCGGCCATCTATGACCAACGTCACGACATCACCGACCGCGTGGTCCCGGACGGCCGCGACCAGCTCGTCGGAGTCCGTGACGGGCCGGTCGTCGATCCTGGTCACGACGTCCCCGGGGCGGATCCCGGCCTTGTCCGCGGGACCGCCGGGGTTGACCTGAGCGACGACCGCGCCGCCCGTGTCCGGCACGCCGACGGTGGTCAGGCTCAGCCCGAGTGCGGGACGGGTCGCCCTGCCGGTGCGTTCCAGCTCGTCCGCGACGCGTGTGGCCTGGTTGATGGGGATGGAGAAGCCGACACCGATCGAGCCGCCCTGGGCGCCGCCGGTGCTCGCGATCGCCGAGTTGATCCCGACCACCCGGCCCCGGACGTCGACGAGCGGGCCACCGGAGTTGCCCGGGTTGATCGCGGCGTCGGTCTGCACGGCGTTGATCACCGTCGCGTCACCGCCGGACTCGCCCCCCACGCTGACCGCCCGGTCCAGCGCGCTGACGATGCCGGTGGTGACGGTGCCGCCGAGGCCGAGCGGCGATCCGATCGCGACGACCTGCTGCCCGACCCGCAGCGAGTCCGAGTTCCCCAGCTCGATCGGCACGAGACCGGTGGCACCGTCCGCGCGGACGACCGCGATGTCCGAGCTGGGGTCCGTGCCGACGACGCGGACCGGCACCGTGCGCCCGTCCTGCAGCACGGCCGTGACGGTCGCCCCCGCTGCCGCGCCCTGCACCACGTGGTTGTTCGTGAGGATCAGCCCGTCGGCGCTGAGCACCATCCCCGAGCCCTCGCCCTGGGTCCCGTCGCCGATGCCCCTGCCCTTCACCCGGAGCTGGACGACACTCGGCAGCGCCTTGGCGGCGACGGCCTCGATGGGGCCGTCGCTGGGGTCGACGTCCGGCAACGGGGCGCTCAGGACGCCGCGGTCCCCGCCGTTCCCGCCGCCCGCGAGGGCATGGCCGATCCCGCCGCCGACGGCCCCGGCGATCAGCGCGATGGCCAGCGCGGCGACGAGCGGGACGAGCCAGGCCGGCCGCGCGCGGCCGGCCGGTTCGTGCAGGCGGTGGTCCGCGGGCGGCTCCTCCTCGACCCGCGCGTGCGCGGGTCCCGGGGCGGGGACGGTGACCGGGATCCCCCCGGTGGGGGTCGGAGCCTCCGCGGCGCGGGCCGCTTCCGGCGACAGGACCTCCGCCCCGTGCGGCGGGGACGCAGGGGCCGTCGGGATCCCCTCCGCCGGGGTGCGCGGCTCGCCCCCGAGCTCGGTCGGGCCGGCCGTCACCTCCGGGTCGCGGAGGGGGTCGGGCTCGGCGCCGCTGCGGGCGTCGGTCATGTACTCACCGTCTGTCCGGATCCGTGGGCCGGCGATCCCGGCCCGGAGGTGTCAGGAGGGTATGGCGAACCTCCCGGGCCCGCTCGGCCACCACCGACAACTTTTGTTGTCTTGACAGAATAATGCGTCGGTGGCACGGTCCACGACATGCAGGAGACGGGAGTGATCGCGGATCCGGCCGCGGCCGCCGTCGCGCTGGACCCCGTCCGGGCGCGGCTGCTGCACGAGCTGGCCGAGCCCTCCTCGGCCACCGCGCTGGGCCTCAAGGTGGGCCTGAGCAGACAGAAGGTGAACTACCACCTCCGCGCGCTGGAGGCGCACGGCCTCGTCGAGCTCGTCGAGGAGCGCCGCAAGGGCAACATGACCGAGCGTGTGATGCGCGCCTCGGCCGGCGCGTACGTGATCTCGCCCGAGGCATGGGCCGTGGTCGCCCCGGACCCCGAGCACGCACCGGACCGGCTCTCCGCACAGTGGCTCCTCGCCGTCGCCGCGCGGCTCGTCCGGGACGTCGGCGCGCTGATCCTCGCGGGCGCCCGTGCCCGCAGACGGGTCGCCACCTTCGCCCTGGACGCCGAGGTGCGGTTCGCCTCGGCGGAGGACCGAGCGGCCTTCACCCGCGAGCTGACGGACGCCGTCGGCGGGCTCGTCGCGCGCTATCACGACCAGGGGGCGGAGGGCGGGCGCCGGCACCGCGTCGTCGTCGCGCTGCATCCGTCCATGGCACCCGAACCCCCGACAGCCCAGGAGGAACCCGATGTCCCGTGAGTTCGAGATCCGTCGCGAGGTCGCCCTCCCGGCCACCCCCGACCAGGTCCGGGCGGCCGTCTCCACGCCCGAGGGACTGGCGGGCTGGTTCATGCCGATGGACATCCACGCCACCCCGGGCGCCGAGGTCGAGGAGTCCCCCGGCCGGCTCGCCGTCCGGGTCGGGACGGACGCGTTCGAGTACCTCATCGAGGGCCGGGACGGCTCGACGGTGCTCCGGTTCGTCCACAGCGGGATGCTCGGCGACGACTGGAGCGACGAGTTCGAGGGCATGACCGCCGCCGGCTGGTCCATGTACCTGCACACCCTGGGCCAGTACCTGGGCCACTTCGCCGACCGCCCCACGCTCTACGCGGAGGCGGACGCACCGGCGGACCCGGCCGTCTGGCCGGGCGTGCTCGCCGCGGTGACGGCATCGGCCGTGGGCGAGCCCGTCCACCTGGAGCTCGGCGACCGCGCCCTCGACGGGGAGATCGACTACCTGACGGAGAGCTTCGTCGGGTTCCGCACCGCGGACGCCCTCGTCCGCTTCCACGAACGTTCCGCGATCGGCATGCCGGTCGCGGTGAGCCATCACCACTTCGGCGCCGGCGAGAGCGCCGAGGCCCTCGGGGACGCGTGGCGGGCGTGGTTCGCCGGTCTCTGACCGCCGGGTACCGCTAGGCCGGTCGACGCCCGGGCAGCCGGAGGCTGAGCAGCGCCCCGCCCTCCGGCGCCCGCGCCGCCCATACGGCGCCGCCGTGGCGCACCGCGACCTGGCGGACGATCGCCAGCCCGAGCCCGGAGCCGGGCATCGTGCGCGACGTGTCCGCCCGGTAGAAGCGGTCGAACACCCGTGGCAGGTCCTCCTCCGCGATCCCCGGGCCGGAGTCCGCGACCTCCAGCACGACCGTCCACTCGTCGACCGGGACCAGGGTGACCCGTACCGTGCCGCCGGCCGGGCTCCACTTCACGCCGTTGTCCAGCAGGTTCAGCACCGCGCGTTCCAGCGCCGTCGAGTCCCCGATCAGGGTCCACGGCGTGAGGTGCACGTCGAAGGTGACGTCCGTCGTGGCCCGGCGCCGGGCGCGTTCGAGGGCGCGCTCCACGATGTCGGTGAGCTCGACGGGTTCGATCATCACCATCTGCGGGTCGTCCCGGGCGAGCTCGACGAGGTCCCCGACGAGCTGGGTCAGCTCCTCCACCTGCGCGCGGACGTCGTCGAGCATCTCCCGGCGGTCCTCGTCCGGCAGCTCGGGCGCACCCGGGACGGCCGCGGCGGCGAGCAGTTCCAGGTTGGTGCGCAGCGACGTCAGCGGGGTGCGGAGCTCGTGTCCGGCGTCCGCGACGAGGCGTCGCTGCTGTTCCTGGGACGACGCGAGCGCACCGAGCATCTCGTTGAAGCTGATGGTGAGCCGGGCGAGCTCGTCGGACCCGGAGACCCGGATCGGCCGCAGGTCCCCCGTGGACGCGACGCGCTCGGTGGCGGTGGTCAGGCGCTGGACCGGCCGCAGCCCGGCCCGGGCGACGGCGACCCCCAGCGCCGCGGCCAGCGCGATCCCGATGCCCCCGATGACGGGCAGGGCGATCGCCAGCTTGGCGAGGACCTGCTGGGTGGACTCCAGCTTCTGCGCCATGACGAGCGCGCGCCCCGGCCCCGCGGCGACGGCGACGACCTCGTAGTCCCCCGCCGTGCGCACGGAGTACGGCGCGGTGCCCTGGGCGACGGCGAGCTCGACGGGGCTCAACGGCGGCGACGACGCGAGCGCCTCGGCGGACTGCGCGAGGCCGGACGCGTAGAGGAGCGCGATCCGGATGTCCCCCGCGCCGAGCACCTCCGGCGAGGTGGTGGCGAGCTGCTCGGGATCGGCGAGCTCGCTCTGCGCGGCGGCGGTCGCGCGTTGCAGCAGGTTCTCGTCCAGCGTCTCCAGGATGGACTGTCGGACGATCAGGAACACCGCGGCGGAGACCAGCACCACCACCCCCGCGGCGACGCCGGCGGCGAGGATGCCGATCCGGGCGCGCAGGCTGAAGCGGTCCAGGCGTGCGTACCGCCCGTGCAGCTGACCCGCCCCGCTGTCGGTGGACGGCGCAGCCGTCACGGTGGGGACTCGCGCAGCACGTACCCCACGCCGCGCACGGTGTGGATCAGCCGCGGTTCGCCCTCCGCCTCGGTCTTGCGGCGCAGGTAGCCGATGTAGACCTCCAGCGCGTTCCCCGTCGTCGGGAAGTCGTAGCCCCACACCTGCTCGAGGATCTGCGAGCGGCTCAGCACCCGTCGCGGGTTGGTGAGCAGCAGTTCGAGCAGGGAGAACTCGGTGCGGGTCAGGCTGATCCGGCGTTCCCCGCGGCGCACCTCGCGGGTGTCCGGGTCCAGGGAGAGGTCCCCGAACTCCAGCGGCTTGCTCAGCCCGGCCGCCGCGGCGGCGATGTCGTCCAGGGACCGGCGGCGCAGCAGCGCGCGGAGCCGGGCGAGCAGCTCCTCCAGGGCGAAGGGCTTGGGCAGGTAGTCGTCCGCGCCCGCGTCGAGCCCGGCGACGCGGTCCGACACGGCGTCCCGCGCGGTGAGCACGAGGATCGGCAGCTCGTCCCCGGCCGCGCGCATGCGCCGGCACACCTCGAGGCCGTCGAGGCGGGGCATCATCACGTCCAGCACCATCGCGTCCGGCCGCTGGGCGAGCACGGCGTCGAGCGCCTGCTGTCCGTCACTCGCCAGCTCCACCTGATAGCCGTTGAACGCGAGCGAACGGCGCAGGGACTCCCGCACGGAGCGGTCGTCGTCCACGACCAGGATTCGCATGGGGCCAGTCTCCACCGGCCTTCTGAGACGCGCCTGAGAACCCCCACCCCGCGAGTCGCGGTATTTCCGTCACCGAGTCGCGGTATCTCCGCGCGGATCCGGCACGACTCGGTGACGGGAATACCCCGACTCGCGGGTCACTCGTCGAAGCTGGCGTAGTAGACGGCCGCGATGTCGTCCTCGGCGTGGCCCTGGTCCGCGGCGCGCCGGAAGCGGTCGAGCGCGGCCGGGGCGAGGTCCAGCCGGACACCCGAGGCCGTGGCCGCCTCCGTGATCAGGTCGAGGTCCTTGGCGCCGTTGGCGACGCTGAAGCTCGCGCTCATGTCCCCGGTGAGGATCGCCCCGGCCTTCATCCGCAGGTAGGGCAGGTCCAGCGAGCCGCCCTCGATCGTGTCGAGGAACGCCTGCGGGTCCACGCCCAGCCCCTTGGCCAGGGCCAGCGTCTCCCCGGTCGCGGCCGTCACCGCGAGCACCCAGCTGTTGGCGACGAGCTTGAGCCTGCTCGCCGCCGCCTCCTCGGCCTTCTCCCCCACCCACACCGTCCTGCTGCCGACGGCCTCGAAGACGGGCGCCAGAACCGCCCGGGCCGAGACCGGCCCGGCACCGAGGATCTGCAGCTGACCGTCCTCCGCGGGCTTCTTCGTGCCCACCACCGGCGCGTCGACCAGCACCAGCCGGTGTGTCCCCGCGAACGCGACGAGCGCGTCGAGCGGCGCGACGCCGACCGTCGTCATCTGTGCCCACACCTGGCCCGCGTGCAGGCCCTCCGCCGCGGCCCCCATGACGTCGAGCACGTGGGCGCCGTCCCCGAGCATGGTGACGACGACGTCCGCGCCCCGGACCGCGTCCGCCGGATCCTCGGCCAGCCGCGCGCCCGCGTCGACGAGGGGTCGGGCCTTGTCCGCGGTGCGGTTCCAGACGGTCAGCGGCAGACCCGCGGCCAGGATGTTGCGGGCCATCCCGGTTCCCATGATCCCGGTGCCCAGCAGCGCGACGCTCGGTGTGTCGGTCATGGTCTCGACGGTAGCGGCGCCCGGGGCCCGTCGCTCAGCCCGCCACGACGCCCGGTCGCAGGACCAGCCGCACGCCGAGCACGCAGTGGGCGACCACGAGCCACGCAGCGCTGGCGTACACCGACGCCGTGCTCCCCAGAAGGATCTGCGCCACCATCGACACGGGGAACCACAGGCCGCAGAGCAGGGGCTGCCAACGGAGGAGGCCCCGGTAGCGGCCGACGACGGCGACGGCGACACCCAGCACCAGCAGGAGCAGCTGACCGAGCGGCCAGCACGCGTCGAGGATCATCAGCGGGGCCGGGAACTCGTCGTGCGTCGCGTAGCCGAACGAGGCCGCGTTGAGCACGAACGCCCCGGCCAGCACCACCAGGAGCACGACGGGCAGCGCCCGGCCCTTCCCGGCACCGGTGGCGCGGGTGGCGAGCACCAGCAGGGCCAATGCCGCGACGCCGACGAGGAAGGCCATCCCGGTGATCGTGTCCAGGGCGTGGATGCCCTCCTGGATCCGATCGCCGACGATCACCGTGCCCACGGCCCAGGCCGCAGCTCCCGCGGCGAGCAGCAGGCCCGCGAGCCGTACGCGGCCGGGGCTCGGCGCGGGCGGAACGCCGGGACCTCGCGTCTCCTCCGGGTTCACACCGCTGGGCGTCAGGTGGACGGACATGCGCACTCCTCGATCTCGGGACTGGGTAGCGGGTCCACACTCGACGGCCGGCGTCCCGGGCAGCCAGGGAACGGCGGGGGCTCGTTGTCACCGATCCGCCCGGACGGCGCAGGGACGGTCGTCACGTCCCGATCGGGACGGTCCGGGACCGCGGTCCCGTGCTCGCGCGTCCGCGGTACGCCAGGCTGTGGGGGTGGATCTCCCGCGGGAACACACGGACCGCGCCCTGCGCGTCCTCGCCGCGGTGCTGGCGGCCGCCTGCCTGGTCGGCACCGCGGCCGGCATCGTGGCGGAGATCGTCGTCGGAGCTGCGCCCCGGCCGCCGGCACTCGACTGGGCGGCGTGGGCGTCGTCGGCCCCGGGGGCGGTGCTCGCCCTCTCGGGCGCGGTGCTCGTGGCCCGCCTGCCCCGGCACCCGATGGCCTGGCTGCTGCTCCTCGGCGGTGCCGTGACGTGCCTGAACGGGGTAGCCGCCGCTTACGCCGTCCTGTCCCTCGTGGAGCACGCCGGCACGCTGCCGCTCACCGTCGCGACGGTGCAGGCCGGAACCCGGCTGGGGCCGTTGCTCAACCTCGTCCCCCCGCTGCTCCTGCTCTTCTTCCCGGACGGACGGCTGCCGTCGCCGCGCTGGCGGTGGCCCGCGGCGGTGTCCCTCACGGCGACCGCGTTCGCGGCGCTGGTGCTGGTCACCGTTCCGTTGAGGCTCCTGGGGGTCGAGGACGCGGGGTTCCCGCCGCAGCCGTTCCCACTGCCGCTGCCGGACGCGACCTGGGCCGCGGCGCTGGCCGTCACCCCGTGGCTGATCGCCACGAGCCCGGTGATCCCGGTGATCGTCTTCGCCCAGCGCTTCCGCGGCGCGGACCGGGCCCGGCGGACGCAGCTGCGCTGGATGCTGCTGGCGGCGCTGCTGAACCTCGTGCTGATGGCCGTCCCGGCGGTGACACCCGGGCTCGCGGCCGATCTCGCGTTCGTCGTGTCGACGGTGGCGCTGGCGGTGGCCGTGCTGGTCGCGGTCGGGCGCTACCGCCTCTACGACGTCGACCTCCTGCTCGGCCGCACGCTCGTCTACGGAGGGCTCGCCGCGGCGGTCGTCGCCGTCGACCTCGCGCTGTTCGTCGGCGTGAGCGCGCTCGTGGACGAGCCGGTGGCCGCCGTCGTCGCCGCGGGGGTGGTCGCGGTGCTCTATGCGCCGCTGCGGAACCGCATCCAGGTCATGGTGAACCGGCTGCTCACCGGCCGCGCCGAGCCCTACGACCTGGTCTCCGAGCTGGCGGACCGGCTGGAACGGACGTCCGATCCGGAGGAGCTGCTGCTCGAGGTGGCGCGGACGGTGTCCGCGTCGTTCCGGTCTCCGTACGTGCGGGTCGAGCTCGACCGCGTCGACGGCACCACGGTGGTGGCCGAGCACGGTCTCCCCCGCGCCTCCGAGGTCGTCCTGCCCTTCGCCTACCGCGGTGCCCCGATCGGCCGGCTCGTGCTGGTCCCGGCGGCCGCGACGCGACCGTCCCCGGCCGATCAGCGGCTGCTCGCCGACGTCGTCCGGCAGGCGGCAGCCGCGGTCCGGGCGACCGCGCTGACCGAGGAGCTGCAGCGCAGCCGCGAGGACCTGGTGACCCGGGTGGCGGACGAGCGCCGGCGGCTGCGCCGGGATCTGCACGACGGACTCGGGCCCGCGCTCGCCGCGGCGGCGCTGAAGGTGCAGGCCGCACAGAACCTGACCCGCCGGGACGTCGACGCGGCCCGCGGCGCGCTCGACCAGGTCCGCGACGACCTGTCCACGGTGCTGTCGGACGTCCGGCGGCTGGTGCACGACCTGAGGCCGCCCGCGCTCGACCAGCTCGGCCTGGCCGGGGCGATACGCCACCAGGCCGCCGGCTTCGTCGGACCGGCCGCCGTCACCGTCCAGACCTCCGGTGACCTCTCCACACTGCCCGCGGCGGTCGAGGTCGCGGCGTACCGGATCGCCTGCGAGGCTCTCGCCAACGCCTCCCGACACGCCGCGGCGAGCCGGGTCGGGCTCGCGCTGACCGCGTTCCCGGACCGCCTCGAGATCGAGATCGTCGACGACGGCCGCGGCGTCGGGCCGGGCGCATCGGTCGGGGTGGGGCTGGTGGCGATGCGGGAGCGGGCCGAGGAGCTCGGTGGGCGGTGCACGGTGACGAGCCACGGGGGCCGTGGCGCCCGGGTGCACGCGCTCCTCCCCTTCGGGCATCCTGTACGAGCCGCAGAACCGGCCGCGCCACACGTCGACGGCGTGCTGATCGAAGGACCGCCATGACACCGCCGCGCGTTCTGCTGGCAGACGACCATCCCGTCTACCGCGACGGGCTGCGCATGATGTTGGACTCCTCCGGCGGCGCGGAGGTCGTCGGGACCGCCGCCGACGGCGCAGAGGCCGTGACGCTGGCCGCGAGGCTCCGGCCGGACGTCGTGGTGATGGACCTGCAGATGCCCGGCCTCGACGGGATCACGGCCACTCGCCGCATCCTCGACGAGGACCCAGAGGTCGGCGTGCTGGTGCTGACCATGCACGACGACGAGGAGAACGTGTTCGCCGCCATGCTCGCGGGGGCCCGCGGCTATCTGGTCAAGGGCGCGGACCAGACCCAGATCCTGCGGGCGATCACCTCCGTGGCCGGCGGCGACGTCATCTTCGGCCCGGCGCTCGCCGCGCGCGTGACCCAGTACTTCGTGCAGCTCGCCGGCAGCAGGCCTGCGCCCGGGTCGTTCCCGCAGCTCACGGTCCGTGAACGGGAGGTGCTGGACCTCATCGCCGCGGGCCTGTCCAACAGGCAGATCGCCGAACGCCTCGTGCTGTCCCCCAAGACCGTCCGCAACAACGTCTCCACGGTGTTCGCCAAGCTCCAGGTCGCGGACCGGGCCCAGGCGATCGTCCGTGCCCGGGAGGCCGGCCTCGGCCGCTGACCCCGGAGAATCCTGGTTCACTGGAGATCGTGGCCGATCCCCTCCCCGCGGAGTTCACCTTCTCCAACCTCACCGGCAGGCCGCCGGGCCCGTTCGTCTCGCTGCTGTCCCGCGTCGTCGGCGGCGTGCGGGACGTCCAGGCGCAGACCGTGCCGTACGCGCAGGCCTGGGCGGCGCACAACCGGGACGCGATCGCCGCCACCGGACCGCTGTGGGTCGTGCTCGGGGACTCGATGTCCCAGGGCATCGGGGCGAGCCGGTTCGACCGCGGCTGGGTCGGGCGGCTCGCGCCGTCGCTCCCCGGACACCGCTGCGTCAACCTCTCGATGAGCGGCGGCCGGATCGACGACGTGCTGGCGCGCCAGCTCCCGGCGATGACGTCACTCGGCGCGACGCCGGCCCTGGTGACGGTGCTCATCGGGGCGAACGACCTGATGAGCCCGCGGTTCCGGGCAGGCGCGGCGGACCGGATGGCCGCGCTGCTGGAGCGGCTCCCGGCGGGGACCGTCGTCGGCAACCAGCCGGGCACGTACGCGGCCGCACTGGAGGTCAACCGCGTGATCGACGACACCGTGGCGGGCCGGGGCATGATCCTCGCCGAGTTCCGGGACCCGCGGATGCGGCACTGGAAGGGTCGGCTCGCGGCCGACCACTTCCATCCGAACGACACCGGCTACGCGGGGATGGCGGAGATCTTCGCCGAGGCGCTCACGCGGCACGGACCAGCGCCTCGTCGGCCGGCCGTGCGGGCGAGCGACGCTCCCACCAGCCGCCGAAGGCCATGATCGCGCCTCCGGCCAGGGCCAGCGCGGCCGCGACGAACGCCGGTGCCGTGTAGCCGAACCCCGCCGCGATGACGACCCCGCCCAGCCAGGCCCCGATGGCGTTGGCCACGTTGAAGGCCATGTGCATCGCCCCGGAGGCCATGTGCGGAGCCTCGCCGGCGCCGTTGATGATCCGCAGCTGGATGCCGGGGATGGTGGCGAACACCGAGACGGCGAAGAGGAACAGCACGATCGCCGCGGTGACCGGGTGGCTCAGCGCGGGCACCAGCAGCAGCGCCAGCACGACGTCGACGGCGAAGAACGACACCACCGCCCGCACCGGGCCCCGGTCCGCGAGCCGCGCCCCGACCAGGTTGCCGATCGTCATGCCCAGGCCGAACAGCGCCAGGATCGGGGTGACGCCCGCCGGTGAGTAGCCGGCGACGTCCGTCAGCATCGGCGCGATGTAGCTGTAGACGGAGAACAGCGCCGCCCCACCGACGATGCAGACCAGCAGCGTGATCCACACGGGGAACCGGCGGAGCGCCTTGAGCTCCTCGATCAGCCGCGGCGCGGGCATCCCGCGCACGACCGGCACCGCGAACGTCACCGCGACCGCCGCCAGCAGTGCGATCAGGCCCACGACGCCGAACACCCAGCGCCACCCGACGGTCTGCCCGAGCAGCGTCGAGGCCGGGACCCCCACGATGTTCGCGATCGTGAGGCCGGAGAACATCATCGCCATCGCCCGCGCCCGTTTCGACGGGTCCACCAGCCGGCCGGCGACGATCGCGCCGATGCCGAAGAAGGCGCCGTGCGGCAGGCCCGCGAGGAACCGCGCCACCAGCATCCAGCCGTAGTCCGGTGCGATCGCGGAGAGCAGGTGCGCGGCACCGTAGACCGAGATCAGGACGACGAGAGCGGTCCGCCGGGGCAGCCTGGTCGCCGCCGCGATCAGCAGAGGCGCCCCGGCGACCACGCCCAGGGCGTACGCCGAGATCAGCGTGCCCGCGCTCGGGATGCTCACCTGCAGGTCGCTCGCCGCCTCCGGCAGCAGGCCCATGATCGCGAACTCACCGGTCCCGATCGCGAAGGCCCCGATGGCCAGCGCCAGCAATGCCCAGCGGACATGCGTCTTCGTCATCCGTAGATCCCTCCTTCCGTCTTTATGATGCCGAATGTCCACGGTAGGCGCCGTGCAAGATCGACTCAGTGTCCGATCGGTCACCCCTACGATTCGGTGATGCCGAAGCCACCACCGGCGGACTCGCCGTTCTGGAAGCTCTTCCACCTCGGGACCCGGGTGAACCTCGTGCTGTTCCGCGCGACGAAGGGGAAGGTCGGCGGCAGGATGGGAACCTCCCCGATCCTGCTGCTGCACCACGTCGGCCGGCGGAGCGGCGAGGCACGCGTCAGCCCGCTGAACTATCTGGACGACGCCCCCGATCTCGTCGTGGTCGCGTCGAAGGGCGGGGTGGACGCCCACCCGGCCTGGTTCCACAACCTGATGGCGATGGACTCCACCGAGGTCGAGCTACCGGGCGGGGAACGCCGACGGGTGCGCCCGCGCGTCGCCGAGGGTGCGGAGCGGGACGCCCTCTGGCCGCGGCTCGTGGAGATGTACAAGCCGTACGCCGAGTACGCGACCTACACGGAGCGCAGGATCCCGGTGGTCGTCCTCGAACCCGCCTGAGGGCGGCGGGCCGGCCTGCTCTTATGTGGCCGGCCTCACGCGCCCTACCATCGCCTGCCCGGACATCGGAGGACGCGATGAGCGAGCAGAACGTCAAGGTCGTCCAGGCCGTGTACGACAGCTTCGGTTCCGGCGACGTCGACGCCGTGTTCGCCGTGATGACGCCCGACATCGAGTGGGACGAGTCCGAGGGAATGCCCTACGGCGGCGTCTACCACGGCCGCGAGGCCATCGTGGGCAATGTGTTCGGCCCGATCCTGTCCGACGTCGAGGGCTTCACCGCCACGCCCGACGAGATCCTGCCGCTGGACGACACCCGCGTCGTCGCGCTCGGGCGCCATGGTGGACAGGGCGCGAACGGCCCGGTGCGCGCCAGGTTCGTCCATATCTGGACGGTGACCGACGGCCGGGTGGCGCGCTACCAGCAGCTGGCGGACACCCACACCTTCCGGGCCGCCGTCGGCAAGTAGGCCGCAGATCCCCTGGTCATCGAGGACGAGGGCGGGCAGGCGGGGTCGGAAGGAAGCCACGGTAGTCTGCACGCACGCCCTCGTAGCTCAGGGGATAGAGCACCGCTCTCCTAAAGCGGGTGCCGCAGGTTCGAATCCTGCCGGGGGCACACAGGTCATCCCTGAAGGAGCGGGGCCGGTCAACCCCCTGTTCTTGTTGTTGATGTTCTTCGCCGCGGCTGTTGAGCGCGCCGAAGTGGCGGCGGGGTCAAGGAGCGCCCGGAGGGCGCCCGCGTAGCGGCCGTAGGTCCTTGATGCCGTCGCGGCAGCGGCGTAAGGCTGTTCAGCTGGCGAAGATCGGGTGAGAGGTTGTCGTCGCTCCCTGCTCGCAGGGCGTGTGGGGTTCGGTTGTGCTGCGCCTGAAGCCGTGGTCCCGGCTCGATGTGGACGAAGCCCCCGTGGGGTCGTCGGTCATCCCTTCGCCGCGCCGACCTGCGGGTCGGGCGGCATGGTGCGCTGCGACGAGAGTGCTGGGTGGCGGGTGGGATCAATCAGAAGGGGCGATCACGCCGAGCCGGCTCGGGGATCATGACCTGTGCGATCCGCGCCCACCACGATCTCGGGCCCGCTCACGCCGCATCGGCGGTGGGAGACAGACAGCGGATGCGGTGATCACGTATCCCGTAGAACACCAGCGTGAGCAGGTCTCGGGCCGCGGCGACGACCCCGATGTTGTGGCCCCGACGGTTCCCGACACGGTCACGGCGCTGTCCCAGTCTCGTGTGCGCGGGAACGCGTTGGACGGCCTCGACCGCCGCCCACCGGACCAGTCGGGAACCCTGTTTGGTGATCCGTCCCCGGTGGACGGAGGTGTCGGACTCGCGGTGTGTCGGAGTGAGCCCGGCCCAGGACGCCAGCTGCTGTGGGCGAGCGAAACGGGTGACATCGCCGATCTCGGCGACGAACACCGCGCCCAGCAGCGGCCCGACACCGGGGATGGTCTGGATGGCGATATAGCCGGGGTCGGTGCGCAACCGTCCGGCGACCAGGCGGGCGTAGGTGTCGATCTCGAAGTCCAGGGCGCCGATCAGCCGCAGCAACGAGTCCACCCGCGCCCGCGACTCGACCGCGAGCCGGGTCGCGGCGAGCAGCTTCTGCCCGCCCGAGCTGAACAGGTCACTCATCGGGACCTGCACCCCGGCGCCGGCGAGGACGGCGTGGACCTGGCACTTCAGGTTGGACCGGATCCCGACGAGCTTTGCCCGGTGGCGCACCCAGCCGCGTAGCTCCCGCGTCGCGGGCGGAGCGATCCACGCCTCCGGCAGACGACCCATCCGCAACAGATCAGCCAGATCAGCGGCGTCACGCTGGTCGTTCTTCACCCGCCGCAGAGAGAACATCTTCACCCCCAACGGATGCGCCAGATGCACGTTCGCGCCCAGCCCGGCGAGGGTGTCCGCGGCCCAGTACCAGCCGTAGGTGGCTTCCAGGACCACCTCCGGGCACTCCCCGGCCCGGGCCATCACCTGCGCCAGATAGTCCGGGTCGTTGGCGATCCGCACCGTCTCCAGATACTCCCCGGACTCGGTCATCCGCACCAACACCGACCGGCGCCGATGCAGATCCATCCCGACGATCTGCCGTCCCTCGTATGCTTCGCTCACAGGGGCCTCCCCAACTCGTTGGCGTGAAGCACCTCGAGCATGAGCCGAGGGTCACGAGGAGCGGGAGGCCCCGCTCCTTCATCGCATCAGGGGAGGCGGGGGTACTGCAGATGGAAGTCGGTCACTCGCTGGAACGCGATGGCGGCCTGTGCGAGCACATGTTCCTGCCACGGCCCCGCGACGAGCTGCAGCCCGATGGGCAACCCTCCGGCGCCGAAGCCGCAGGGTATCGACGCGGCCGGGACCCGAGCGGCGCTCCACGGGTAGGCGTACCGGGTCAAGGCATGGGTGGTGGTGATCGTGTCGGAGGGGTTGATCTCCGGTGCCTGTGTGGGAGTCGCCGGGACCGCGATCAGGTCGACGGACTCGAAACATTCGAGCACCTCCGCCCGCCATGCCTGGAGTCCGCCGACGGCTCGCGCGACATCGACGCCTGACAGGTCGGCGCCGAGTTCGAGCCGGTCCCGGATATCGGGGTCGAACAGCTCCGGCGAGCGTGCCAGCCGCTCCTCGTGCAGTGCCAGCGCCTCCGCCAGGAGGAGGGTGTTGCAGGAGGCGCGCGCCTGGTCCGCCCCCCGGAGGGGGACACGAACGATCTCCGCGCCGAGATCCCGCAGCTGATCGACAGCGGTGGTCACAGCGTGATGGATCTCACTGTCCGGAGAATGCCAGAACTCGTCGTCGGGGACTCCGATGCGAAGTCCCTCCAGAGTGGACTTGGGTGGCGTTCGACCGAAGTCCGCCGGTGGGGGTTGCGCCCACGGGTCTCGCGGGTCGTATCCGCGGATCACGGTGAACAGCGCCCAGACATCCTCGAAAAAGCGAGCCATCGGGCCTACCGTGTCGATCGATGGACCGAGCGGGAAGACTCCGCGGCTGCTGACGGCGCCGTGCGTCGGTCGGAGACCGCACACGCCGGTCAGTGCGGCTGGGATCCGCACCGAACCGCCGGTGTCGGTGCCGAGCGCACCGACGGTCATGTTCGCCGCCACCGCGACCCCGGAACCGCCGCTCGAGCCTCCGGGCACGCGGTCGACATCCCAAGGGTTACGACACGCACCGAAATGATGGTTCTTCGTGGTCGCGCCGTAGGCGAACTCGTGTAGCTGTGACTTGCCGACGATGATGGCCCCCGCCTCTCGGAGACGGGCGACAACGACGGCATCGCGGGCAGCGCGGTTGTCGAGCAGGAACGGCGAACCCGCAGTCGTGATGTAGCCGCCGATGTCGATGTTGTCCTTGACGGCGACGGTCATCCCGGCGAGGGGACTGACCAGGTGGCCGTCCGGGTCTGCTCGCAATCGGTGCGCATCGCGCCACGCGAGGTCGTCGGTGATGCTGACGAATGCATTGAGAACCGGGTCCAGACGCGCGATCTTGTCCAGCGAATCCTGCACTGAGACGGCGACGTCGGCCTTCCGATGCGGCATCGTCACCCACCCGTGCGTCGACAATTCAGACATGAGAAGTCCTTAGTGGTGCGGGAACTAGGGGGAGAACACACACCCGGGGAGCGTCGAGGTGGCGTTGGCGACCGGATCACTGTCGCGTCCGTTGCGAGAAGGCGCGACGGATACTCGGAGGCTGGGCGAGCGACCCGCACGAACCTACCGCGCGCCGTGCGCATCGGGCCAGCCCGAGCGCGTGGGATGCGTCGGTGCAGCGGCAGCCGGGAGCACCGCGGACTCGGCAAGTGCGCCCGCGCACGCGCGCAGCGCTCGCGGCCGCGGTGTCCCGGTGGGCGACCGGGCCTCGGCAGGACGCGGTCTCCCCCGTCACCGGACGCAGCGCCCGCGCCTACGACAGCGCCGCCCGCAGTGCCGGTCGAGCACCTCGACGCCGACCCGACCCCCGAGCGTCGCCGCCAGGTCCACGCCCGTGCAGCCGTGGCGCGCTTCGTCGTGGACCTGCTCGACCACGTGCCGGGCCTGTCTGGGGTGAGACCCGACCCGCACTCGTCGGACGCTACCGCCAGGGGTCGGTGACCTCGCGGAGATCGGTGAGGATCGCGCCCAACTGCCGGATCCGCCGGGACCCGAGGTGCGCGGCCCATTCCGCCTCCACCTCGGCGACCGTCTCCCGGGACGCCTCGACCGCACGCTCACCCCGGGGGGCGATCCGGATCAACCGGGCCCGCCCGTCGGCCGGGTCGGCCGCGCGCTCGACATAGCCCGACCGCTCCAGCTGGTCCACCAGGAACCCCACCGCCTGCTTGCTGGTCCCGGCCTGCTCGGCCAGGTCGGTCAGCCGGCTCCCGCCGGGAGCGATCCGCTGGAACACACGGGCCTGGGCCGGGGTGAAGTCGTCGAAGCCCGCCGCGGCCAACCCGGCGAACACCCGGGACTCCATCGCGCGGTAGGGCAGGAACAGCAGCACCCCGAGATTCAGCGTCTCCTCCACTTGACGAGCGTACGAGATGGTCAGAGACTTTGAGTAAATCAGTCAAAGTCCTTGACCATCTTCTGAGGTACCGATGGAACCGACCGAGAAGTGGGAGATCATCGCCACGCAGCGTCGCGCCCTGGCCGAGCTCCTCGACGGGCTCTCCGGACCGGAGTGGGAGGCACCCTCCCTCTGCCAGGGCTGGCGGACCCGCGACGTGGCCGCCCACCTCGCCCTGACACCCCGGTCGCCGAATGCGTTCCGCATCCTCATCGCAGGTGTGCGCACCGGCGGGGACTTCAACGCCCTGAACCGCGACCTCGCGATCGCCCACGCGAGCCGCCCCGACGCCGACCTCGTCCGCGAGCTGCGCAGCGATGCCGACAGCCGGCGAAAGCCCGCCATCACCACGCTCGACAACCTCGTCATGGACACCCTCGTCCACATCCAGGACATCGCAGTCCCCTTGGGCCGCACCGTGCCGATGCCGCCCGACGGCGTCCGGGCCGCCCTGGACCGCGTCTGGCGGATGGGATGGCCGTTCTGGGCCCGCAGGCGTTTCCGCGCCACCCGGGTCCTCGCGACCGACATCGACTGGACCGCGAACGACGGCGCATCCGATACCGAGATCCGCGGGCCCGCGGACGCCCTGCTGCTCCTGCTCACCGGCCGCACTGCCGCGGCCGGACCGCGGCTCACCGGAACCGGCGCTGCCCGTCTCCCCTGAGGCGGACGAGGACCGCTGCGGCGAGAACGGCGCGTCGCGGCGGTGGGTGTGAGCGACAATCGCGTGGTGCAGCAGCGGATCGATCGGGTGGTGCTGGCCGACGGTGCCGCCCTGTCGTACGCCACGGTCGGTACCGGCAGGCCCCTGGTCTACGTGACGGGTTGGCTCACGCACCTCGAGCTGAGCTGGGAACTGGCGGCCGAGCGGGCGCTCTACGAGGCGTTGGCGCCGGGCTGCCGACTCGTTCGCTACGACCGCGCCGGGTGCGGGTTGTCGCCGGCAGTGGATCGTCCGGCGTCGCTGGCGTTCGAGCTCGAGCAGCTCGGCGCGGTGACGGCGGCGCTCGGGGAGCCGTTCGACCTGATCGGCACCTCGATGGGGGCTCCGGTGGCCGTGGCATGGGCCGCGGCGCACCCCGAGACCGTCCGCCGTCTGGTGCTCTACGGCGGCTGGGTGCGCGGCGACGACCTGTCCCCGCCGGCCGTGCGGGAGCACGTCCTGGGCCTGGACGAGTCCCACTGGGGCCTGGGCTCCGATGTGCTGACCGACATCTTCGCCCCCGACGCCGACCGCGCGACGCGCGCCGAGGTCGCCCGCTACCAACGCGCGTGCTCGACCGCGGCGACCGCGCGGGCGTTGCTCGCGCTGAGCTACGAGCTCGACGTCAGCGACCTCCTCGCTCAGGTGCGGGCGCCGACGTTGGTGGTGCACCGCATCGACGACCGCGCGGCGCCCGTCGCGCAGGCCGAAGCCCTCGCGGGCGGCATCGACGGCGCACAGCTGGCGCTCCTGCCCGGCCGGTCGCACCTCCCGTACGCGGGTGACCGGGACGAGCTGGTGCGGGTGATCCGCCGGTTCCTCGGCCTGCCCGTCGCCCGACGGCGGACCGACGGCTTGACGGCCCGGCAGCAGGAGGTGGCGGACCTGGTCAGCCAGGGCTGCACGAACCGGGAGATCGCGACGCGCCTGGGCATCAGCGAGCGCTCGGCCGAGGGCCATGTGGAGCGGATCAGGCTGCGCCTCGGCGTCCGCTCCCGCGCCCAGATCGCCACCTGGTTCAGCGCGCGGCGCGGACTCCGGGAACTGGGGTAGTTCCCCGCCTGACGTGCCGGCGGGTTCGGCGCAGAGTGCCGGTACCGACCAGTGAGACGAGGAACCCGTGACCGACGACCAGACGGCAACCGCACCCGCGACCGACTTCGCCGTGCACCCCGCGCGCGGGGCCTTCAACGCCGCGTTCTTCAGCATGATGGGTCCGTACATCGAGTGGAACGTGCGCCGGCAGAAGCAGCGGGTGTTCGCCGACCTTCCCCCGACGGTCGTCGAGCTCGGCTCCGGGGTGGGCGCCAACCTGCGCTACCTGTCCCCGGGATCGACGCTCGTCGCCCTCGAACCCAACGTCCCGATGCACCGCCGGCTGCGGGCGGCCGCCGAGCGCCGCGAGGTGCGCCTCGATCTCCGCGAGCGGGTCGCCGAGCGCACCGGTCTCCCGGACGGGAGCGTCGACTGCGTGATCTCCTCGCTCGTGCTCTGCACCGTGCCCGACCCCGCCGAGGTCCTCGCCGAGGTCCGGCGCATCCTGCGGCCCGGTGGCACCTACCGCTTCGTGGAACACGTCGTGGCGCGGGCGGGCACCCCCACCCGGGCCCTGCAGCGGGCGCTGCGCCGGCCGTGGGCCTGGACCTTCGAGGGGTGCTCGTGCGAACGGGACCTGGCCGTTCCGCTGCGGGCCGCCGGGTTCGCGCACGTGGACATCCAGCCGTACCGGCTGCACAGCCCGTTCGTCTCGTTCAACACGCAGATCGCCGGCGTCGCCCGGGCGTGAGATCCGCGGCGGCCCGCTGCGTCGGGGATGGCCGCAGGCTCAGACCGGGACGCCGGCGAACCGGCGCCCCTCGGCGAAGAACGTCGCGACCGCTCCGGCATCGGGCAGCTCGACCGCGGCGCGGCTCGCACCGAACGGGGCGTTCCAGAAGGTCCCGTGCCGGGGTGTCGCCGGGCCGACGTAGGCGTAGGGCCGGGGGACGTGGGCGTCCCCCGGTGACACCCCGTAGGTCACCTCGTCCAGCGTGACGGCCAGATCGAAGTGCTCCGGCCAGATCACCGGCTCGGCGTCCGGCGCGAGGATCCGCAGCGCCTCGTCGCCCCGGCCGAACCAGCCGGCCACGACCTCGGCGACCGCGGGGTCCACCACCAGCGGCTCGTCCAGGTGCACGCCGGAACCGTCGGGGTAGAGCCCGGCCGGACCGCCCGGGTCGACACCCGCGGCGACGGCGAGGTCCCGGCACGTATCGGCGATCGGCGCGCGCCCGCCGTCCCACACCAGCTCGGTGCCCTCGACCCGCAGGGCGAGGGCGACCCCGCCGAATCCACCGGGCGTGACGCGCAGCCTGATGGTGCCGGCGGCCCGGTGCTGCGGGCCGGCGATGACCAGCTCGGCGACGGCGTGCAGGGCCCGCCGGGTGCCGGCCGTCGACTTCTCGTCCATCTCGTCCTCCTCGCGTAACGTCCGGGCGGGTCGAGGTCACTGTTTCCCGCAGTACGTGTCGGACGACGCCGGGAGCGTTACATGGACCTCAGTACCTTGATGCCGATCGCCCAGCTCGGTGAGCTCGCCGAGGACGTCCCCCACCACGCCGCGGTCGACGGCATCGACCTCGTGCTCGTGCGGCGGGGCACGCAGGTGCACGTCTTCGAGGGCCGCTGCCCGCACCGTGGCGCGCTGCTCGCCGACGGCCGGGTCGAGGGCGCCAACCTCATCTGCGGCGTGCACGGCTGGGACTACCGTCTCGACACCGGTGTCTCGGCCTACAACCCCGCGGAACGGATCTACAAGTTCGGCTGCCACGTGCGTGACGGCGAGGTGCTCGTCGACAAGGCGGACCTGGTCGAGTACCGCAGCATGCGGCCGGAACGCGCCGTGGTCTCCACCTACGACCGGCTCTTCGACGACCCGCACCAGGACAGCGCGGAGGAGCCGTTCGTCTCCGAGATCCACGCCCTGGCGCGCAGCGGGCTCGCCGGTGCGCACGGCAAGGTCGCGGCGATGGGCGTGCCCCGGGCCGAGCTCCCGACCTGGGACGACCTGCAGGTGCTGACCGCGCAGCTCCACCGTTTCCCCCGTCTCGACGACGACGCCGTCGACACGTCGGTGACCATCGGGCCGGCGGCCGCGAAGCCGCTGTGCCTGGACATCCCCGTCTTCGTGTCCGACATGAGCTTCGGCGCGCTGTCGGCGGAGGCCAAGACCGCGCTCGGCCGCGGCGCCGAGGGAGCGGGCACCGCGATCTGCTCGGGTGAGGGCGGCATGCTGCCCGAGGAGAAGGCGGAGTGCTCCCGCTATCTCTACGAGCTCGCCTCCGGCCGGTTCGGCTGGGACGAGATGCACCTCGACTCCGTGCAGGCGCTGCACCTCAAGCTCGGGCAGGGAGCGAAGACGGGCACCGGAGGGCATCTTCCCGGTACCAAGGTCACCGGCCGGATCGCCGAGGTCCGCGGCCTGCCCGAGGGCGAGTCGGCCGTCTCCCCGGCGCGGTTCGTCGACTGGGTCATGCTGCTCGACGCGAGGTCGCTGGTGGACCGGATCCGCGAGCGGTCCGGCGGCATCCCGGTCGGGGTGAAGATGTCCGCCCAGCACATCGAGGCCGATCTCGACGCCGCGCTCGACCTGGGTGTCGACTACGTGATCCTCGACGGCCGCGGCGGCGGGACCGGAGCCGCGCCGACGATCTTCCGCGACACGATCAGCGTGCCGACGATGGCCGCGTTGGCCCGCGCGCGCCGGCACCTCGATCTCGCCGGTGCGCGGGACGTGACCCTGGTGGCGACGGGTGGTTTCCGCCGGGCCCAGGACATGGTCAAGGCGCTCGCGCTGGGCGCGGACGCGATCGCGGTCTCCAACGTCGCCCTGCAGGCGATCGGCTGCGTCGGGATGCGGGCCTGCCACACCGACAACTGCCCGATGGGCATCGCGACGCAGAAGCCGCACCTGCGGGCGCGGCTCCCGGTGCAACGGGCCGCCGAGCAGCTCACCCGCTACCTCGGGGCGATCACCGAGCTGATGGTCGTGCTCGCCCGCGCGTGCGGGCACGACTCGCTGTCGCACTTCACACCGAGAGACCTGACGAGCTGGAAGCGCGACGTCGCCGACCTGGTCGGCGTCAGCTACGCGGGGGTGGGCGGATGAGCACGATGCCGGACAACACGAGGCCGGTGAACACGACGTGGCACCGGATCGACGGGGTCCCCGACGAGGGCCGGGTCCGGACCGCGATCGTCGACGGCCGCAGCGTCGCGGTCTCGCGCTGCGGCGGGCGGGTCAGCGCGCTCGACAACCACTGCCCGCACCAGGGCGGCCCGCTCGGCGAGGGCTCGATCGAGAACGGGTTGCTGCGCTGCCCGTGGCACGGCTACGACTACGACCCGACGACGGGGAAGCCGCCGGAGGGCTTCTCCGACGCCCCGCACGCCTTCGCCGTCGAGGAGCGCGCCGACGGCACCTACGTCGAGCTTCCGGACGTGGTGGAGCGCCCGCGCAGCGTCTCGGACGTGCTGGTGGAGACGCTGGTGGCCTGGGGCGTCGACACCGTCTTCGGCATGGTCGGACACTCCAACCTCGGGTTCGCCGAAGCGCTGCGCGCGGTCGAGGAGCGCGGCGAGCTGCGCTACATCGGCATCCGCCACGAGGGTGCGGCCGCGTTCGCCGCGTCCGCCTACGGGAAGCTGACGGGCCGCCCCGCGGCCTGCTTCGCGATCGCCGGGCCGGGCTCGACCAACCTGCTGACCGGCCTGTACGACGCGCGGCTCGACGGCGCCCCGGTGCTCGCGATCTCCGGCCAGGTGCCGTCCAAGGTGCGGGGGCGCGGCGCGTTCCAGGACGTCGACCTGTCGGCCGTGTTCGGTGACGTCGCCCTCTCGACCGTGACCGTGACGGCCGGTTCCGACCACGCCGAGCTGGCGGCGACGGCGGTGAAACACGCGCTCGACGGCCGCGGGGTCGCGCATCTCGTCCTGCCCGACGAGGTCCAGGACCTGCCGAGCGATGCTCCGGCGATGCCGCCGCGCGGGCGTCGCGCCGACCGTGGGGTCGCGCTGTCTCCGGAGTCGCTGGCCGCGGCGACCAGCAGGATCCGCACCGCCACCCGGCCGGTGATCATCGTGGGCCAGGGTGCGCGGGTGGCCACGGCCGAGGTGCGTGAGCTCGCCGAACGGCTCGGTGCGCCCGTGCTCACGACGTTCCGCGCCAAGGGCCTGCTGCCCGACACCCATCCGCTCGGGGCGGGGGTGCTCGGACGTCGGCCTCCTCGGCGACGCCGCCGTCACCCTGCGGGCCCTGCTCGCCGGGCTCGACGAGGACCCGGCCGGGATCGCCGCGGTCGACCAGCACGGCGACGTCGCCGCCCGATGGGCGATCTGGCGGGCGGAGAAGCGGCGGCGCGCGATCGACGACCGCGGGCGCGGCGTCTCCAGCGCCGCCGTGTTCGCGGCCCTGTCCGCGCACTGCCCCGCGGACGCGACGATCGCCGTCGACGTCGGCAACCACGCCTACTCCTTCGGCCGCTACTTCGAGAGCGCGGGCCAACCCGTCCTGATGTCCGGCTACCTGGGCTCCATCGGCTTCGGCTATCCCGCGGCGCTGGGCGCGTGGGCCGCCGACCCGGCCCGGCCCGTGGTCGCCGTCACCGGCGACGGCGGGTTCGGCCAGTACCTCGCGGAGCTGACGACGGCGGTCAGGTACGGGATCGCGGTCAAGCACGTCCTGCTCGACAACGGCGCCCTCGGCAAGATCAGCAAGGAGCAGCAGGCGGGCGGCTACCCCGTCTGGCAGACCTCGCTCGTCAACCCGGACTTCGCCGGCTACGCGGAGCTCTGCGGGGCGACGGGCATCCCGGTCCACCGCGCCGAGGACCTCGACGAGGGGATGAAGGCGCTCTTCGCCGCGGACGGACCCGCCCTCCTGCACGTCCACGCCGACGCCGAGCTGGTGTGACATGTCCGCGGGCCTGGTGATCGTGCTGGCGGTGGCGGCGGGGGTGCCGCTGCTGCTCGGCCTGGTTCCCGCACTGCGGCTGCCGGGGGCGCTGCTGGAGATCATCGCGGGGGTGCTGATCGGGCCGTCCGTGCTCGGCTGGGTCACCCCCGACGAGACGATCCGCGCGCTCTCCCTGCTGGGGCTGTCGTTCCTGCTGTTCCTCGCCGGATCGGAGGTCGACCTGCGCCGGTTCCGCGGGACCCTGGGACGGCGGGTCGCGCTGTCCGTGGCGTTGTCGCTCGGCGGTGCCGGGGTGGTCGTCGCGGTGCTGGTCGCGCTGGGCGTCAGCGGCGCGGCCCTGATCGGGGTGGCGCTGCTGGCGACGTCGCTCGGGCTGGTGGTACCGGTGCTGTTCGACGCGGGTGTGCTCGCCCGCCCGGTGGGCCGGCTGGCGGTCGCCGGGGCGTCGGCCGGTGAGGTGGTGGCGGTCGTCCTGCTGTCCGTCGGGCTCTCGGGGACGGACACCCCGCTGGCCGGCCGGCTGCTCCTCCTGGCCTTGCTGCTCGGCGCGCTGGGCGTGATCGCGCTGGTGGTGCTGGGCGCCGAGCATTCGGGCCGGTTGACCGGGGTGATCGCGAGGCTCGCCGACACGAGCGCGCAGATCCGCATCCGGCTGACGGTGCTCCTCGTGGCCGGGCTCGCGCTGGCCGCCGAGGCGCTGGGGTTCGAGGCCATCCTGGGCGCCTTCCTCGCCGGATTGCTCCTGCGCGCTCTCGATCCCGATCCCCAGGCCACGCACCCGCTCTACCCGGTGAAACTCGAGGCCGTCGGCTACGGGCTGCTGGTCCCGATCTTCTTCGTCACCAGCGGGCTGACGCTCGACCTGTCCGGCCTCCTCGAGCATCCGGCCGCCCTCGCCACCGTGCCGGGGTTCCTCCTCGCGCTGCTGCTGGTCCGTGCGGTTCCGGCGCTGGCGTTCCGCGGCGAGCTGTCCCGGCGCGAGCTGGTCGCCGTCGGCCTGCTGCAGGCGACGTCGTTGCCGTTCCTGCTGGCGGCGATCGAGATCGGCGAGCGGATGGCGATCCTGGCCCCGGCGGTGGGCGCGGGACTGGTCGCCGCAGGGGTGATCTCGGTGCTGGTGTTCCCGGCGGTCGCGCTGGCGCTGCTGCCGCGACGGACGGCCCTTCGGGTGTGACGCCCACGCCACGCGCCCTCGCCTGCATCGAGCTGGTCGAGCTGCTCACCGACCACCGCGAGGACACGCTCCCACCCGAGGAGGTGGCCGCGGTCGACGCGCTGCTCGCGGCACTCCGGGACCGGCTCGGCTGACGCCGCGGCGAGTACCGCGACCCCGTTACGGGTAACCGGACATCACGGACCAGGCGGCCGATCCCGAATGCCGCGGACGCCCGTCTCCGCTCCGGACCTCGGCGGACCCGTCACGACGCACCAGCGTGTGACGCCCCGCCGATCCAGGAGCGCATACCGAGCATGACTGTCAGCCCCACCACCGCAGGCCGCACCGCGGACGCCCCGGCCAAACCGGTGTTCGCCACCCCACGTCCACAGGGCCAGGCCTGGCTGGTCTACCTCTTCACCCTCATCCCGATGCTCGCGCTCGTCGCGGCCGTACCGCTGGCCTGGGGGTGGGGCCTGTCCTGGCTCGACGTCGGGCTCGCGATCGGCTTCTACTTCCTGTCCGGGTTCGGGGTGACCGTCGGCTATCACCGCTACTTCACCCACCGCGCCTTCAAGGCGCGCAAGGGGTTGCGCAACGGCCTGGCCATCGCGGGCAGCCTCGCCATGCAGGGTGACGTCATCACCTGGGTCTCCGATCATCGGCGCCACCACGCCTTCACCGACAAGGAGGGCGACCCGCACTCACCGTGGCTCCACGGCACCACGCCGGTCGCCCTGGCCAAGGGCTTCTTCCACGCCCACCTCGGCTGGCTCTTCGGCCGTGACCGCACCAACGCCGAACGCTTCGCCCCCGACCTGCTCGCCGACCGCGACATCACCCGGATCAGCGCGCTGTTCCCGCTGTGGACGGTGCTCAGCCTTCTCGCCCCGGCCCTGATCGGTGGCCTGGCCACCCAGACCTGGTGGGGCGCGCTGACCGCGTTCTTCTGGGCCGGCCTCGTCCGCGTCGCGCTCCTGCACCACGTGACCTGGTCCATCAACTCCATCTGCCACATGATCGGCGACCGCCCCTGGGACGCCCCCGGGAAGGCGACCAACGTCTGGCCCCTGGCGGTCCTGTCCATGGGCGAGTCCTGGCACAACCTGCACCACGCCGACCCCACCTGCGCCCGTCACGGCATCGGCCGCGGCCAGCTCGACATGACGGCCCGGTTCATCTGGGTCCTCGAGAAGCTCGGCTGGGCCCATTCCGTCCGCTGGCCCACCACCCGTCGCCTCGCCCGCCTCACGGCCCGCACCTGACGCCTCACATGCCGAACTTCGCCCGCGCGGCGGGGCTGACCGGGGTGAACAGGTTGACCAGGTTGCCGTCCGGGTCGCGGAACAGCAGCGCGCGGTTGCCCTACGGCATGTCCGTGGGCTCGGTCACCACCTCGGTGAGCAGTCCCCGCAGCCGGGCGCGCTCCGCGTCGACGTCGTCGACGAGGAACTCGACGATCGCGCTGCGGTTGGCCGCCGGCTCGGCGCTGCCCTCGCCGAACAGCGGCACGGTCCTGTCGGAGCCGATGGCCAGGGTGCCGAGCGGTGTCGGGATCTCGGCGAACAACTCGTTGCCCCACACCGCGTCCGCCCCGGTCACCTTCTCGTAGAAGGAGACGAGTCGGGGCACGTCCGCGGTGATGATCCGTACCGAGATGAGCTTCATGGTGCCTCCACCCGCCGTCGACGACGGCACTCGTCGTGCGCCGTGGGGCGCGGCGGTCCCCAGTGGACCGCACCCGGGACGCTGCCAGCGATACCGGACAGGATCCGCCCGGTATTCGTGGGATTCTTCGACCATGACCCGCCCGACGACCCGTGTGCTGGCGCTGCTGGAGATCCTGCAGGCCGGCGGCACCCACACCGCCGCGGACCTCGCCGGCCGGCTGCGGGTCGACGAACGGACCGTGCGCCGCTACGTCGAGCACCTCCTCGCCCTCGACGTGCCGGTGTGGTCCGCGCGGGGGCGCCACGGCGGCTTCCGGCTCGCGCCCGGCTTCCGGATGCCCCCGCTCATGCTCACCGACGACGAGGCGCTCGCGGTCCTGCTGGGACTCCTCGCCACGGACCGTCTCGGGCTGGGGCCGTCGTCGGTCACCGCCGCGCAGAGCGCGACGGCGAAGGTGCGGCGCGTCCTGCCGCAACGGCTCGGCCGCCGCCTCGACGCGCTCCTGGAGACCGTCGGGTTCACCGGGCCGGCCCGGGCCCCGGTGACGCCGGAGACCGACGCCCTCCTGCTGTTCGCCCAGGCCGCTCGCGAGGGGCGAGCCGTGGCGATCGACCATCGCTCCGCCGACGGGGCGGTGAGCACCCGGACCCTGCACCTCTACGGCGTGGTCGCGCACGCGGGACGCTGGTACGTCACCGCCCGCGACTCGGCCAGCGGGGAGGACCGGACCTTCCGGCTGGACGGGGTGCGCAGCGCGACCCTGCTGCCGGACACCGTCGACCTCCCCGACGACCGCGACCCCGGCGAGCGGCTGCTCACCACGCTGGCCGAGGCACCACGCCGGTACGCCGTCCGGGTGCTCGTGCGGGCCGACCGGTCGCATGTCGACCGTCGCGTCCCGCCCGGCCTCGCGGTCGTCGAGCCGGTCACGCCGCAGGAACAGCCCTCTGCGGACGGACCCTGGGTGCGGGTCCGTCTGCAGGCCGAGCAGCTGGAGTGGGTGCCCTCGCTGCTCGCCTGGATCGACCGGCCCTTCGTGGTCGAGGAGCCGGACGATCTGCGCCGGCACGTGCTGGCCCTCGCCGATCGCCTGACCCGGTCCGCCGTGCGGCCTCCGCCGCCACGGTGAGACCCACCGGCCGCCTCGTCCGTGCCGCCGGAAGGGCGGCACCGCCACGGTCGCAGGGTGCCGCCCGCCCGTATCACCGGGCCGGGACGGGGGCTGCCATACCGGTCGCGGGACTCGAGGTCGTCCCACGCCGGACGATGTCACCGGGAGCCGGGGATCCGGGAGAACAGGACACGGAGTGGGACGGCTGCCGGGGTCTGGGGCGTACGCACGGGATATCCCGCCCGCAGCGCTTCAAACCTGCACGCGCGTCTCCCGCGCCGAACGGCGCTGCGACCGGGGCCCGAGACGCGAAAAGAGCCCGAGACACGGAAGAGCCCGCCTCCCGAAAGGGGAGACGGGCTCTTCAGCGAAGACTGATCAGACGACGCGGACGCCCTGGGCCTGCGGGCCCTTCTGGCCCTGGCCGACCTCGAACTCCACGCGCTGACCCTCGTCGAGGCTGCGGAAGCCGCCGCCGTCGATCTCGGAGTAGTGGACGAAGACGTCGGCGCCGCCGCCGTCCTGGGCGATGAAGCCGAAGCCCTTCTCGCCGTTGAACCACTTCACGGTTCCCTGTGCCATGTGTGTCTCCTTCTCAGGTGGGAGGACTCGCACGACATGTGCGGTCCGGCCGGCCCCTGAAGGCAATACGTGCCGGTCCTGATGACCTGCACGGCTTACCGCCAATTGTTTCTGCGGCGTGCGTACACGAACACCGAAACCGAACGACCTACCGCGTACAGCATCGCACACCGCGGTTTCTTTCCCGGACCCGGATCCCCGTTCCCGGTCCTCGGTCCCCTCTCCGCGCGGTCGAGAGGGCCTCGAGCCGGCCCCCGTCCCGCTGGGTCGGGCCCGGCGGCGCCACGGTCTCACGGGAGCGGGGCCGCAGCCACGACGAACGGCGGGTCCGGACGGCGGGCCGCGCGCGATACTGCCGTCATGGCCTACGACGAGGACCTCGCCGACCGCGTCCGAACCCAGATCGGCGGTGAGCCCGGGCTCGCCGAGAAGGCGATGTTCGGCGGGCTCGCGTTCCTGCTCCACGGGCACATGACGGTGACCGTCAGCGGCGAGGGCGGGCTGCTGCTCCGTGTCGATCCGGCGCACGCCGATGAGCTGCTCGCGAGGCCCGGCGCCTCGCGGGCGGTGATGCGGGGACGCGCGATGACCGGGTGGCTGCGGGTCGCGGCCGAGGTCCTGGACGAGGACCTCGACGGCTGGGTCCGCGAGGGGATCACCTACGTGCGCACTCTCCCGGCCAAGGAGGGCTGAGGGACCGCACGTCGAGGAGGACGCGGCCACCGCCGGCCGAGGTCGACGATCCGGCGGCGTGGTGGTGGGCCGCGGTGGTGGGCTGTGGTGTGGGCTACGGCACCGTCGCCGTCGACGACCCGCCGGGTGGGGCGGACCCGGGCGTCGACGGCCCGGTGCTCGGCCCGGTGGAGGGTCCGGTGCTCGGATCCGTCGTGGTGGTGGGCGGGACCGTCGGCTCGGTGGTGGGCGGCTCGGTGGTGGGTGGCTCGGTGGTCGGCGGGACCGTCGGCTCGGTGGTCGGCGGCTCGGTGGTCGGCGGCTCGGTCGGCGGCGGGGCCGTCGGCGGCTGCTCGGTGACCGGCGGGACGGAGCCGGGCGGCTCGGGCACCGGGGGCCGTGTGGCCGGAGTGGCCCTGGGCGGCACCGTCGACGGGGGCCTCGCGAGCGGGACCGCCGGAGCGCCCTCGGCGAGAGACGCGGGCGGGGGCGCCGCGGGCGAGGCCGTGGCGGGCGGGGCGCCGGTGGGCGGGGCCGGCGATACGGGCCGCGCGACCCTCGGACCTGCGACGACGACGGGAGGACGCCGCGTCGTCGGCACGGATCGGGTGGGAGACGGCGGCGGTGCGACGGCCGGCTCCGGGGCCGCCGCGACAGGAGGCGGTGTCGTCGGGCTCGGATCGTCCGCGGTGAGGGTGCTGGTCGGTGCGGTCGCGGAGAGGCCGGAGCGCGCCGGCGCCGCCACGACGTCCGCGGCCGACGTCCCGGCCGCCGCCCAGACCCCGACGAGCGCACCGATCCCGAGCACCGCCGTCACGACGGAGGCGATCGCCGTGGCCCGCGGGCTCGGCCGCGGCTCGGCGAATCTCGCGAGCATCCACAGCGCCAGGATCGCGAGCGCGAGAACGGCCAGGACCACCACGGCGACGCCGATCCGATGTGACAACTCCCCCGCCTCCCGCAGATCTGCGTCCAACCTACGCCGCGCGCGCACGCCGTCGTCCGGGCGTCGTTTCCCGCGCACGGGCCACGGGCCGCGAAGTAGGCTCACGCCCCATGACGACCCGCGCCACCGCGGCGGAGGACGACGCCCCGGCGTCCCGGAACCGCCCGCTCCTGGTGCTCGGGAAGATCACCGAGATCCTCGACGCGTTCTCCCTCACCCGCCCGGAGCTGACCCTCGGGGAGATCCAGCAGGCCACCGGGATCCCCACCTCCACCGTGCAGCGACTGGTGTCCAACATGGTCGCCGAGGGCATGCTCGACCGGTCCGGCGAGCGGGTCCGGGTGGGGGTGCGGATGGCCTACTGGGCGGCGGCCGCGGCTCAGGGCGTCGACGTGCTGACGCTGGTCAACCCGATCCTGCGGGAGCTCCGGGACGCCACCGGCGAGACGGCCTGCCTGTTCCGTGCGGAGCAGGGCTACCGGGTCTGCGTCGCGGTCGCCGAGACGCGGCACGCGCTGCGCCGGGAGATGTTCGTCGGCAAGATCATGGCGCTGCACGCGGGGTCGGCCGGGCGGGTCCTGCTCGCCTGGAACCCCGAGCTGGCCGACGCCGTGCTGGCCGGGCCGCTGCAGCGGTTCACCGAGGCCACCGTGACCAGTCCGGACGGGCTGCGCGAACTCCTCGCGGAGACCCGGCGGGACGGCTTCGCGATCACGGCCGGCGAGCGGGACGACGGCGCGTCCGGGCTGGCCGCGCCGGTCTTCGACTCCGCGACCGACGTGGTCGGCGCGCTGGCGATCAGCGGTCCGACGAGCCGGATGCCGCGCGAGCGGTGCGAGGCGTGGGTCGACCTGCTCGTCGCCCACGCCGACCAGCTCACCCGCACGCTCGGCGGCCGGCACCCGGGCTGACCGGGGAGGGGGCCTCAGGCGGGGACGGTCCAGGGGAAGGCGGTGGCCGTCGAGCGGACGCCCTGGGCCGCGCGGGAGCGGTTGGGTTCGCCCAGCTCCGCGAGCAGGCCTTCGGTGAGGGTGACCATCTCGCCGAGCACCGCGGGCGTCAGCCAGTCCGGGCGCAGCGCGAAGAGCAGGTCCTCGCTCGAGGTGTTCCCGCTGGCCCCCGGCGCGAAGGGGCAGCCGCCGAGGCCGCCGAGCGCGCCGTCGACCATGTCCGCCCCGGCCTCCACCGCGGCGAGGGTGTTCGCGACACCCTGGCCCCACGTGTCGTGCCCGTGGAACACGATCCGGCGCTGCGGCGTCTCCTGCCGGACCCGCGTGATCAGCGCGCGGACCTCACCGGGAGAGGCCTGCCCGAGCGTGTCCGCGATGACGATGTCCACCGCACCCGCGGTCCGCGGGTCGTTCGCGATGTCGACGACGCGCTGCGGGTCCACCGGCCCGTCGAACGGGCAGGTGAAGGACGTGGCGAGGCACAGCTGGATCCGCCCGCCCGCGCCCAGGGCGTGCTCGGCGGCCGCCGGCATCGCGGCGAGGCTGGCCTCGGTGTCCCGGCCGATGTTGGCGCGGTTGTGGGCGTCGGAGACGGAGAAGCAGTACTGGACGTTGCGGGCGCCCGCCGCCACCGCCCGTTCGACGTGCCGGGGCGTGGCGACCCACAGCCAGCAGCTCTCGAGCTCCTCGGGCGTCAGCCGCGCCACCACGTCGAGGGAGTTCGCGAGCGGCGGGACCAGATCCGGCCGGGCCAGCGAGCCGATCTCCAGGCTCGGCACGCCGAGGCGCAGCAGCGTCCGGACGACCTCCACCTTGCGCTCGGCGTCCAGCGTCTTCCCCGTGAGCTGCAGCCCGTCCCGCAGCGTGACGTCCCTCAGCAGGGCGGTCATGGCGTCTCCGTTCCGGCGGCCGCGGCCACCTGCTCCTCGGTCAGGCCCAGCAGCCCGACCAGGATCTCGGCCGTGTGCGCGCCGAGGTCCGGGCCGAGCGAGCGGACCGCGACGGACTCCCCGCCGAACACCGGGACGATCCCCGGGAACCCGACGGACGCCGGCTCCGCCCCGCCGGTGTCGACGTCGAAGTACTGGATCATGTTGCGCGCCTTGTACTGCTCGTCCGCCACGATGTCCGCCGCGGTGTAGATCGGCCCGGCCGGGACCCCGGCCGCCTCCAGCGCGACGAGCACCTCGGCCCGCGGCAGCGACGACGTCCAGTCCCCGATCGCCTCGTCGAGCTCGTCGCGGCGCAGCCAGCGCCCGGCGTTGGCCAGCAACGACTCGTCCTTCGCCAGGTCCGGCCGGCCGATGAGCTCCATCAGGCGCAGGTAGATGCCGTCCCCGTTGCCGGCGATGACGACGCTGCTCCCGTCCCCGCACGGATAGGCGTTGGACGGGGCGATGCCCTCCATCCGGCCCCCGACCCGTTCCCGGTTGACCCCGTAGGCGAGATGGTCCGGGACCAGGGACTCCATCATGGACAGCACGGCCTCGTTGAGCGCGACGTCGATGGTGCGGGAGGCGAGCGGCGCGACCGGCTGGCCGCGGCGGGACTCCCTCCGGAACAGGGCCATCACCGCGCCGAAGGCGGCGTAGAGACCCGCGATCGAGTCCCCGATCGACACCCCGACGCGGACGGGCTGGCGGTCCGGTTCCCCGACGAGCTCGCGGAGCCCACCCATCGCCTCGGCGACCGCGGCGAACCCGGGGCGGGCGGACAGCGGCCCGGACTGGCCGAACGCGGAGATCCTCGCCAGGACGACGTCCGGGTTGGCGGCGTTCATCTCCGCGGGCCCGATGCCCCACTTCTCCAGGGTGCCCGGGCGGAAGTTCTCCAGCACGACGTCGCTCTGCGCCACCAGCGCCAGGACCGCGTCCCTGCCCTCGGGCGTGCGCAGGTCCAGCACCACGGACTTCTTGTTGCGGTTCACCGTGCGGTAGAGCATCGAGGTCGTCCCGGCGTAGAGCCGCCAGTTGCGGAGCTCGTCGCCGGTGCGCGGGCGCTCGATCTTGATCACCTCGGCGCCGAAGTCCGCCAGGAGCCTCCCCGCCGTGGGCGCGGCGATGTAGTTCCCGAGCTCGAGGACGCGCACGCCGTCCAGCGGCAGGTCGGTGGTCATGGGCTCTCCTCTGTCGGACGACGGGCGGCAGGGTCGATTGTGCCGTCCGATCCACGACCCACATCATGAGCCGTTGCCCACCATATGGGCAATGAGAGCATCTCATCATGCGGATCGACCGGCTCGACCACCTCGTCCTCACCGTCGCCGACCTGGACGCGACGATCACTTTCTACCGGGACGTCCTGGGCATGGAGGCGCAGACGTTCAAGGGCGGCCGGTGGGCGCTCACCTTCGGCAACAGCAAGATCAATCTGCACGAGGCCGGGAAGTCGTTCAGCCCGTACGCGGCGGCGCCGACGCCGGGCTCCGCGGATGTGTGCCTGATCGTCGACGGCCCCCTCGACGACGTCGTGGCCGAGCTCGCCGCGTCGGGCGTCGCGATCGAGGAGGGCCCGGTCGAGCGGACCGGCGCCACGGGCCCGATCCGCAGCGTCTACCTGCGGGACCCGGACCGGAACCTCGTCGAGCTCAGCGAGTACCTCTGACCGTGAACACCCCGATCGGGCGGACGGCGGGCCGTCGGCCGCGGTCCGGCACGATGGGGTGGTGCGGCGGGGCTTCGGATGGGTCGTGGGGTTCGTGGTGGTCGTCGCGCTCGTCGTCGGCGGGGTGGTGTGGTGGACCTCCAGCAGGCCCGCACCCGGATGCGTCGTGACGGAGCCCGGCACCGGGCGGCAGATCACCTTCACCCTCGAACAGACGGACAACGCCGCGACGATCGCCGCCGTCGGGATCGCCGAGGGGATGCCGGACCACGCCGTCACCGTGGCGATCGCGACCGCGATGCAGGAGTCCCGGCTGCGGAACCTCCCGGACGGGGACCGGGACTCCGCCGGGCTGTTCCAGCAACGGCCGAGCCAGGGCTGGGGAACCTACGCGCAGGTCACCGAGCCGGTGTACGCGGCGAGGGCGTTCTACGCCGCGCTGCGGGAGCTGCCGGACTGGCAGACCGCGAGCGTCACCGAGGCGGCTCAGCTGGTCCAGCGGTCGGCCGCACCGGACGCCTACGCGCAGTGGGAGACGCAGGCGCGCGCCGCCGCGTCCGCCCTCACCGGTGAGCAGGTGGCGGCGCTGCGCTGCCAGGACGTCACCCTGGCGCAGCCGGGTGAGGACGTCGCCACCCTGGCCGCGCGGGAGCTCGGGGACGCGCGGCTCAGCGGTCCGCAGGCCACGCGACGCGGCTGGGCCGTCGCGAGCTGGCTCGTCGCGCACTCCGGGCGGCTCGGGCTGGACCAGGTCAGCTTCGACGGCCGGACGTGGACCGCGGACTCGGGATCCTGGGAGCGGACCGGGCCGCCGGACGGGACGCTCGCCCTGCACCGGGCGCAGGCCGGGTAGCACCCCGCACGGCGCCCACGCTCGCCGCGACCACCAGGCCGATGCCCAGCACCTGCAGCGCGGCCAGGCCCTGGCCCAGCACGACATAGCCGGCGACAGCCGCGATCGCGGGACCCAGGGCCGTCAGGACGGCGAAGGTGCCCGGCGGCATCGTCCGCAGCGCCCGCGGACGCGATCCCGAGCGGCAGGGTCGACAGCGCCGCGACGGCCATCGCGATCGCGAGGCCGTCCGTCTGCGGGAAACGGCTGCCGGTGCGCGAGCTCAGCAGGATGTAGCCGGCCCACAGGGCGCCCGCCGCGAGCGCCAGCCCGACGCCGGGCAGATCGAGCTCCCCCACCCCGGCCTCGCCCAGCAGCGCGACCCCACCCAGCGCGACGAGCGCACAGAGCCAGCTCACGAGCCGCCGGCCGGTCACCACGGAGAGCGTCAGCGGCCCGAGCACCTCGAGCCTGATCGCCACGCCGAGCGGGATCCGGCCGACGGCCGAGTAGAGCAGCGAGCTCATCCCGGCGAGGACGACGCCGAACCCGACGACCGTCAGCCAGTCCGCGCGGGAGTACCCGCGCAACCGCGGGCGGCACAGCCCCAGCAGCACCACCGCCGCGATCGCGATCCGCAGGCTCACCGCCCCGAGCGGGCCGACGGTGGGGAACATCAGCACCCCGACCGCGGCCCCGGTGTGCACGGACAGGGCGCCACCGAGCACCAGGCCTACCGGGGCGCCGAGTCCGGCACGCTGCTCCACGGACGTCCCGCTGCTCACGCGATCGACGCTACGAGCCGCCCAAGCATCCGTGAAATGCCCGATCATCTGCCGTTATGCTCACCGGTCATGACTGCCGAGCTGCGCCATCTGCGGGGCTTCGTCGCCATCGCGGAGGAGCGGAACCTGACGCGGGCCGCCGCCCGCCTGCACCTCACCCAGCCCGCGCTCACCCGCACCCTGCAGCAGCTCGAGAAGCATCTCGGCGTCCGGCTGGTCGAGCGGTCGACCCATCACCTGGAGCTCACCGCCGCGGGCCGGGTCTTCCTGGGGAGGGCACGGGTGGCGCTCTCCGCCGTCGACGACGCCCTCGATCCCGGCCGGGCCGGCACCTGGCCGCTGCGCCTGGGGCACGCCTGGTCCGCACTCGGCCGCCACACGACACCGGTGCTGCGGCGGTGGGCCGCCGAGCACCCGGACGTCCCGCTCGAGCTCGTGCGCCACGACGACCGGTCGGCCGGGCTGGACCGAGGCGCCGTCGACGCGGCGCTTCGCCGGGACCCCGAGCCCGCCCCGGACATGCGCACGGCCCTGCTCTACGACGAGGAGCGCTGGGCGGTGCTCCCGGACGACAGCCACCTCGCCGCCCGCGACCGGCTCTCCCTCGCCGATCTCGCCACCCGCCCGGTCGTGTGGAACTCCGTGTCCGGGTCCACCACGTCGAGGCTGTGGCCCGCCGACGCCCAGCCGCCGCGGTTCCTCCCCGTCGCCACGACCGACGACTGGCTCTCGATAATCGCCGCGGGTGGCGGAGTGGGCGTCACGACCGCGGCGACGACGGTGCTGCACGCCTATCCGGGCGTGACCTACCGGCCGCTGACGGACGCCCCGCGGGTCGGCGTGTACCTGACCTGGCGGGAGCCGCCGGGGCACCCGGGCGTCGCGGACCTGCTGGAGCTGATCCGGGCCGTCGTCGGCGAGGACTGATCCGCCCGCGCCGCCAGGGCCGCCCGCCGGTGCGGGAGGGCCGTGCCGGCCGCCCGGACCGGCCCGCGGCACGCCGTCGCGGGCGCGGCATGATGGCCGGGCCATGACCGAGCCCGAGCACGCCCCCGCGGACGAGGACCTCGACCGCTACCGGGCGCTGCTCACCCCCGAGGGGCAGGCGATCCTCGGCGAGCTGCGCGGCCGGGACGTCACCGGGGCGGAGGCGCTGCGCCTCGGGACCGAGCTGCGCCGCCGCTACCCGGCCGGGCTCGTCGTCGACGCGCTGGGGCAGCAGGAGCTCCGGCAGCGCGCCGCGGCGAAGTTCACCCGGGCCGCGGACATGTTCTTCACCCGCGCGGGCTGGGAGCAGGCGTCCGCGGAGGTCGTGGCCCGGCACCGGGCACCCCGGTTCGCCGGGACGTCGACCCTGGTCGAGCTGTGCTGCGGGATCGGCGGGGACCTCGTCGCCCTGGCCGCGGACCGGCACGTCCTCGCCGTCGATCTCGATCCCGTGCACCTGTGGATGGCCGAGCAGAACGCACGGGCCTACGGGGTGGCGGAGAACGTGCGGACGCTGCGCGCGGACGTCCGCGACGCGCCCCTCGCGGGCGCCGACGCCGTGTTCGTCGATCCCGCGCGACGGACCGGGCGGGGGCGGCTGCGCACCGGGGAGAGCGAGCCGCCGCTGGACTGGTGCACCGCGCTGCCCGTGGAGAAGGTGGGGATCAAGGCCGCTCCCGGCCTGCCCCACGACGCGGTGCCGGCGGGCTGGGAGCTGGAGTTCGTGGCCGTCGACCGGGACCTGAAGGAGGCCGTCGCCTGGTCACCGGCGCTGGCGACCGCGCGGGCCCGGGCCACGCTGCTGCCCGGCGGGCACACGCTCGTCGCGCTCGACGGGGACGCCGTCGCGGTCCGGGCACCGGGTGAGTACCTGCTGGACCCCTCCCCGGCGGTGACCCGGGCCGGCGCGGTCGAGGAGCTCGCCCGCCGGATCGGGGCCTGGAAGATCGACGACCGGATCGCGTTCCTGAGCGTCGACCGGCCTGTCGACACCCCGTTCGCCCGCACGCTGCGGGTGCTGGACTCGCGGCCCTGGAACCAGAAGAAGCTCCCCGCGCTGCTCCGGAGCCTCGACGTCGGATCCGTCGACATCCGGCGGCGCGGACTCGCCGGGGACGTCGACGCGCTGCACCGCACGTTCAAGCTCTCCGGCTCGCTGCGGGCGACGCTCGTCATGACCCGGGTCGACGACGCCCCGTGGGGCTTCGTGTGCGTGGAGCCCTGACGGGCGAAATCCGTCGCGCCGGGCCGCCCGTTCCGCCACACTGACGATCTTGGAGGAGGTGTCGTGATGAAGCTGGCGGAGGCGCTCGCGCTACGCGCGGACTCCCGGTGACGGGTGGAACAGCTGCGTGTGCGGATCACCGGGAACGCGCGCTACCAGGAGGGCACCGAGCCCGCGGAGGACGCGGCTGCGCTGCTCACCGAGGCGGACGCGCTGCTCGACGAGCTCGAGGGGCTGATCCGGCGGATCAACCGCACCAACTCCGCCACGGACCTCGGCGCCGACGGCACCATGACCGATGCCCTCGCCCGCCGGGACGCGCTGCGCATGCGGCACTCGGTGCTGGTCTCGGCCGCGGACGCCGCCGCGGGCCGGGACGCGAACGGATTCCGGCAGCTGCGCTCTGAGCTGCGGCAGTTCGCGGCGCTGCCGGTGGCGGAGCTGCGGGCGCGGGCGGACCGGGTGGCCCGGGACGTCCGGGAGCTGGACACGCGGATCCAGCAGGCGAACTGGAACGTCGAACTGGTCGAGTAGCGGGAGGAACGCGGGAGCGGGTAACCGGACGGGGAGCGGGCACACACCCGACGGGCCGGCGGGGGAATTCCGGCTCTGCACGGTGCGCTGCGGGCGGCGCCGGGGGTTCGACTCCCCCGTGCACGATGCACGCCCAGCACGACGCACATGTGATCGGTGCACACCGCACCGCGCACCACCACGTGTCGATCCCGTCCGGCGAGGGTGGGTTCGGGGCACCCCGCGTTCTCCCCTACAGCGGCACCACGGCGTCGACGGCGCCGTCGTTGCCGGTCAAGGAGGCGCCGAGCGCGTCGAGGAGCCGGACGGCGGCGTGGTTGCCCGCCGTCGTCGAGGCCACGACCTGTGCGTAGCCCTCGGCGCGGGCCCGGGCCACGAGCAGCTCCGCCGCGGCTCGCCCGACACCCCGTCCGCGGGCACGGCGGCTCAGCCAGATCCCCATCTCGACCCCCGCGAGAACCGGTTGCAGGCGTGCGGCGCCCACGACGTCGTCCCCGGACCGGATCACCCAGGTGCTCTCGACGGGATCGGCCGTGGCGATCGACCGCGCCCGGTGGAACGCGCGGAAGGCCTCCCGCCGGGCCTCGGTCCAGCCGGGTGGGCCGTCGAGCGGGGGCATGACGTCGTCCGGCTCGGCGCCCTCGACGGCAGCGGCGAGGAGCAGCGGCAACGTCGACTCGTCCAGGGCGCGCAGCGTGACGGGCACCGGGGCAGTCTGCCGAGCGGGGCCGAGCGGCGCGAGCCGGATCCGGGCCCGGGAGAGGATGCACCCCGTGATCGACGTCGCCGGGTTCGTGAAGGGGCGCCCCGGGCCCCCGGTGACCGTGGACGGGTTCTCCGGCTCCGGCAAGACGACGTTCGCCGCCGAGCTGGGACGGGCGCTGGGCGCCCCGGTGCTGTCCATGGAGGAGCTCTACGCGGGCTGGGACGGGCTCGCCGCGGCCGTTCCGCTCGCCGTCGAGTGGATCGCGGCGCCGCTCGCCGCCGGACGCGCGGCCCGGTGGCGGCCGTGGGACTGGACGCGGGACGTCCGTGCCGAGGAGTGGCGGACCCGGCAACCGGCGCCGTTCGTGGTGCTGGAGGGGTGTGGAGCAGGCGCGGCGGCGCTGCGGCCGTACACCGGGACGTCGATCTGGCTGGAGTGCCCGCCGGAGGTACGCGACCGACGCCTGCGCGCCCGGGAGGACTGGCCGGGCTACGCACCCTTCCGGGAGCGCTGGAGCGCCCAGGAGCGCGCGCTGCTCTCCCCGGCCGGGGCCGATCTCGTCGTCCCCGGCACGGGGTGAGGACCAGGCGCTCGATGGCGGGCGCGGCTCGGCCGGGATGTTCCGAGTGAGCGTCCGTGAGTTCAGGAAAGCCACATTCATGTAAGGAATCTTCATGAATGTGGCTTTCCTGAAC
>JAOZVV010000098.1:0-8665 GCA_025869365.1 Pseudonocardia sp.
GGCGTTGAGCCCGCAGGTCAGGCCGAACACGTGGAACAGCGGCAGGCAGCCCATGATCACGTCTTCCGGCGTGATCTCGATGAGCGTCTCCCGCGTGGTCGCCGCGTTCGTGGAGAGGTTGTGGTGGGTCAGCTCGGCGCCCTTGGGCTGCCCGGTCGTGCCCGAGGTGTAGAGGATGACCGCGGTGTCCGAGTCCTCCCGCTCCACCGGTGCGGTGATCGGCTCGCCCTCGAGCTGCTCCGCCGACGGGCCGAGCGCGCCCACCACGACCCCCGGGATGCCGACGGCGCCGGCCGCGTCCGGCACGACGTCCCCGGCCCCGTCCCAGCCGAAGACCAGGGACATGCCCGAGTCCTTGAGGTAGTACTCCACCTCACGCGCCTTGAGCAGCGGGTTCATCGGGACGACGGCCGCGCCGGCCAGCAGGGCACCGTAGAACAGGATCGGGAAGGCGGGGACGTTCGGCAGGACGAGGCCGACCCGGTCCCCGGGGGAGATCCCCCGCGCCTTGAGCGTGCCGGCGACCGCCGCAGCCGCGGAGTGCAGGTCCGAGTAGGTCAGGACGTGGTCGTCGAGGCGCACGGCGGGGCGCTCTCCGTGCTGCTCGGCGGTCGCGACGAGGTTCGCGGCCAGGTTGGTCATCGTCGACTCCCATGTCGTGGATCAAGGGGTGGAGCGTGGTCAGGATGTGGCGCCACCCTATGCCGGGGCGGGTCACCGGGCTCGCGGGGAGATCCCCTACGCGCGGGGGTGCCCGGGCGACCCCGGGGGGCGCGCGGACCGGACACTGCGGACTTTCGGGCCGGCGGCCACTAGATTCCCAGCCATGACGCCGCCTGCCCTGGAGATCGTCGCCGGCGGACGGCGGTTGCGGGTCGACGCCGAACGGCCCTTCGTCATCGGCCGCGGGCCCGAGGCGGACCTGGACGTCGGGCATCCGCGCGCGTCGCGGCAGCACGTGGTCCTCGAGCACACCGCCGCGGGCTGGACGATCACGGACCGCTCGCGGAACGGGACCTTCGTCGACGGCCGGCGGGTCTCGGTGGTGCCCGTCGCGGGTCCCGTCCGGGTACGCCTGGGGGACACCCAGGACTCGGTGGTGGTCGAGGTCCGGCCGGTCGAGGTCCCCGTCCCGATCCGTGCCACCGCCCCGGTGCCGGCCGCGGCGGCGCCGCCCGCGCCGCCCGCCCCGTCCCACGGCACCCCGCACCCCGGGACGCCGCACCCCGGCACGCCCGCCGAGGTCCTGTTGCAGCAGGGCGGGCAGACCTCCGTCCGGCACGTCCTCACCGCCCGGCTCACCGTGGGCCGCCTGCCGGACAACGACGTCGTCCTCGACGATCTCCTCGTCTCCCGCCGGCACGCCGAGCTGCGGCGGGACATGCGCGGCACGGGCGCGTGGCGGATCGTCGACCTCGGCAGCGGCAACGGCACGTTCGTCAACGGCACGCGCGTCCGGGAGGCCGAGGTGACTGCGCGGGACGTCATCGGCATCGGGCACGCCCTGCTGCAGCTGCAGGGGGACCGGCTCGTCCTCGCCGAGGACAGCGGGGACGTCGCGTTCACCGTCAGCGGCGTGTCCGTGCGGACGGACAGCGGCAAGACCCTGCTGCGCGACGTCGGCTTCGCCCTCCCCGGCAAGAGCCTGCTCGCCGTCGTCGGACCGTCCGGCGCCGGCAAGTCCACGCTGCTCAACGCCCTGACGGGCGCCCGCCCGGCGGACGTCGGCGAGGTCACCTACGCGGGCCGCGACCTCTACGCGGACTACGACGAGCTGCGGCACCGCATCGGTCTGGTCCCGCAGGACGACGTGCTGCACCCGCAGCTGACCGTGCGCCGCGCCCTGCGCTACGCCGCCCGGCTGCGCTTCCCGGCGGACGTCCCGGAGGCGGACCGCGAACGCCGGATCGACGAGGTGCTGGCCGAGCTGAACCTCACCCAGCAGGCCGGACAGCGCATCGACACCCTCTCCGGCGGCCAGCGCAAACGCACGTCCGTGGCGCTGGAGCTGCTCACCAAGCCGTCGCTGCTCTTCCTGGACGAGCCGACGTCCGGCCTGGACCCGGGCCTGGACAAGTCCGTGATGCAGACGCTGCGCGGGCTCGCCGACGGCGCCCGCACGGTCGTCGTCGTGACCCACAGCGTGCTCAACCTGGACCTCTGCGACCGGCTGCTCGTGCTCGCCCCGGGCGGCCACGTCGCGTACTTCGGGCCGCCCCGGGAGGCGCTGGAGTACTTCGGGGTCCCGGACTACGCGGAGATGTTCCTGCTGCTCGAGCAGGTGCCCGGGGAGGTGCTCGCGGGCCGGTACCGGCAGTCCCGCCAGCACCGGCAGTACGTCGAGGCGCCGACGGCGAGCATGCCGCGCGTCGCGGCCCGGGCGGCGCCGGCCGTGGCCCCGCGGCAGCAGGGTTTCGGGACGCAGCTGTCCGTGCTGTGCCGCCGCTACCTCGCGGTGATCCTCGCGGACAAGCAGTACGCGATCTTCCTGGCCGCGCTGCCGCTCGTGCTGAGCGCGCTCGCGCGGCTGGTCCCCGGGCAGTCCGGGCTGTCGGTGTCCGAGGCCGTGCGGCTGCAGGAGTTCCAACCCAGCCAGCTGATGCTGGTGCTGATCCTCGGCGGTGCGCTCGTCGGGATCGCGGCCTCGGTCCGGGAGCTCGTCAAGGAGCGGCCCGTCTACGTCCGGGAGCGGGCGATCGGGTTGTCCCTGCCCGCGTACCTGATCTCGAAACTGCTGGTCCTGGGCATGATCACCGGGGTGCAGGCGGCGGCCTTCACCCTGCTCGCGCTCGTCGGGCGGCGGGGGCCGGACTCGGCCGTCCTGCTCGGGTCCGGCCTGCTGGAGGTGCTGCTCGCCGTCGTCGCCGTGACGGTCGTGACGATGATCCTCGGGCTGGTGATCTCGGCGGCGATCGGCAACGCGGACCGGGGCATGCCGCTGCTCGTGCTCGTCCTCATGCTGGAGCTGGTCGTGAGCGGCGGGCTGTTCCCGGTGTTCGGCCGGGCCGTCCTGGAGCAGCTGGCGTGGCTCGTCCCGTCCCGCTGGGCGTTCGCGATGGGCGCCTCGACGGCGGACCTCAACGTGACCTCCCGCAACGGCGCGGACGGCCTGTGGACGCACGAGGCGGGGACCTGGCTGCTCTCGGTGGGGGTGCTGGCCGCGATGGCCGTGGCCCTCGTCGTGATCACCGGGTTCGTCCTGCGGAGGCTGGACCCGGTGCGCGCGCGGCGCTGACCCGCTCCCCGCCGGGGTGGTACCAGCACCCCGGGTGTGGTGCTGGCAGGCAGGCCCCGCGACCCCCGCGCTCCGTAGGTTTCCCTCACGACGACGGAAGAGGGGAACACGATCATGCTGGTCTTCGGGATCATCCTGCTGCTGGCGGGTGCGGGGTGCGTCTTCGTGGCGTCCCGGACCCAGCGCAAGGTCCACGCGATGATGGCGGCCGAGACCCTGTCGGTCCCGCAGCTCGAGGAGCTCCGCGCCGTCTCCGACGAGCTCGGCGGGCAGGGGAGCTTCCGCAAGGTGTGCGAGGTCGTCGGCCTGACGCACCCGGCGCCCGTCGGGGTGCTGCGCTCCGAGCTCGCCGGCGTCGAGTGCGTGTGGCACAGCCACCGGGTGCAGCGCCGCTACAAGCACTACGACCGGGACGACGACGGCCGCACCCGCGTGACCACCCGCACCGAGACCGTCGCCGAGCTGACCTCGCCGCACGGGTTCGCCCTGATCGAGGGCGGTCGCACGATCGGCGTCGACCACGGCGGGCGCCGGCCGGACGGCGTGGAGATGGTCGCGGACCGGTTCGAGCCCGCCGTCGCCGAGCAGCCCCAGGGCGTGCTGGCCGGTGCGCTGAACGTGCTCAGCGCCGTCTCGGGCGGCGACCGGGACGAGACGATCGGCTTCCAGCACACCGAGTGGGTGCTGCGCCCGGGGACGCCGATGTACGTGCTCGGTGAGGTCCACGACATCCACGGCCCGCTGATCATCGCGCCGCCCGCGGACCCGAAGACCCCGTTCGTGCTCTCCACGAAGTCCGAGGAGCAGCTCACCGCGAAGGCCCGGACGACCCAGCGGATCTGGGCGTTCGTGGGCCTGGGCCTGGCCGTCGCCGGGGTGGCCCTGCTGGTGCTCTCGTTCCTCTAGGCCGCCGCCCGTTGCGCGGTACGGGGTCGCCCGTACCGCGCACAGCCGGATCAGCGCGTCACTTGCCCTTCCACACCGGTGGGCGCTTCTCGGCGAACGCCGTGGCGCCCTCCCGGGCGTCCTCCGAGCCGAAGACCGGGCGCATGATCTCCTCCTGCCGCGCCCAGCGCTCCTCGACGGGCCAGTCCGGCGCCCCGACGACGATCTCCTTGGTCGCCCGGACCGCCAGCGGCCCGGCCGCGCCGATCTGCCGGGCCAGCTCCAGCGCCCCGGCGAGGGCCTCGCCCGGCTCGGTCAGCCGGTTCACCAGGCCCCAGGCGTGCGCCGCCTCGGCCCCGAAGTGCTCGCCGGTCAGGGCGTACTCCAGCGCGATGCCGCGCGGGATCCGCTCCGGCAGCCGCATCAGCCCACCGGCCCCCGCGACCAGCGAACGCTTCGTCTCCGGCAGCCCGAACTTGGCGTCCCTCGCCGCGACGATCATGTCGCAGGCCAGCGCGATCTCACAGCCGCCCGCCAGGGCGTACCCCTCGACCGCGGCGATGACCGGGGTCTTCGGCGGGGTGAGCGTGATGCCGGCCAGGCCGCGGCCCGGGACCGACGGGGTGTCCCCGGTCAGGAACGCCTTCAGGTCCATCCCCGCACAGAACGTGCCGCCCGCCCCGGTGAGGATGCCGACGGACAGGGTCGGGTCCCCGTCGAGCTCGTCGAGCGCCGCCGCGACGGCCCTGCCGAGCTCGCCGTTCACGGCGTTGCGCACCTTCGGCCGGTTGAGGGTGATCACCAGGACCGCCCCCTCGCGCTCGGTCAGTACGACCTCTTCGTCTGCCATGCCGCCTCCGTGCTGGATCACCACGCGATGTCGACGGGCCCGCTCAATGCAGGCGCATCAACGTGTCCGTCCATATCTATCATCACGGGGTGCCCCCCTCCCAGACCCCAGCGCCGGCCGATCCCCGCGGTCTCGAGGACGTGACGCCGTCCGGCCCCCTCGCGGGCCTCGTCGTCGCGGACTTCTCCCGCGTCCTGGCCGGTCCCTACGCCACGATGATGCTGGCGGACCTCGGTGCCACGGTGATCAAGGTCGAGAACTCCGCCGGCGACGACACCCGCACCTGGATGCCGCCGGTCCACGACGGCCCGGACGGCCCGATGGCCACCTACTACCTCTCGATCAACCGCAACAAGCACTCGGTCGTGCTGGACCTGGACGATCCCGAGGACCTCGCGGACGCGCACCGGCTCAGCGCCCGCGCGGACGTCATGATCCAGAACTTCAAGCCGGGCGGGCTGGTCCGGTTCGGCCTGGACCACGACTCCGTCCGGGCGCGCAACGAGTCGGTCGTCTACTGCTCGATCAGCGGTTTCGGCACCGAGGGTGGTGCGCACCTGCCGGGCTACGACCTGCTCGTCCAGGCCACGTCGGGCCTGATGAGCCTCACCGGGGAGCGGGACGGGACCCCGTACCGGGCGGGGGTCGCGCTGTTCGACGTGATGACGGGCCTGCACGCCGTCGTCGGGATCATGGCGGCGCTGCAGCACCGGACGGCGACGGGGGAGGGGCAGCACGTCGAGACGAACCTGCTCTCCGCCGCGCTGTCCTGCCTGGTCAACCAGACCTCGGCCTACCTCGCGGGCGGGGTCGTGCCGAGCCGGATGGGCAACGCGCACCCCAGCCTGTTCCCGTACGAGCCGCTCCCGACGGGCGACGGCGAGCTGATCGTCATCGCCGGGAACAACGGCCAGTTCCGCAAGCTGGCCGACGCGCTCGGCCTGCCCGGGCTGCCGGACGACCCGCGCTTCGGCTCGATGGTGGACCGCAACCGCAACCGGGACGAGCTGCGCCCGCTGCTGCTCGAACGGCTCGCGACCCGCAGCGCGCAGGAGTGGTTCGACGTCCTGACCGGCGTCGGGGTGCCGTGCGGGCCGATCAACACCGTGGACCAGGGGCTCGCGCTGGCGGAGAGCCTCGGTCTGAACCCGGTCGTCCACCCCGGCGGCGGGGTGGGGGTCGTCCGCAACCCCGTGGACTACTCGCTCACGCCGCCGGACTACCGCCGCACGCCGCCGGCCCTCGGTGCGGACACCGAGGCCGTCAAGGCGTGGTTGAAGCAGGCATGAATGGGGCCGGCCGGGCGGGGTGAGGGGGGCCGCCGCCCGGCCGGTGATCCTGTACACCCGGTGATCCTGTACGCGAGGGCTCAGTTGCCGCCCAGGCCCGAACCGCCGCCGCCGGATCCGTTGTTGCCGAACGGGTTGAGCCCGCCGAACGGGTTCTGCTGCTGGGAGGTGGAGCCGCCGCTGCTCGTCGTCGCACCGGTGTCCTCGGTGCTGCCGAGCGTGACGTCGACCGTCCGGGCCGAGCTCCCGGAGCCGACGGTGAGGGTGACCTTGTCCCCGGGGGCGTAGGAGCCGATCCGGGCCGCCAGGTCCGAGAAGTCCCCGACGGTGGCGTTGCCGACCTTCGTGACGACGTCACCCGGCTTGAGCCCGGCCGCCGCGGCCGGGCCGTTCGCCGTGACCGCCGCGAGGGTCGCGCCACCCGTGTCCGCCTGGGCCGCGTTGGTGGTCGCCGCGCCCTGGACCCCGAGCACCGGCTTGGTGGCCTTACCGGTGTCCATGATTTCCTGGGCGACGCGGCGGGCCTGGTCCACCGGGATGGCGAAGCCGAGGCCGATGGAGCCGCTGCTGCCCTGGGACGTCGCGATCGCCGAGTTGATGCCGACGACCTGCCCGTCGAGGTTCACCAGCGGGCCGCCGGAGTTGCCCTGGTTGATGGCGGTGTCCGTCTGCAGCCCGTTGTAGACCACGCCGGTACCGTCCTCGCCCTGCACGGCGACCGTGCGGTTGAGCGCGCTGATGATGCCGGTGGTGACGGTGCCGGTGAGGCCCTGCGGGGACCCGATCGCGACGACCTGCTGCCCGACCTGGACGTCCGCCGTCCGGCCGAGGGTGGCTGCGGTGAGGCCGGAGACGCCGTTGAGCTTGATGACGGCGAGGTCGTAGCTCGGCGAGGTGCCGACGACGGTCGCGGGGTGCGTCGAGCCGTCCGCCAGCGTCACGGTGATCTGCCCGCTGGAGCCGGCGACGACGTGGTTGTTCGTGAGGACGTCCCCGTCGGAGGTCAGGATGACGCCCGAGCCCTCCGCGGAACCCTGGTTCGTGGTGACCCGGATGTCCACGGTGCTCGGGGTCACCTTCGCGGCCGCGGCGGCGACCGTGCCGTTCGTGGTGGCGGCGGCGTTCGTCCCGGAGGACGGGGTGCCGGTCAGCGTGGTGCCGGTGGACCCGGCACCGTTGTTCAGCAACGCGTACGCGCCGCCGAAGCCCGCGCCGCCGCCGACGATGCCGGCGATCAGCGCCGCGGCGACGATGCCGACCATCGGCCGGGACGCCTTGCGGGGCCGCTCGCCCTCGATGACGGCGGTGTGGCCGCCCGGCGGGTCCGTCGGGCCGCCGGGACCGGTCGCGCCGGATCCCGGGGTGCCCGTCGTGCCCGGCTGGGCTCCCTGGCCGCCGGAGTACGGGCCGTAGGCGGGAGCGCCGTAGCCGGCGCCGTTGCCCTGCTGGGCGCCGTAGCCGTACGCGCCGTAGCGGGACTGCGAGCCGTACTGGCCGGAGGAGCCGTACGGCTGCGGAGACCCGTACTGGCCGGGCGCGTGGGGCTGGGTGGTGTACGGGCTGTAGGAGCCCGTGGGCGCGGCGTGCGCCAGGGTGGGGTGGTCCACGCCGTCGGTGCCCTGGGCCGGGCTGCCGGGTGTGTCCCCGAGGGGGGTTGCGGGGGAGGTGGCGTCCTCCGCCGCGTCGGTGGGGTCGGTCTGCTGGGTCCGGGTGGTCCCGGCCCCGGTGGTGGCGTCCGCAACGTCCCCATCGGGCCGGGCCTGCCCCCGCTGCTCGTCGGTCATGAGGCAAGTGTGCGGCCCGAGTCTGAGACCTTGCTGTGTGCGTCCTGGGAATCGCTGCTCAGAAGTCCGAGAGCAGCGTGAGACCGGCGTTGTCAGGGATGACTTGACAGGAAGAGGGCGTCAGGTTAATCCTGACAAGCATGGACGACTGGGTGAGCCATGCACTGACGGTGGACGTGACCGCGGCCGCGGCCGCGGCCCGGGACGCCGCGACCCTCGAGGCCGGGAGGCAGGCGGACCGGCTGGTCGGCACGCCGCCGCGGCCCGGCACCCCGGAGTGGGAGGCGGAGGAGGGCACCGGGCTCCCCGCCCTGCGGGAACGGGCCTGGCAGCTGGTGCAGCTGCGGATGGATCTCGCCGCGGGCCTGGACCCGATCGGGAACCTGATCGCCCTGCGCCGCGCGGGGGCGACCTGGGAGCTGATCGGGAAGGCGGCGGGGGTGAGCCGGCAGTCCGCGCACGAGCGCTGGTCCGCCCGCGTCACCGGCGTCCTGGACCACTACGGCACAGGGGAGAAGGCGGGCCCGATCGCCGACGACGAGGCCGACCTCCATCCCTGATCCCGCGAGTCGCGGTATTTCCGTCACCGAGTCGCGGTGGACCCGGGCGGAAATACCGCGAC
>JAOZVV010000098.1:8675-9058 GCA_025869365.1 Pseudonocardia sp.
CCCCGCCGCCCCCCCACCACCCGCCCCCCGGCGGGGCCGTTCTCGCCCACCCCCGGGGGGGGGTGCCCCGGCTACCAACACCCGCGACTCGGTGACGGAAATACCCCGACTCGCGGGGTGGGTCAGAGGAGCTCGACGATGGTGGCGTTCGCGGTGCCGCCGCCCTCGCACATGGTCTGCAGGCCGTAGCGGATGTTGCTGTTGCGCATGTGGTGCAGCAGCCGGGTCATCAGGATCGTGCCGGAGGCGCCCAGCGGGTGACCCACGGCGATCGCGCCGCCGAGCGGGTTGAGCACCTTGTCGTCCGCGCCGAGCTCGGCCTGCCAGGCCAGCGGGACGGGGGCGAAGGCCTCGTTCACCTCGAACGCGCCGATGTCCGAGAT
>JAOZVV010000099.1 GCA_025869365.1 Pseudonocardia sp.
ATGCAGATCCCCTACATGAATGTGGCTTTCCTGAACCTAGGGGCGGGCGAGGCCCCTACTCCCACTCGATGGTGCCCGGCGGCTTGCTCGTGACGTCCAGGACCACCCGGTTGACCTCGGGGACCTCGTTCGTGATCCGGGTGGAGATCCGCTCCAGGACCTCGTAGGGCAGCCGGGTCCAGTCCGCTGTCATCGCGTCCTCGGAGCTCACGGGCCGCAGGACGATCGGATGGCCGTAGGTGCGGCCGTCGCCCTGGACGCCGACGCTCCGCACGTCCGCGAGCAGCACGACCGGGCACTGCCAGATCGTGCGGTCCAGCCCGGCGATGGTCAGTTCCTCGCGGGCGATCGCGTCCGCCGCCCGCAGGGTCTCCAGGCGTTCCTTGTCGACCGCGCCGATGATCCGGATGCCCAGGCCGGGGCCCGGGAACGGCTGCCGTTGCACGATCACCTCGGGCAGCCCGAGCTGCGCGCCGACGGCGCGGACCTCGTCCTTGAACAGCGCGCGCAGTGGCTCGACCAGGGCGAACTCGATGTCGTCCGGCAGCCCGCCCACGTTGTGGTGGCTCTTGATCGTGGCCGTGCCGGTGCCGCCGCCGGACTCGACGACGTCCGGGTACAGCGTGCCCTGCACGAGGAACCCGACGTGCTCCTCCGCGGCGACCTCGGCCGTCGCGACCTCGAAGACCCGGATGAACTCCCGGCCGATGATCTTGCGCTTCTCCTCGGGGTCCGTGACCCCGGCCAGCGCCTTGAGGAAGCGCTCCTCGGCGTCGACGGTGTGCAGTTTGGCGCCGGTCGCGGCGACGAAGTCCCGCTCCACCTGCTCCCGCTCGCCCGCCCGCAGCAGCCCGTGGTCCACGAACACGCAGGTCAGCCGGTCACCGATGGCGCGCTGCACGATCGCGGCGGCCACCGCGGAGTCCACGCCGCCGGACAGGCCACAGATCGCGCGGCCGTCGCCGACCTGCTCCCGGACCGCCGCGACCGTGTCGTCGATGATCGACGACGTGGTCCAGCCCGGGGTGATGCCCGCGATGTCGTGCAGGAAGCGGCGCAGCACCTCCTGGCCGTGCGGCGAGTGGCCCACCTCGGGGTGGTACTGCACCCCGGCGAGCCTCCGGGAGGTGTTCTCGAACCCGGCGACCTGGACCCGGTCCGTCGACGCGGTGACGGTGAAGCCGTCCGGCGCGCGCGTCACCGAGTCCCCGTGGCTCATCCACACCGGGTGCGTCGCCGGCAGCCCGTCGTGCAGGACGCCCGCGGAGTCCGCGACGTGCACCTCGGTGCGGCCGTACTCGCGGGTGCCGTCGTGCGCGACGTCCCCGCCGAGGGCCTGCGCCATGGCCTGGAAGCCGTAGCACATGCCGAACACCGGGATCCCGGCCTCGAACAGCGCCGGATCGACCGAGGGCGCGCCCTCGGCGTAGACGCTGGACGGTCCGCCGGAGAGGATCACGGCCGCCGGGTGGCGCGCGACGATCTCCTCGGTGGACGTGCCGGCGGGCACGATCTCCGAGAAGACCTGCGCCTCCCGCACGCGGCGGGCGATGAGCTGGGCGTACTGGGCGCCGTAGTCGACTACGAGGACGGTGGGGGTTTCCACGCCCCAAGGGTAGACAACGGCTCGCACACCCCCACCCGTCGCACCGGGCGGGTGACCGGGGCCTGCCCCGGCCGGGCGCGGCCACAGGCCTGTCGACGGCGAGGGAGAGATCGACGAGCAGCGCCAGGATCCGCTCGACGGCGAGTGCAGCGACTCCAGGTCCACCCGGCTCGCTCGCGGATCAGCGGGCCGCCACGGTCCCACGCTCCTGTGATCTGTCACCGGGGCGGCACAACCGCACCCCGCGAGGGCGTCACAATGGTCGCCGACGCCGTACGCGGCCGGAACAGGAGATCCCAGTGACCATCCGCGTCGCGCCCGCGCACCGCACGCACCACGCCCTCGACGCCGGGGACACCGCCGCGGACGACGGCGGGTACCCCCGCACCCCGGACCTGGGACGGGCCGGAGCGGCGAGACGGTGAGCGCGGTCGCGCCCGGCGGCACGGCCGGGCCCCCGCGGGACGAGATGCGGGACGCCGGCGGCGAGGTACGTCCCCTGTGGACCGGCCTCGCCGGGGTCCTCGACGCCGCCGGCCCCGCCGGGCTGGCGGGCCGCCGCGCGGACACCGAGCGGTTGCTGGCGGACGACGGCGTCGCCTACCACCCGCCCGGCGCCGAGGAGGAGCAGCTCTGGGAGCTCGACCCGCTCCCGCTGATCGTCGACGGCGCGGAGTGGTCCGGGCTGCAGGCCGCGATCGCGCAGCGGGCGGAGCTGGCGGACCGGCTGCTGGCGGACCTCTACGGGCCGCGGGACACGATCCGGCGCGGCCTCGTCCCGGTCGAGGTCGTCGACTCCCATCCCGGCTACCTGCCCGGCTGGCGCAGGCCCGCCGGGTCCGCCGCCCGGCGTGAGCTGTTCCTGTCCGGGGTGGACCTCGGCCGCTCCCCGGACGGCTGGGTCGTGCTCGACGACCGGGTCCAGGCCCCCTCGGGCGCCGGGTACGCGATGGCGAACCGCAGGGTCGTCGCCCGGGTGCTCTCGGCCCTGCACCGGCGCTCGCGGATCCGCCGGATCAGCCCCTTCTTCGACGCGATGCGCACCGGTCTCGCGGCCGAGGTGCCCGGGGCGGACGAACCGCGGACCGTCCTGCTCCATCCCGGCGCCGGTTCGGAGACCTCCTACGAGCAGGCGCTGCTGTCGTCCCTGCTCGGCGTCCCGCTGGTGCTCGGCTCGGAGCTGACCGTCCGGGACGGCCGGGTCTGGCAGCACGCCCTCGGCCGACACGGCCTGGGCCGCCTCGAGCCCGTCGACGTGGTGCTCCGCCGGCTCGACGCCACGTGGTGCGATCCGCTGGACCTGCGCCCGGACTCCCGGCTCGGCGTGCCCGGCCTGGTCGAGGCGGCCCGGCTCGGCTCGGTGACCGTGCTCAACGGCCTGGGCAGCGGGGTGCTGGAGAACCCCGGGCTGCTCCCCTACCTGCCCGCGGTCTGCGAGGCGCTTCTCGGCGAGCCGCTCGCGCTGCCCTCCACGCGCACCTGGTGGTGCGGGGACGCGCTGTCGCGCGCCCATGTGCTCGCGCGGCTGCCGGAGCTGATCCTGACGCCGATCGCGCGCGGCGAGGGCCGCACCACCGTGCGCGGCGCGGACCTCACCGATGCGGGGCGGGCCGAGCTGGCCGCCCGGATCGAGGCCGAGCCGTACGCCTGGGCGGGGCAGGAGCCGGTCCCGCTGAGCACGACGCCGGTGCTGTCCGCGTCCGGGGTGTCCTCCCGGCCGGTCTCGCTGCGGACGTTCGCCGTCGCGACCGGCGCCGGCACCTGGGAGGTCCTCGACGGCGGCCTCGCGCAGGTCCCGGCCCTCGACGGCGGCCACCCCGCCCTCGAGGGCACCCCGACGCTGGCGAAGGACGTCTGGATCGTCGGCGAGCGCCCGGAGCCCACCCCCGCGACCTGGACCGACGACACGGGGCCGCTCCCGGTCGTCGTCCCCGTCCGGGGGATCTCGCCCCGCGTCGCCGAGGACCTGTTCTGGCTCGGCCGCTACAGCGAGCGGGCCGAGGACACGACCCGGCTGCTGCGCGCGGTCGTGGACCGCTGGGCGGACTTCCGGACCTCACCCGAGCCCGCGGGCGCGCTCGCGCTCGGCGCGCTGCTCCGCGCGACGACCGGGATCACCCACACCTACCCCGGCTTCCTCGACGGGAGTCCGGGGCGCACCCCGCCCGCGGTGGAGCTGCAGTCCCTGCTCGCGGACCGGGAGCGGGCCGGCAGCCTCGCGTTCGCGGTGCACCGGCTCACCCAGTCCGCGCAGGCCGTGCGGGAGCAGCTCTCCACGGACACCTGGCTGGTCCTGAGCAGGCTCGACGAGCTGCTCCACCGCCTCGCGGCGGTGCCGCCGACCCGCACCGTCCCCGAGCCGGGGCCGGACCCGGACCTGGACGGCGCGCTGGTCTCCGGGGCGCTGAACAAGGTCCTGGAGGGCCTGCTCGCGCTGTCCGGGATCGAGGCGGAGAGCCTGGTCCGGGACGCGGGCTGGCACCTGCTCGACGCCGGCCGGCGGATCGAGCGGGCCCAGCACGTCGTCGCGCTGCTGCGGGAGACCCTCGGCGAGGACCTCGGCGGGCACGCGGGCCGCCTCGTCACCGAGACCGTCCTCGTCGTCGCGGAGAGCGTGATCACCCACCGCCGACGGCACGCCGGCCGAACGGGCCTCGCGCCCGTGCTCGGCCTGCTGCTGACGGACCGGGACAACCCGCGCGCCGTCGCCTACCAGCTCGCCCGGCTCGGCGAGGACCTCACGACGCTGCCCGGCCCCGTCCCGGATGCGCTGACGGACGCCCTCGCGCGGCTGGCGGAGGCGGACCTCCGGGCGGCCGCCGCGCGCGCCGGGGACGGCACCCGACCCGGCCTGCGGCTGCTGCTCGCCGGGCTCGGGGACGACCTGTCGAGGCTCGCGGACCAGGTCGCGGCGGCGCACTTCGCGCCCACCCGCGGACCCCGCCCCTACGACCCGCTGGTGGCGACGCCGTGATCCGGAGAGCACCGGGGACCACCTACCGCATCACCCACCGGACGCACTACGCCTACTCCGACGACGTCTCGACGAGCTTCGGCCGGGCCCACCTGCTCCCCCGCGACCAGCCGGACCAGCGCTGCGGGCCGGTGGAGGTCGTCCTGGACCCCGCGCCGGACGAGCTGCGCGAGCACGTCGACGCGTTCGGCAACCGCTCCACCTACTTCGTGCTCCGGTCCCCGCACCGCGAGCTCACCGTCCTCGCCCGGAGCACCGTCGTCGTCGACCGGCCGGAACCTGCCCCCGCGGAGCGGCCGTGGGAGGAGGTCCGGGACCTGCTCACCGGCACGTCCGCCGCGGTGCTCGACGCCCGGACCTTCGCCGTCGCCTCGCCGCGGCTGCCGGCGCTCCCCGAGGTCGCAGAGTACGCGCGCCCGTCGTTCACCCCGGGCCGCCCGCTCGGCGAGGCCGTCGGGGACCTGTGCGCGCGGATCCACCGGGACTTCACCTACGTCAGCGGGTCGACGAGCGTGCGCTCCACCGTGCTCGACCTGCTCGAGGGCGGCGAGGGCGTCTGCCAGGACTTCGCGCACCTCGCGGTGTCCGGGCTGCGCTCGATGGGCCTCGCCGGCCGCTACGTCAGCGGCTACCTGGAGACGAGGCCGCCGCCCGGCAGGCCCAAGGTGCGCGGCGCGGACGCGTCGCACGCCTGGGTCTCGGTCTGGACCGGGGACGACTGGCGGGACCTGGACCCGACGAACGACCGGCTCGTCGACTCGTCGTTCGTCGTCCTCGCCCACGGCCGGGACTACGGCGACGTGCCACCGCTCAAGGGCGTGATCTTCACGGACTCGGCCAAGAGCGTGATGACGGTGGCCGTGGACATGGAACGCGTCGAGGCGGGGTAGCAGGGACGGTGCGCGCCTTCACCTGTCCCCACTGCTCGGCCCTGGTGTTCTTCGAGAACTCCGTGTGCCTCACCTGCTCCACCGAGATCGCCTTCTCGCGCGCCGAGCGGGGTTTCGTCGAGCGGGCCGGCCGGCGGGCGTGCGCCAACCTCGTGCTCGCCTCCTGCAACTGGCTGGCCGAGGACCCCACGCCTGACGACACCGCGCCCCTGTGCGGCTGCTGCGCGCTGACCCGCACCCGCCCCTCCGACGACGACGCCGAGGGCCTCGCCGCCTTCGCCCTCACCGAGGCGGCCAAGCGGCGGCTGATCTACCAGCTGGACGACCTGAGGCTCCCGGTCGTCGGCCGGGGCCCCGGGGTGGGCGGGGACGAACACGGGGGTCTGGCCTTCGACCTGCTCTCCAGCGAGAACTCCGACGTGATCACCGGGCACGCGAACGGTGTCGTCACCCTCGACCTCGCCGAGGGCGACGCCGGGCACCGCGAGCGCCTGCGCATCCAGCTCGACGAGCCCTACCGGACCCTGCTCGGGCACCTGCGGCACGAGACCGGCCACTGGTACTGGGAGGTGCTCGTGGAGCGGACCGGCCGCTCCGAGGACTTCCGGAGGGTCTTCGGCGACGAGCGCGCGGACTACGGGCAGGCGCTGCAGCGCCACTACGACTCGGACCCGCCCGCGAACTGGGACCGGACCTTCGTCAGCACCTACGCGACCGCGCACCCGTGGGAGGACTGGGCCGAGACCTTCGCCCACTACCTGCACATCCGGGACACCTCCCAGACCGCCGCGGCGTTCGGCGTGGTGGTCAACGGCCCGCAGAACGTGCAGGTCAGGCGGGACGAGGAGCTGGTGTCCGAGCCGCGGGAGACGCCTTCGGACTTCGCCGAGATCGTGGACACCTGGCTGCCGCTGACCTACGCCCTCAACGCGGTCAACCGGTCCATGGGGAACGCGGACCTCTACCCGTTCGTGCTGACCCCGGCGGTGCTGGACAAGCTGCGGTCCGTCCACGAGCTCGTCACCGCGCGGTCGCCCTACACCCCGGCGGCGCCGGTTCCGGTGGCCTGACCCGCGAGCCGTTCGACGCCGTCGAGGAGCAGCGCGAGGCCGAACTCCCAGGTGGTGTCCGCGGACTCGTCGTCGAAGCCGCCCGCCTCCCAGATCCGGGTCATCGCCGGGAAGCGCTCGGCGGAGTAGTAGGTCTGCCAGAAGCCGGCGCGGGAGTCCCAGTAGGCGTCGGCGGTGACCCCGGTCTGGGCGGAGGCGCTCGTGTCCGTCACGGCGCTGCGGGCGGCCCCGAAGACGTGGGACTCGACCAGGTTCGCGATCCGCCCGGCGGTGCGCTCGTCGAGCCCGGTGAGCAGCGTCGCGCGGTAGAGGTCCTCCTGCACGTCGAGGACGTGCGGCCCCAGGGGCATCCGCCAGAGGTTGGCGTGGATGAGCCAGGGATGGTCCTGGTACATCCGCCAGGCCTCGTGCGCGTGGAACTCGGCCTGGGCCCGCCAGGACAGCGCCCGGTCCGGGAACCGCCGGTCCGCCCACGCGCGGTCGATCATCAGCTCGAACAGCTCGTCCCGGCCGGGGACGTAGGTGTAGAGGCTCATCGTCCCCACCCCCAGGTGCTGGGCGACCTTGCGCATGGAGAGCTCGGCGGCGCCCAGCGCGCCGGCGACCTCCATCCCCGCCGTGACCACCTGGTCCAGGCTGAGCCTCTGTTTCGGGCCCCGGGCCGAGGGCGCCGGCGGGTTCCAGAGCAGCTCGACCATCGCCTGGCCCTCGGGGGTGCCCCAGACCTCGGCCGCGATGTCCGTTTCATCCATTATCGGAACCTCCTCGCCCGCACACTCCGTACAGTGTATGCTATTTGGCACTACCCAGTACACCGTACGGAATCCGGGGAGATGATGATCCACACCGAAGCGCTCACCCGCAGCTTCACGGTGGGCAAGGAGACGATCGAGGCCGTCCGGGGGGTCGACCTCGACGTGGCCGAGGGCGAGCTCGTCGCGTTCCTCGGACCGAACGGCGCCGGCAAGTCCACGACGCTGCGCATGCTCACGAGCCTGCTCCCGCCGACGTCCGGGCGGGCCCGGGTCGCCGGGCTGGACGTCGCCGAGAACCCGGCGGAGGTGCGGCGGCGCATCGGCTACATCGGGCAGAAGGACGGCGCCGGGCACAGCTACCGGGTCTGGGACGAGCTGCTGATGCAGGGCCGCTTCTACGGGATGAGCAAGGCGGACGCCACGGCGAGCGGCGAGTCCCTGCTCGAGACGCTGGACCTCGGGTCGATGAAGATGCGCAAGGTCAGCTCCCTGTCCGGCGGCCAGAAGCGGCGGCTGGACATCGCGCTCGGCCTCGTCCACACGCCGCGGCTGCTCTTCCTGGACGAGCCGTCCACCGGCATGGACCCGCAGAACCGGGCGAACCTGTGGGAGCACATCTCGCGGATCCGGGCCGAGCGCGGCACCACGATCGTGCTGACCACCCACTACCTCGACGAGGCGGACACCATGGCCGAGCGGGTGGTGATCATCGACCACGGGCGGATCATCGCGGACGACACCGCGGACGCGCTGAAGGCGAAGCAGGCCGGGGACCGGCTCACCGTGGTCGTCCGGCCGGAGCAGGTGGGGGCGGCCCGCACCGCGCTGGCCGCCGAGGGCGGTGATCTCGACGGCGGGGAACCGGCAGAACGCCCCGGGCCGGACGGGATCGCGTTGTCCATCAGGGTGGAGGCCGCCTCGCACGCGATGCCCGGGGTGTTGGACCGGCTGCGCATCGCCGGGATCGACGTCGTCGCGGCCTCCGCCCGCCAGCCCACCCTCGACGACGTGTTCCTCAACCTCACCGGCCGCAGCCTGCGCGAAGGGGAAGCCTGATGACCGCCGTCCTCCCCGCACCCCCGGTCACCGCGCCGTCGGGGATCGTCTCGGACATCCGCAACGTCTGGTGGCGCGAGACGCTGACCATCGTCAGGGACCCGTTCTCGCTGATCTTCTCGCTGGTCCAGCCGCTGGTGTTCCTCGGCCTGTTCGGGCCGCTGCTCGCCGGGCTCGCCGGGGACTCGGCGACCTTCGGCGGCTCGTCGCTGCAGTGGTTCCTGCCCGGCGTCATCGTCATGATCACGATGTTCGGGACGTCGATGACCGGCTCGAACCTGCAGTTCGAGATCATGACCGGCGCCTTCGAACGGATCCTGGCGACGCCGCTGTCCCGCTCCGCCCTGATGATCGGCCGCGCGCTCAAGGAGCTGACCCCGCTCGTCGTCCAGGCCGCGATCATCACGCTCGTCGCGATCCCGTTCGGGTTCGTGCTCCATCCGCTGCACGTGCTGGTCGGGCTGCTGATGCTCGGGATCTTCGGCGTCGGGATCGGGGCGCTGTCCTACGCACTGGCGATCGCCGCCCGCAAGACCGAGTGGATCTTCTGGGCGGTGCAGCAGTCGTTGCTGTTCCCGC
>JAOZVV010000100.1 GCA_025869365.1 Pseudonocardia sp.
GAGGGGTCAAGATTCCCGAACCGCCAGGGGGTCAGATTTCAGGATCCGGCGACAGACGAGTCAGGCGGGACTGCTCCCACACGATCACGGCGTCGGTCTTGCCCTCGCGGATGACCTCTAGGAGCTGTTCGTACGCAGGTCGTCGCTTCCCTGCGTACGCGGAGATGTCGTTGTCCCACAACTCACGGACGACGTTGAACCCGCGCTCCACCGCGAGCTTCCGACACGCGTCGAGCTGTTGATCAACGGATCGCGCGGTTCCGTCACGGTCTTGCGAAACCCGCGCGTAGATGACAGCGCGGGTAGCTTGCTGCGGGTTGCTCACGGGGGTACGTTAACCGAGCTTCACCCAGCAGAACGTCCAGAAGTCCAGCAGGACGATCTTCCCGCGGAGCCCGGCGAGGGAGACGTCCCGCCCGCCGGTGTTCAGCCAGCGCCGACCGCGCAGCTCCGGCGCGCGTACCCGCATGCGTGTCACACCGGGCTCAACGACGGTTCGGCGCGCGGGTGTTCCGCGCCGCAGCCAGACTGATCACGTGCCCGAACTGCCCGAGGTGGAGAGCGCCCGTCAGGTCCTGATGACGGCGCTGGACCGCGAGATCACGGCGATCGACGACAACGACGAGTGGGTCTGCCGCCCGCACCCGCCCGGCGAGATCGCGAAGGCGCTGGTCGGCGGGACGCTGACCGTCGCCCATCGCCGGGGCAAGACGATGTGGTGCGAGACGGAGAACCGGGACGGCGAGGAGGGGCCCACGCTGGGCGTCCACCTGGGCATGGGCGGCCGGATCATCGTCACCGGCTCCGACGGCGAGCGCATCGGCGGCGGCCCCGAGCGGCCGGACCGCCAACCCCGCAAGCCCGAGTGGGACCGCTTCACCATGGTCTTCGCCGACGGCGGCCGGCTCCGGCTCTTCGACAAACGCCGCCTCGGCCGCGTCCGGCTCGAACCGAACCTCGACGGCCTGGGCCCGGACGCCGAGGACATCTCGCTCGCGGACTTCCGCACCCGGGTCGCGCGGAGCCGGATGGCCGTCAAGGCGCGGCTGCTGGACCAGAGCGTGCTCGCCGGTGTCGGGAACCTGCTGGCGGACGAGACCCTGTGGCAGGCGAAGATCAGCCCGTCCGCGAGGGCCGACGAGCTGGAGCGCGCGGAGCTCGACCGGCTCCACCGCAGCCTGGAGAGGTCCCTCGCGGCCGCGATCGAGAAGGGCGGCGTGCACACCGGGACGATCATCGAGCACCGGCACGTCGACGGGCACTGCCCGCGCTGCGGCGCCGAGATGCGGCACGGCACGGTGGGCGGGCGCAGCACCTGGTGGTGCAGCAGGGAACAGGCCTAGACCGCCGGGACGGCGGCGGTCCGGCGCCGGTGGAGCACCAGGACGGTCGTGCAGACCGCGAGCCACGCCGCCCCCGTCGCCCAGCCGGCCAGCACGTCGCTGAACCAGTGCACGCCCAGGTAGATCCGGGTGACGCCGACGGCCGCGATCCAGGACCCCGCGACGACGACCGCGGCGACCCGCAGCCCCGCGGTCAGCACGGGCCAGGCCAGCACCACGAGCGCGCCGATCACGGCCACGGACATGGTCGCGTGCCCGGACGGCAGGGACTCGTTCGTCACCGGCAGCAGCCGGTCCGCCACCGGCGGCCGCGGCCGGTCCAGGATGTTCTTGACCAGGGTGAACACGCCCGCGGCCGTGGCCATGGTGCCGATCAGGAACAGCCCGTCCACCCAGCGTCGCCGGGCCCAGAGCACCAGCCCCGCGACGATCGCGAGAACCGCCATCGCGGCCGTGCTGCCGAGGGTCGTGAGCGCGACGACCACCCCGGTCAGCCCGTCGGACCGCGCGTCGATCGCCCCGGTGAGCGCCGAGACGTCCTGCTCGCTCGGGCCGGTCCCGGTGGCCGCGGCGTAGACCAGCCAGACGGCGAGACCTCCCAGCACGAGGACGACCGGGACGGCCAGGAGCAGCAGGCGACGGGCGGGCACGGCACCCAGTGTGCCCGCGCCCGCCCGCCCGAGCTCGGGTCCGCGGTCAGGACCGCCCGCGGTAGGCCCGGTAGCGCTCGATCAACGCCTGCGTGGAGGAGTCCAGCGCGGACATGTCCGGGTCGGCGCCGTGGAGCGCGGGCCCGAACTGCTTCGCCATGACCTTGCCGAGCTCGACGCCCCACTGGTCGAAGGAGTCGATACCCCAGATCGTGCCCTCGACGAACGTCTGGTGTTCGTAGAACGCGATCAGCTGGCCCAGCACGGACGGCGTGAGCTTCTCGGCGAGGATCGTCGAGGTGGGCCGGTTGCCGGGCATGACCTTGTGCGGCACCACGTCCGCGGGGGTGCCCTCGGCCGCGATCTCCTCGGCCGTCTTGCCGAAGGCGAGCGCCGCGGTCTGGGCGAACAGGTTGGACATGAACAGGTCGTGGGAGTCCGCCGCCCCCTCACCGGGGAGCTCGTGGTTGGGCCGGCCGAAGCCGATGAAGTCCGCGGGGACGAGCCGGGTGCCCTGGTGCAGCAGTTGGTAGAAGGCGTGCTGGCCGTTGGTGCCGGGCTCGCCCCAGAAGATCTCGCCGGTCACGGTGGTGACCGGGGACCCGTCGCCGCGCACGGACTTGCCGTTGCTCTCCATCGTCAGCTGCTGCAGGTAGGCCGGCAGCCGGTGCAGGTACTGGGAGTACGGGAGCACCGCGTGCGTCTCGACGCCGAAGAAGTTGGCGTACCAGATGTTGAGCAGCCCGGAGATCACCGGCAGGTTGTCGGTGAACGGCGCGGTGCGGAAGTGCTCGTCGATCGCGTGCATCCCGGCGAGGAACTCGGCGAAGTGCTCCTTGCCGATCGCGATCATCAGCGAGAGCCCGATCGCGGAGTCCACCGAGTAGCGCCCGCCCACCCAGTCCCAGAAGCCGAACATGTTGGCCTCGTCGATGCCGAACTCGCGCACCTTCTCCGCGTTGGTCGACACCGCCACGAAGTGCTTCGCGACGGCCTTCTCGTTCCCGAGGCCGTCGACCAGCCAGGTCCGCGCGTTGCGCGCGTTGGTGAGCGTCTCCTGCGTGGTGAAGGTCTTGGACGACACCACGAACAGCGTCGTCGCCGGGTCCAGGTCCCGGGTGGCCTCGGTGAGGTCCGTGGGGTCGATGTTGGACACGAAGCGGCATTCGAGATCCCGCTGGGCGTAGTCCTTGAGCGCCTCGTAGGCCATGACCGGGCCGAGGTCCGAGCCGCCGATCCCGATGTTGACGACCGTGCGGATCCGCTCGCCGGTCGCGCCCGTCCACTCTCCCGAGCGGAACTGGTCGGTGAACGCGCCCATCGCGTCCAGGGTGGCGTGGACGTCCGCGACGACGTCGCGGCCGTCGACCGTCAGCGTCGCGCTCCGGGGGAGCCGCAGCGCCGTGTGCAGGACGGCCCGGTCCTCGCTGGTGTTGATGTGCTCGCCGGAGAACATCGCCCGGATCCGCGCCGGCAGCCCGGCCCGCTCGGCGAGCGCCGTGAGCAGGGGCAAGGTCTCGCGGGTGACGCGGTGCTTGGACCAGTCCAGGACGAGGTCCGCCCCGGTGGTGGTCAGGGCCTCCGCGCGGCCCGGGTCGTCGGCGAACAGCCCGCGCAGGTGCCGCGGCTCGACCGCCGCGTGGTGCTCGGTCAGCGCGGTCCACTCCGGAGTGGCGGTGATGTCGAGGTGCTCGGCGGCAGCTGTTTCGGAGGACACCGAGACATCATGCCCCGGTCCGCTCGCCGGTGTCCCGCAAGCCGATGTGCTCCGGGCAAGGTGTGGACAGCACCACCGTCAGGTGTGGTGGCGGTGCGCTGGGTTCGCGGGGCTCGACGCGGTGTGCTGGAGCGGCACCGGAAGAGCACACCGCACAGGAGGCACGTCATGACCGCCAGCACCGTCCTCGCCAGTCCCGCCTGGATCATCGGCGGCCTGCAGAACCGCCCCGGCTACCTCGTCTCGGCCGGCGGCCGGATCACGTTCACCGACGGGGAGCCGCACTTCGACGTCGCGCTCGAGGAGATCTCCGACGTCACCTATCCGTGGTACTGGTTCGGCGGTGGGGTGAAGCTGCGTGCCGCGGGGACGCTCTACAAGATCACCTTCGTTCGGCCGAACGGCATGCCGTCGCCGGACCCGTCGCTGGTCGACGCGGCCTTGAGCGCGCTCGGCCTGGGCGTCACGATCGTCACCGGCGCGGCCCACGTGGATGCGCTCCGTGGTCTCGCGGACATCGGCACCGGCCGTGCCGCCACGAAGCGGTGGCGGGAGCTGCTGCCTGCCTGACCCCTTCCCACCTGGGGGTTCGGGATGTGCGGCAGTCGTCGGGGGATCAGCGGTCATGATCGACGATCGGCGGAGGGTCAGTAGAGGTGAACGGTCCGTAACCGCGGCCCCGTTCGTGCGTTACACAGTCGAGTGGCGCCGATGTGCTGCTCGTCGCACCTCGGTGACGCATCACCGCAAAGCCGCCGTTCGGACCTACGCCGGCTCGGATTCGGTCTAGCGTCGCCACCCAACGGAGTTAGTCGATCACCGTCTGGAGAGCTCCCCGATGCTCAGAACCCTTCCCGGCCCCTTCCGCGACCTGCTCCTGCTCGGAGCGCGCCTGCTCGTCTCCTTCGTCATGCTCGCCCACGTGTGGGACACGTTCGTCGGCACGGGCTTCACCGCGACGGCGGGTGTGTTCAACAACTTCGGCATCCCGATCGCGATCGTCGCCACCGCGTTCACGCTGGTCGCAGAGCTGGTCGGGTCGATCCTGATCGCGTCGGGCATCTTCGTGACCTGGGCCGGCGGCGCGATGACCTTCGTGATGGCCGGGGCGATCTACTTCGTGCACGCGAAGAACGGCGTCTTCGTCAAGGACGGCGGCTGGGAGCTCGTCGGTATGATCATCGCGGTCTGCATCGCGATCGCCGCGACCGGCCCGGGCCGCTTCAGCCTCGATCACCTGCTCTTCGACCGGAAGGTCACCGAACCGCCCGCCCCCGAGCCGGTCTACGTGACCCAGGAGGCGCCCGCCGCACCGGCGCAGCGCTGGGCGAACGGCACCGGCGGCTCGAGCGCGGCCCTGCGGGCGGCGGAACGTCGTACCGCGGCCGTGCGGATGGCCGAGCACGCCGCGGAGTCCGCGTCGGAGTACCGCGCGGGCGTCGAGGGCCACGGGCAGGCGGCCCAGGTGCAGGGGGGCCAGATGCAGGGGGCCCAGATGCAGGCGGCACGGGTGCAGGACGAGCCCCGTGCGGAGTTCGGTGACGCGGCCCGGCCCGCGCCCGCCCACGGTCAGGTCCGGACGCCCGGCACCGGTACCCCGGCCGTCGGGATGGCGTCGCTGCACTCGCACCCGCTCCCCGCCCGCCGCCCCGCGCCCCAGGACGAGAACACCCAGGCGCTGTTCACCACCCGCGGCAACTGACGCCGGACGGTCGGGAAACGGCCGGGCCCCGGCGGGGGAACTCGTCACCACGCGACCGTGGCGGGCTTCTCCGGCCGGGGCCGCCCCGTATGCGGGGCGCGCCGTCCTCCGTCCCGCCGGACCACCGGTCGTCCCGGCACGGGATCATCGTCGGCGGGCCCCCGCGGGCCCACCGGCTCCGACCCCGGAGCGGAGGGAGGATCGCGTGCTGCGCCACGTCATCGCGACCCGCTACATCACGCCACTGCGTGAGGGCGGGTCGCTGCCCGGGCTGATGGAGGCCGACGACCTCGGCACCTACGTCGTGAAGTTCCACGGCGCGGGGCAGGGGCGCAAGGTCCTCGTCGCCGAGATCGTCAGCGGTGAGCTCGCCCGCGCGCTCGGCCTGCCGGTACCCGAGCTCGTCACCGTCGACCTCGATCCCGCGCTCGGCCGCACCGAGCCGGATCACGAGGTGCAGGACCTGCTGCGGAACTCCCGAGGCCTCAACCTGGGGCTGGACTTCCTGCCCGGCGCGCTGGACTTCGACCCGCTCGCCTTCGATCCCGGTCCGGACTTCGCCGGCCGCGTCCTCTGGTTCGACGCGCTGGTGGGCAACGTGGACCGCTCCTGGCGGAACGCGAACATGCTGCTCTGGCACCGCGGCCCGTACCTGATCGACCACGGAGCCACCCTGACCTTCCACCACGGCTGGCAGGCGGCGCTGGCCGATCCGGCCGCCGTGGCCGCCCGTCCCTACGACGCCCGGGACCACGTCCTGCTCGGCTCGGACCCGGACCTGGACGCGGCGAACCGGGCGCTCGCGCCGCTCGTCACGCGGGAGACGCTGCGGGCCGCCGCGGACGCGGTGCCGGACCTGTGGCTGACCGACGAGCCCGGCTTCGAGAGCCCGGACGACGTCCGCGACGCCTATGTGGACGTGCTCGCGGCGAGGGTCGCCGCCCGGGACACGTGGCTCCCGGGGGTGCGGGAGACGGCGGCGGCGGGCCGCGCCCGGCCGGTCACGCGGGCGCCGAACCCGCCGTCGTGGCTGGTGGGGCGGCTGCCCAGATGAGTCAGGCGACCCTGCACACCTACGAGTACGCGCTCCTGCGGGCGGTGCCGCGGCCCGAGCGCGGCGAGTCCGTCAACGTCGGTGTCCTGCTGTACTGCCGGGCGCTGGACTACCTCGGCGGCCGCACGCACGTCGACGAGGTGCGGCTGCGCGCCCTGGACCGGCACGTGGACACCGAGGCGGTCACCGCGCTGCTGGAGGTCGCGGCCGCGATCTGTGCGGTTCCGGAGCCCCCGCGGTCGGACCGCCGCACCGATGGCGCCCTCGCCGCGTCCGGGCCGGGGGCGGGGGAGGACATCGGCCGCCGGTTCCGGCGCCTCACCGCCCCGCGGAGCACGGTGGTCCGGCCGGGGCCGGTGCACGCAGGCCTCACCGCGGACCCGGCCGCCGAGGTCGATCGCCTGCTCAAGGCCCTGGTCCTGCCCGTCTGAGACGCCGCCGACGGCCGGGTGAGGTAGGGCACGTCCCCAAACCGGCTCCTGAACGGTTGTAATGTCAGCCATGAGCGGATCGACGGAGATCGACAGCGAGACCAGCGGGGACATCGACGGGGACGTCGTCGGGGACCCGGTACCCGCGGAGTCGCTGACGCGCTGGCTCGCCGGGAACGCGCCGGCGGTGACGGTGGGGGACGGGCCGGTCGAGGTGCACCGCATCTCCGGTGGGCACTCCAACCTGACGTTCCGGATCGTGGACGGCGCCGGGAACCCGTGGGCGCTGCGCCGCCCGCCGCTGGGCGGTGTCCTGGCCACCGCGCACGACATGGGCCGCGAGTGGCGGTTCATCGCGGCGCTCGACCCCACACCCGTCCCGGTGCCGCAGGCCGTCGCCTTCTGCTCGGACCACGACGTGATCGGCGCGGACTTCTACGTCATGGGCTTCGTCGACGGCGTCGTCCCCGGGGACCCCGAGGCGGGCGCGGCCATGCCGGTCGACAGCCGGCACGCGGCGGGCCTGGCCTGCGCGGACGTCCTCGCCGAGCTGCACAAGGTGGACCCCGAAGCCGTGGGCCTCGGGGACCTCAAGCGGTCCGGCAGCTACCTCGAGCGCCAGCTGCGCCGCTGGAACCGGCAGGTCCACGCCTCGGCCGTGCAGGACCTGTCCGTGATCGACGCCGTGCACGAGAAGCTGGTCGCCCGCATGCCGGAGGACCCGGAGCTGCGGATCGCGCACGGCGACTACCGCCCGGGGAACCTCTCCTTCCGCCCGGACGGCGCCATCGGCGCGATCTTCGACTGGGAGCTCGCCACGCTGGGCGACCCGCTGGCGGACCTCGGCTGGCTGATCGCCTCCTGGGAACGCCCGGGGGACACCCAGGGAGCGATCACGTCGGGTCCGACCGTGCTCGACGGCTGGCCCGAGGCCGCCGAGGTGGTGGCCCGCTACGCCGAGCGGTCCGGCAGGGGCGAGCGCATCGCGGCGGACCTGGACTACTTCCTGGCGTTCGCCCGCTGGCGCTCCGCCTGCATCGGCGCGGGTGTCTACACCCGCTACGCCGCCGGGCACATGGGGACCGAGGGCATCGAGGACGGTGCGCTCGCCGACGCCCGGCTGGCGTCCGTACACGCCCAGGCAGCGGCGGCGCTCGCCGCACTCGGCGGCTGATCGCTCGGCAGCTGGGCGGGCGGCCGGGCCTGCGGTAACGTCCCGGTCGGGTCGATCACGGTTCACCCCGCCGGGGGGTCCCGGGCGCGTCCTGCACGTCGTCCGGGACATCGTGCGGGAGGCTCGGTGGCCACTGCGCGACGGACGGACCTCCGCCGCGCCCGCTCGCGATCAGGACGGGGACCTACCACCATGGCCGGCGGCTACCAGGAATTCGACGACTGGAGCGAGGCGCAGGAGACCCGCAAGCTCCCGCCGTCCCGGTCCCGTCCCGAGCCGCCGCGGGGTCCGGTGGTCAACGCCGGCAGGCTCTGGGCGGGCGGTGTCGCGACGGCCGTCGTGGCGGCCCTGATCGGTCTGGTCGGTCTGCTGATCGTGCGGGTCCTGCTCCAGATCCCGTACCTCGCGCCGATCAACTCCGGCCCGGTCGGGGACTCGCGGACCATCCTGCTGTGCACCCTCGCCGCCGTCGCCGCGCTGGCCGCGACGGGCCTGGCGCACGTCCTGCTGCTCAGCACCCCCAGCCCAATGGCCTACTTCGGCTGGATCGCGGGCCTGCTGACCGCCGTCGCCGCGGTGCTCCCGCTGCTGAACTCGGACACGTGGACGGTGCGGATCGCGACGGCGGTCATCCACCTCGTGATCGGCCTGGCGATCATCAGCCTGGTCACGAGCGCGTCGCTCTCCTCCAGCGCGCGCTGAGCCGCCGGGGTGCCCTGCGCCCCCCTTTGCTCTGCGCACACCGACGCACCATCGGGACGGGCGCCGGCCAGGAAGCAGGGCGGACCGCCCCCCGAGCCGGGGATGATCAGCGTCCGCGGTACATCCCGGCCGTATACGGCCGGGATGTACC
>JAOZVV010000101.1 GCA_025869365.1 Pseudonocardia sp.
CGCATGTGCGGGAAGATCCCGTCCTCCCAGCCGGTGAGGAACACGACCGGGAACTCGAGGCCCTTCGCGGTGTGCAGGGTCATCAGGGTGACCATGCCGGCGTCGTCGTCCGGGATGGAGTCCGCGTCCGCGACGAGCGCGACCCGCTCCAGGAACGCGGCGAGCGACCCGGGTTCGGGGGCACCGGCGGCTGTGTCGCTGTCGGGGTCCTCGGCCACCTCGAGATCGGCGACCGCGGCGTCCCCGGCGAACTCGCGCGCGACCGTCACCAGCTCGGCGAGGTTCTCCAGGCGCGTGCCGTCCTGCGGGTCCTCGCTCGCCTCCAGCTCGGAGACGTAGCCGGTGCGGCCGTAGACGGCCTCCAGGATCTCCGAGGTCTCGTCACCCCGCTCCACCAGCTCGCGCAGCTCGTCCATCATCGTCTGGAAGCCCGCGATGTTCCGCTGCGAGCGGGTGGCGAGCGCGTGCAGCCGCTGCGGCTGCTCCGCCGCGACGCGCAGGGCCTGGGCGAACGAGATGCGCTCGCGCTCCGCGTACTCCGCGACGACGGCCTCTGCCCGGTCCCCGATGCCGCGCTTGGGCACGTTGAGGATCCGGCGCAGGCTCACCGTGTCCTCGGGGTTCGAGAGCACCCGCAGGTAGGCCAGCGCGTCCCGGATCTCCTTGCGCTCGTAGAAGCGCACCCCGCCGACGACCTTGTACGGCAGCCCGATCCGCAGGAACACGTCCTCGAAGACGCGGGACTGCGCGTTGGTCCGGTAGAAGATCGCGATGTCGGAGTTGCGGAACTCCCCGGAGTCCACGAGCCGGTCGATCTCCTGGCCGATGAAGCTCGCCTCGTCGTGCTCGTTGTCCGCGACGTAGCCGACGAGCTTCTCGCCGTCCCCCTGGTCCGACCACAGCCGCTTGTCCCGGCGGTTCGGGTTGCGGGCGATGACGGTGTTGGCCGCGCTGAGGATCGTCTGCGTGGAGCGGTAGTTCTGCTCCAGCAGGATCGTGGCGGCGTCCGGGAAGTCCTGCTCGAACTCGGTGATGTTCCGGATGTTCGCGCCGCGGAACGCGTAGATGGACTGGTCCGAGTCCCCGACGACGCACAGCTCGGCGGGCCGCGCGTCCGCCGTGGCGGGCGCCACCAGCTCGCGGACCAGCACGTACTGCGCGTGGTTCGTGTCCTGGTACTCGTCCACCAGCACGTGCCGGAAACGGCGGCGGTAGTACTCGGCGACGGCGGGCATCCGCTGCAGCAGCGAGACCGTCTCCATGATCAGGTCGTCGAAGTCGAACGCGTTCGCCTGGCGCAGCCGGGACTGGTAGTTCGCGTAGACCTCGGCGATGCGGCGCTCGTGCTCGTTGCCCGAGCGCGACGCCGCGTCGTCCGGGGACAGCAGCTCGTTCTTGAGGTTCGAGATCTGCGCGGCGAGCGCGCGCGGGGCGAACTTCTTCGGGTCCAGCTCCAGGTCCCGCGCGACGAGCCCGACGAGGCGGCGCGAGTCGTCCGCGTCGTAGACCGAGAAGGCGCTGCGCACCCCGAGGTGCTTGGCCTCCCGGCGCAGGATGCGCACGCACATCGAGTGGAACGTGGAGACCCACATCGCCGCGGACCGGCGCCCGACCAGCGCGTCCACCCGCTCCTTCATCTCGGCCGCGGCCTTGTTCGTGAAGGTGATGGACATGATCTCGCCCGGGTGCACGTCCCGTTCGGCGAGCAGCCAGCCGATCCGGTGGGTGAGCACCCGCGTCTTGCCCGAGCCGGCCCCCGCGACGATCAGCAGCGGGCCGCCCGCGTGCGTGACGGCCTCGCGCTGCTTCGGGTTGAGGCCCTCCAGCAGCGCGGCGCCGCGCGCGGTCTTCGGCTCCACCGGAGCCTGGGCGGGAAGTTCGAACAGAGCGCTCATCGTGTCGAACACGGTACCTCCGCGGGGTGGCGGTTCCCGAACCGACACCGCTGCACGGGAGTACCGACACTGCCGCCGACGCCGTCGGTGTGGCAGACTCCCGCCCGTGCACCGCACCAGCCGATTTTTCTACGGGTACCGGATTCCGGCACCCGTCGATCGCGCTGCCTGACGCAGATCACCCGACGCCCCGGAGTCCACTGGACACCGGGGCGTTCGTGCGTCGGGAGCCGGTGGACCCGCACCAGGAGGAGACCATGTCCGTGACCGAGGACCGTTCCGCGACGGGACCCACCCCGCCCGCCGCACCCCCGGCAGCCGTTCCCGCGACCGATGCGACCCGGACCGATGCGACCCGGACCGACACGACCGGCACCGACGACGTGCCGTCCGCCGAGGAGATCGCCGAGCTGCGGCTGGAGATCGACCACCTCGACTCCGAGATCCTGCGCCTGATCAAGCGGCGCACCGAGGTCTCCAAGCGGATCGGCGTGGCCCGGATGGCCGCGGGCGGCCCGCGCATCGTCTACAGCCGCGAGATGACCGTGCTGCAGCGTTTCCGCGACCTCGGCCCCGAGGGTCGCGAGCTCGCGATGATGCTGCTGCGGCTCGGCCGCGGCCGGCTGGGTACGCGCTGAGCACCCGCTCCCCGGGATTTCGCCCCTGACCTCGGCGACCCGCGGGCGGATCCACCCCACGGTGGGGCCCGGTCGTGGCAGTGTGGAGACCATGGGGATCGTGTTCACACTCATCGCTCTCGTCGGCCTGCTCGCCGCGCTGGGCCACGTCGGCTACGTGGCGATGCTGTCCAACGCCGCCAAGAAGAAGGGGGCGGCGGGCGCGGAGATCGCGGCCTACTCCCGCTCCCGCTGGCCGGCCGCGGGCGGCGCGGCCGGGCTCGCCCTGCTCGGCCTGCTGTTCACCTCCGGCGGTCTCACGATGGACATCATCGGTGTCCTGCTGGCCGCGGGCGGCGGGCTGATGGGCTGGAACGGCCTCAAGGCCGAGCGGAACAAGTACCCGACCAGCCACTGACCGGGGGTCGCGCGGACGGGGTCGTAGAGTCCTGGACCGTGCCCACTCCCCGAACGGACGTCGAGCGGGTCCTCGTCGTCACCGCGCACCCGGACGACGTGGACTTCGGTGCCGCCGGGACGGTCGCGTCCTGGGTCGAGGCCGGGATCGACGTCGCCTACTGCATCTGCACGTCCGGTGACGCCGGCGGCTTCGACGACACCCCGCGCGCCGAGATGGGCCCGCTGCGGGAGGCCGAGCAGCGGGCCGCCGCGAAGGAGCTCGGCGTCTCCGACGTCACGTTCCTCGGATACCCGGACGGCCGCCTCGTCGCGGACATCGCGCTGCGCCGGGACATCAGCCGTCAGATCCGCCGGGTCCGGCCCCACCGCGTGCTGACCCAGTCCCCCGAGATCTGGTGGGAACGGATCGGCGCCTCGCATCCGGACCACCGGGCGGCGGGAGAGGCGGCGATCGCGGCCGTGTACCCGGACGCCCGCAACCCGTTCGCCCATCCGGAGCTGCTCGCCGACGAGGGCCTCGAGGCGTGGACCGTCCCGGAGATGTGGCTGATGGCCGCCCCCCAGGAGCGGGCGAACCACGTGGTGGACATCACGAGCGTGTTCGACAAGAAGGTTGCCTCACTTCGCGCACACATTTCGCAAACCGCTCATCGCACGGACCTCGACGAGCTGCTGCGCACCGCCGGCAGCTCGGTGGCCAGGCGTTTCGATCTTCCCGAGGGCCGGGTCGCCGAGGCCTTCCAGGTCGTGGCGATCGGCTAGCGGTGCCTCTCACCCGCCGAACGGAGTTCAGCCGAACGGGTTAGCCGCGACGAGCGGGTGAGTAGCACTTGGATGACATACCGTCACTCCGGTAGACCTGTCCGGGTCGCACAGTCCCTGGAGGTCGTCCTACCGTGGCAACGTACGAGCACCGCGTCGGTAACAAGCTGCCGCCCACCGGCAGGGTCACCGTGGCGGAGCTGATGCGCCGGAACGCACCGGTGCAGCGCACCTCGTCCCCGGTCACGCCGGCGATCCCCGAGCAGGCCTCGGCACCCGAGAACGCGAAGCCCGTCGTCGACGGTGACGCGATCGCCGCCATCCACACCACCGGCGTCACCCCGGTCGTGTCCGTCGGGTCCCTGCTGCGGCGCGAAGGGCGCGCGGACGCCTCCGTGACCGCCGCCCCCGTCGCTCGCGAGTCCGGCCGGGCCGTCGCCAAGCGCAGCGCGATCGCCGCGGGCACGCTGCTCGCGGCCGGGTCGGTCCTCGGCGCGGCGGTCCTCACCAACGCCTCCTCGGGCGGCTCGGAGGCGCAGGCGTCCGCGGACGGCAGCTTCCCCGGCCAGCGCCTGCCGGACGGAGGCGCGGCCGCGTTCACCGCGAACGCGGCGGGCTCCCTGGACGCCGGCACCGCCGCACCGGGATCCTGGATGAACGTCGCGTTCCCGAGCGCACTGGCCCCGGCCGCCCCCGGTGCCGCGGCCGGACCCGTCACGGGCCCGTCGCTCCGCACGCCGACCGTCGCCGCCGGCACCGGAGCCCCCGCGGCATCCGCCCCGGCCGGCACCGCGGCTCCCGCCGCCGCTGCCCCCACGGGCGGTCTCGGGCAGGTGACCACCGCCGTCGGCAACGGCGTCGTGGCCCCGGTGACGACCGTCCTGGACCAGGCGACCGCTCCGGTCACGGACACGCTGGGGCGCACCACGAGCGCGCTCAAGCCCACCACGGACCAGGTCCTCGAGCCGGTCGGGCGGGCGGCGAAGCCGCTGACGGACACGGTCGGGCAGGTCTCCGAGCAGACGCTCAAGCCGCTGACGCGCACCGTCAACTCCGCGCTGAAGCCGGTGCTGAAGGCCGCGGCGCCGATCACGAAGCCGGTGCTGCACACCGTCGACACGCTCACCGCGCCGGTCACGAACCTCACCGCGCCGGTCACGGACCCGGTCCTCGGCGCCCTCGCGCCGGCGACGGGCTCGCTGCTGAGCACCTCGGACGAGGAGCCGGACCAGCCGGAGTCCGTGCTCGGGAACACCACGAGCGCCGTCGGCGGCATCCTCGGCGGGGTGCTCGGCCAGAACTGACCCGTCCACGACGAGGGGGACTCCGTTTCGGAGGCCCCCTCGCCGCGTCCTAGACGAGCCGGCGGTCCGACGCCCAGCGGGAGAGCTCGTAGCGGTTCGACAGCTGTGTCTTGCGCAGGACGCTGGACACGTGGGTCTCGACGGTCTTCACCGAGATGAAGAGCTCACCCGCGATCTCCTTGTAGGCGTAGCCCCGGGCCAGCAGCCGCAGGACGTCCCGCTCGCGGCGGGTGAGCAGGTCCAGCTCCGGGTCGACGGCGGGCGCCGCGCCCGGGCGGTCCGAGAACGCGTCCAGGACGAAGCCGGCGAGCCGCGGCGAGAAGACCGGGTCCCCGGCCCGCACCCGGCGCACGGCGTCCCCCAGCTCGGTCGCGGAGATCGTCTTCGTGACGTAGCCCCGCGCCCCGGCCCGGATGACGGCGATGACGTCCTCGGCAGCGTCGGACACGCTGAGGGCGAGGAACACGACCTCCGGCTGGTTCGGGCGCACCCGGCGCAACACCTCGGCGCCGCCGCCGTCCGGCATGTGGACGTCGAGCAGGACGACGTCCGGGCGCAGGTGCGCGATCCCGGCGACCGCCTCCTCGACGGACCCGGCCTCGCCCGCGACCTCGATCTCGGGACTGCCGGCGACGCCGCGGTCCAGCTCGGCCCGGACGCCCGAGCGGAAGAGCCCGTGGTCGTCCACCAGGAAGACCCGGATGGGCGCATCCGGGTCCGGGGCGCCGGCCGGTGCCGGCGTGCCCTCGGGTGCTGGGGTCTCGGTCATCGCGGCGCGTCCTCGTGCTCGTCGGTCGGTGCGGGGACGGGGTCGCCCCGCTCGTCGTGCCGGGCATCGTCCTGGCGGGCGTCGTCCTGCCGGGCGTCGTCCTGCCGGGCGTCGTCCTGCCGGGCGTCGTCCTGCCGGGCACCGTCCTGATCCTGCCCCTCGGCGGCACCGACGGGCATGGCCAGGTGCACCTCGGTCCCCTCGCCCGGCGTGCTGCGCAGGCGGACGGTCCCGTGGTGACGTTCCATCCGCCGGTGGATCGAGTCCGCGAGGCCGTGCCGGTCCGCCGGGACCGCGTCCGGGTCGAAGCCCTTGCCCCGGTCCCGGACGAAGACGTGTACCTCGCCGCCGTCCTGCTCGGCCTCGACCTCCACGTACACGCTGATCTCCTCGACCCCCGCGTGCTTCGCCGCGTTGACGATCGCCTCCCGGGAGGCCAGCACCAGCGCGCGCAGCCCGTCGTCCAGCGGGACGTCCCCGACGAAGACGGGGTTCACCGTGATCGCGTAGGTGTCCTCCACCTCGGCCGCCGCGGCACCGAGGGCGACGGAGAGCCGCTCGTCCAGCGTCGGTGCCTTCGTCCCGCCACGGCCGTACCCGGTGGGGCCGTAGAGCCAGGTCCGCAGCTCACGTTCCTGGCCGCGGGCCAGGCGTTGCACCTCGCGCGGGTCCGCGGCCTGGCGCTGGATGAGCGCGAGGGTCTGCAGCACCGAGTCGTGCAGGTGGGCGGCGATCTCCGCGCGCTCGGACTCGACGATCCGCTCCCGGCGCTCCTCGCCCAGCTCCCGGACCAGCCGCACCCACCAGGGCACGGTCAGCACGGCGACGCCGACGATCGTCGCGAGCACCGCCAGGACACCGAACTGGAGCTGCCCGAGGTTGAGCTGGCCCAGCAGGAACACGGCGATGCCGGAGGCGACGAACAGGACGCCCGCCACGATCCGGATGACCATCGCGCGGCCGCCACTGCCGCCCATGCCGAGCACCCCGGCCCGCGCGCCGACCGCCCAGCGACGGCGCTGGGCCTCGTCCGCCTCCCGCCAGACCACCGCGACGCCCACGCCCGCGACACCGAGCGGCCCGACGATCCAGCCGATCACCCCGTTGTTCAGGGTCGCCGCCGCGAGGCCGACACCGAGCGCGAGCACGGTCAGCCCCAGCGCCTGCTGGCGTTCCCTGCGGTCCACGGCGCGGCGGACGTCGAGGCCCTCCTGGCGCACGAACATCCAGAGCAGCGCGTAGGCGAGGACGCCCGACCCCTGCGCCCCGGCGAGGAGCACGAAGGCCACCCGCACCCACAGGACCGGGATCCCGAGGTGGTCGGCGACCCCGCCGGCGACGCCCGCGACGAGCCGCCCGGACCGACGCCGGGTCAGCACGGCCCGGGTCGGGGCTGCCCGGGAGGACAGGTCGGGTGTGGTCACGCCACCATCGTCACACGGCGGACAAGCCCCGGGATCCGGGAGGAACCGGGGGTCGACTCAGGGGCGTCCCCGATACCGTGGGGCCCCTGGCCGGCGCAGGCTCGACGACATGAACGGGACCGACGTGCAGACGACCCTGCGGGAGATGTGGGAGACGCGCCCTGCGCGGCCGCGGCGTGACCGCAAGGTCGCCGGCGTCGCCGCCGCCCTCGCCCGCCGCTACGACATCGACCCGGTGCTGGTCAGGGTGGGCCTGGTGGTGTCCGCCTTCTACGGCGTCGGGCTGGCCCTCTACGCCCTCGGCTGGCTGCTGCTGCCCGGGGCGGCGGAGGACGACCCGGCGGACGGCGCGACCGTCGGGATGCCCGGATCCGGCGCGAAGGCCGGGCCGCTGAGCACGCCGATGAAGATCGCCCTGGTCGTCGCGCTGGCGATCGTGGCCGGGGTCTTCTTCGGCAGCACCGACGTGATCGTGCCGATCCTCGTCGTCGGCGGCCTGCTGTTCCTCCTGCACCGCAGCCGCGGCCGGCGGGCGTTCGAGGCCCACGCCGCCTCCGCCGACGCGCCGACGGTGGCGGCGCCCCGGGATCCCGCCGGGGGCGGGGAGGCCGATCCGCAGCCGGACTCGCCGCCGCTCAGCCCGCCCGCGTGGGACCCGCTCGGCGCCGCACCGTTCGCCTGGGACCTGCCCGAGCCCTCGCCGGTCGAGCCGGCAGCGGTCGTGCCGCCGCGCTCCCGGGTCACCCCGGTCACGCTCGCCCTGGCCGTCGCCGGCGGCGGGGTCGCCGGGATCATCATGCTGGTCGGGCCGGGCCTGCTCGGCCTGCCGACGGTGTTCGCGACGATGCTCGCGATCGTCGGCGCCGGGCTCGTCGTCGGGGCGTTCCGGCGCTCCGGCCGCGGCCTCGTCCCGATCGCGCTGATCCTGGCGCTGCTCACCTGGGCGTCGCTCGCCGTCATGACCCCGGACCGCGGCCTGGACGTCCGGGGCGGGGTAGGGGACACGAACGCGGCCCCGCGGAGCGCCGCCGAGGTGCTGCCCGTCTACTCGCGGACGCTGGGCTCGGTCCAGCTGGACCTGCGGGACCTCGACCTGACCGCCGCGCCCGGCGCGGACGCCGTCCCGATCCGGACCTCGGCGGACGTCGGCACCGGCGCGATCGAGGTGCGGGTGCCGGAGAACGCGGACGTGACGGTCGTCGCGCACGCGGGGATGGGTGACGTCTCCTTCGGCGACCGCAGCGAGAGCGGCCCGGACGCGACCGTGACGGTGACGGACGATCTCGGGGCGGACGGCGTCCGCTCCGGCCGGCCGATCGAGCTCACCCTGAACGCGGGCCTCGGGTCGGTGGAGGTGCACCGTGGCTGAGCCGGGAACCGGGAGCGGGGATCCCGTGCGGCAGCGGCGGATGCCGGACCTGTTCACCCTGGTCGCCGGGCTGGTCAGCCTCGGCATCGCGGGATCGGGTTTCCTGGGCCAGTCCCCGGACCTGCAGTCCTTCGACCCCCGCTGGCTCCTGGCGGGCGGGGCGGTCGTCCTGGGGCTGGTCCTGCTGCTCGCGAGCCTCCGCCGCCGCTGACCCCTCCGCGCGGTTCAGGAAAGCCCCATTCATGTAGATCCCCTACATGATTGTGGGTGTGCGGAACCGCGGGGGGGGCGGGGCCCCGGGGCCCCCGCGGTGGTGCCCGGCGGCGTGGT
>JAOZVV010000102.1 GCA_025869365.1 Pseudonocardia sp.
GGTCAGACCGCGGCGGCCTCGGTCGCGCGGGTCATGGCGAAGCCGTCGTAGCCCGCGCCGGCGACCTCGCCGAGCTTCTGCCGGTAGGCGCCGATCCCGGCCATGTAGAACATCACGGCGTTCTTCTTCCCCGGGATGTTCGCGCCGAAGATCCACGAGTCCGCCTGCGGGAACAGCGTCATGTTCGCGATCTCCTCGCACGTCGCGGTCCACCCCGCCTCCGCCTCGGCGGTCGGCTCGACCGTCCGCACACCGGTGCGTTCGGCCGTGCCGATCAGCTCGCCGATCCAGTCGACCTGGGCCTCGATGCTCGGCGGCAGGTTGGTGAAGGGCCCGTTCGGCCCGAGGATCATGAACATGTTCGGGAAGCCGGACTTGGCCAGGCCGAGATAGCTGGTCGGACCCTCGGTCCAGTGCTCGTCGATGTGCCGGCCGTCGCGTCCGCGCAGGTCGATCGTCCGGTAGTTGCCGTCGACCGCGTCGAAGCCGGTGGCGAAGACCAGGACGTCGAGCTCGTGCTCGACCCCGTCGGCCGTCCGCACCCCGGCCGGGGTGATCTCCCGGATCGGGTTGTCCTTGATCGGGACGAGCTCCACGTTGTCCCGGTTGTAGGTCTCGTAGTAGCCCTCGTTGCACAGCGGGCGCTTGGCGTAGAGGTCGGTCGGGGTCAGCGCCCGGGCGGTCTCCGGGTCGTCCACGATCTCGGCGATCTTGGAGCGGATGAACTCCGCGGCGGCGGCGTTCGCCTCCGGGTTCGTGGCGATGTCGCAGAAGGTGCCGAACATGAACCGGAACCCGTTGCCCTTGTCCCAGTTCTCCTGGAACACCCGGCGCCGTTCGTCGGCGGAGACGCTCATCGCCTCGACGCCGCTCTCCTCGAACCCGAAGGCGACGACGGAGGTGCGGACCTGCTCCCAGATCGCGTCGAAGTTCTCCTTGGTGCGGTCCACCTCGGCCTGGTCCACCGGCCCGTTGCCGGAGGGGACGCAGTACTGCGGCGAGCGCTGGAAGACGGTGAGGTGCCCGGCGGTCCTCGCGGCGGCGGTGATGAACTGGGTGCCGGTCGATCCGGTGCCGATCACCCCGACCCGCTGACCGGTGATGTCCAGGTCGCCCGGCCAGGCGTTGGTGTGCACCAGCCGCCCGGCGAACGAGTCCCGGCCCGGGATGTCCGGGATGTTGCTCTTGGCGAGCAGGCCGAGCGCGTTGACGACGTAGCGGCTGGTGAGGCTCCGCCCGTCGCCGGTGCTGACGGTCCACAGGTCGGTGCCCTCGTCGAAGACGGCGCCGGTCACCTCCGTGTTCAGCCGGATGTCCTTGCGCAGGTCGTAGCGGTCGACGACGTGGTCGAGGTAGGCCAGGACGTCGGGCTGGTCGAGGTAGCGGGTGCTCCAGTCCCACTCCTGCAGCAGGTCCTTGTCGAAGGAGTAGCGGTAGACGAAGCCCTCGGTGTCGGACTTGGCGCCGGGGTAGGTGTTGAAGTACCAGGTGCCGCCGATGCCGCCGCCCTTCTCGAAGGCCTGCACGGTCAGGCCGAGCTCGTCGCGCAGCTTGTGCAGCATGTAGATCCCGCCGAAGCCGGCGCCGATGACGATCGCGTCCACGTCGGCGGGGACCTGCGGGGTGGGGACGGTGCTCATGCGTGCTCCTGACGGGTCGTGGGGCGGCGGTACCAGGCGGCGACGGCGGCGATCTCGCCGTCGGCCTCGGGTGCGGTGCCGGCGAGGAACGGGAAGACGTGCTGCATGCCCTCCACGACGGAGAGGGTGACGTCGACCCCCGCCGCCCCGGCCCGCTCGGCGACGCGGGTGGCGTTGTCGACCAGTGCCTCCACGCCGCCGGCGTTCACGTACAGGGGCGGGAACCCGGTGAAGTCCGCGTAGAGGGGGTTCGCCAGGGGCGTCGTCGGGTCGATCTCCCCGCCGGCGAGGACGCCGGCGATCATGCCCTCCAGCAGGGGCACGGTGATCAGCGCGTCGGTGGCGTCGTTCGTCACCAGCGTCGCGCCGGCGTTCTCCATGTCGAGCCACGGCGAGAAGGCGATCACCCGCCCGGGCAGCGGCAGGTCCTGCTCGCGCAGCGCCAGCGGGACGGCGATGGCGAGGTTCCCGCCCGCGGAGTCGCCGATGGTGGTGATGTCTCCCGGCGCGATCCCCCGCGAGACCAGTGCGGTGAAGGCGGCGACCCCGTCCTCGACCTGCGCGGGGTGCGGGTGCTCGGGCGCCCGGCGGTAGTCGAGCACGAAGGCGACGACGCCGAGCGCCTTGGCCACGTGCGCGGCCAGTTTGCGGTGGCTGGCCGCCGAGCCGACGGCGAAGCCACCGCCGTGCGTGTAGAGCAGCACCTTGCCCGCGTCCGCGCCGGCCGGCAGCGTCCAGATCCCGGGGACGCCGCCCACGGTCTCCTCGCGGTAGGTCACGTCCTCGGGCTCGCGGGTGGGCTGGTGCCACTCGTCGAAGATGCTGCGGAACAGCCGCATGGTGAGACCGGGCGTGGTGGCGATGATCTCTGCCCAGTCGGCGTACAGCGCGCGGAGCGCGTCCGACTCGGTCGACGTACCCGCTGGGCGGATCGATGGCGCCGTTGTCATCTGGTTCCTCCTCGAACTCGTGCGGCCCACTGTGGCGAGCACGGAACACCCGCGGGTGTTCCGAAACGGAACGCCCCGGGGGAACGGGCCGGACCTAGCGTTCGAGGCACCGAACTGGCTGCGAGGTGGCAGATGGGGCACGGTAGGGAGACCCGGGCGACGGTGCCCGTGTCGGACGCGGGCGGTTCCGCGCCCGTGACGGACCACGAGGCGACGATGCGTCGAACCGACAGCCAGTACCTGCCGACCCTGTCACCGGTCCAGCTCGAGCTCACCCGGCGCAGCAGGGAGGTCCTCGTCCGGGAGGGCCTGCTGACCCGGCCGCCCGGATGCAGCGGGGTGCCCCGGCACATCGAGAAGAGCTGGCGCCGGTGCGTGGGCGAGCAGGTGCCCACGGCGCCCGAGCACATCGACTACCGCGAGCCCGACGAGATCCTGCCCCTGCTGCGGCGTGCGGCGCTGCCGGTCCTCGAGCGGCTCAAGGACAGCTTCGCCGACGTGCCGGTGGCCATGGTGCTGTCCGACGCGACCGGCGTGATCGTCATGCGGCACGCCGACCTGCGCCGCCAGCGCGACGTCATGGACCGCGCCAGCGCGGCCGAGGGGTTCGACTACTCGGAGCACTCCGTCGGCACGAACGGGATCGGCACCGTGCTCGTCGAACGCCGTCCGGTGCTCGTGCGCGGCCCGGAGCACTACAACACCCTGCTGGAGGACCTGACCTGCGCCGGGACCCCGATCATCGAGCCCTACACCGGCCGGCTGGTCGGGTCGTTCTCCCTGGCGTGCTCGCTGCGTGATGTCCACCCGCTGATGACGGTGATGGCCGGGGACATCGGGCGGCAGATCGAGACGCGGATCCTCGAGGACTCGGGGGAGCGCCATCGCCGGCTCGTCGCGGCCTACCTGTCCCTGGACCAGGTGGGCACCGGAGCGCTCGTCGTCGACGAGGACTCCCTGCTCGCCAACCGTCTCGGGCTCGTCCACACCGGACCGGAGCTCCATCCGCTGCTGTGGCAGTTCCTGAGCGAGCGCGGGCCCTCCGAACCCGCCCGCCTGCAGGTCCCGCTCTCGGACGGCCTGCACGACGCCGTCGTCGAACCGATCCGGCACGCGGGGAAGGCGGCCTACAGCGTGCGGCTGCTCCCGCGTCGCGCGCAGGGGCGGCCGCCGGGGGAGGAGACCGCCGGCTCCGGCGTCGTCGTGCCGATGGCCGTCCGGGACCGGCTGCACTTCCACGACGACGTCGACCGGCAGCTCGGGACGGCGCTGCGGCACCGCGAGCTGGTCGCGCTCGTCGGGGCGAGCGGGACCGGGAAGCTCCGGACCGCGCTGCGCGTCCTGCGCCGCCAGGGCGCCGAGGACCCGCTGGTGGTCGAGCCACACCTGGATCCCGGCTGGTTCGCCGCGGCGCGCGACGCCGCCGCGGACGGGCGCGGCCTGGTGCTGCGCCGGGTCCACGAGGCTCCGCACCCGTCCACGGCGCAGGTCGAGGCCCTGGCCGGGACCGGTGTTCCGCTCGCCCTCACCGTGGACCTCGACGCTGCCGACGACGACGCGGTGGGGATGGTGCGGCGGGTCGCCACCACGGTTCGGCTGCCCGGTCTCGCGCAGTCCCGCGAGCACCTGCCGGCGCTCGTGCAGGGGATGCTGGCCGAGCTGCCCGGGCCGGAGTCCGGGACGCGGTTCGGCCCGGCGGTCTGGGACCGGCTCACGACGTGGCCCTGGCCCGGGAACCTCGCCGAGCTGCGCAACACCGTGCTGCAGCTGGCCCGCCGGTCCGGCGGAGGGATCGTCCAGGTGGACGACCTGCCGGACGAGCTCCGCGCGCCCCGGCGGTCCCTGGGCCTCATGGAGTCCGCCGAGCTGGAGGCGGTGGCCGAGGCCCTGCGCGCGGCGGGCGGCAACCGCACCCGCGCCGCCGCGGCGCTCGGCATCGGCCGCAACACCCTCTACCGCAAGATGCGCGAGTTCGGGATCAGCTGAGGTCGAGCTCCGGGGCTCGCCCGGCACCGTGCGGCGGGCACCGGGGCCCGCCGCAGGGTGCCGTCACCGGTATGTGAGGCCGTCCTCGATGTCGGCCTCCGGCAAGGACCTCCGCTCGTGGTCGTGCTCGTGCATGTGGAGCCAGGGTTCACGGTCGCCCTGGCGGAACATCCGGTCCTGCGAGCGCAGGACGTAGCCGGAGTTGAAGTTCTCCGGATCGGACCAGGGGCGCAGGGGCATGTCCGCGTCGGCGGGTCGCAGCTCCGGGACGACGGTCGTCGCGCCGCGCTCGGCCATGTGCGCGAACACCCGGCCGATCACGTCGTTGACCAGGTCCACCCGCAGCGTCCAGCTGTGCCGGAAGTACCCGAACGAGTAGGCCATGTTCGGGACACCGGTGATCATGATGCCCCGCCAGGTGACCCGCTTCGCGAAGTCCACCGGCTCGTCGTCGACCCGGAACGGGATGTCCCCGAACGGGGAGAGGTTGAAGCCGGTCGCGGTGACCACGATGTCCGCCTCGATCAGCTCGCCCGAGGAGACCTGCACGCCCTTCTCGGTGAACTCGGTGATCGTGTCGGTGACGACCGAGGCCTTGCCCTCCCGCATGGCCGCGAAGAAGTCACCGTCCGGCACGAACACGATCCGCTGCTGCCAGGGCCGGTACCGCGGGACGAAGTGCTTGTCGACGTCCGTGCCCTCCGGCAGCAGCGGCCGGATGCCCTCGAGCAGGAACTCGTGGAGCTGGTCGGGGTCGTCCCGCCCGGTGGCGGCGAGCCAGTCGAGCTGCAGGGTGTACTGGCGGCGGAGGATCTCGTGCGTCCAGTCGGCCGGCAGGTCCAGCGGCTCCAGCGTCGTCGCGAGCTCGTGGACCGTCGGCGCGGCGAACCAGTACGACGGGGAGCGCTGCAGCATCGTCACGTGCGCGGCGGTCTTGGCCAACGCCGGCACGACGGTCGCCGCGGTCGCCCCCGAGCCGATCACCAGTACCCGCTTGCCCGCGTGGTCGAGATCGTCCGGCCAGGTCTGCGGGTGCACGACGGTGCCCTCGAACCGGTCCAGGCCCGGCCACTCGGGCCGGTACGGGTCGCTGTGGTTGTAGTAGCCCTGGCACATCCACAGGAAGTCCGTGGTGTAGCGGAGGCGTTCGCCCGTGTCCTCCCGGACGACCTGCGCGGTCCACCGGCGCTCCGCCGACGACCAGTCGAGCGCGGTGACCCGGTGCCGGTACCGGATGTGCCCGGCCAGGTCGTCCTCCTCGATGACCTCGTCGAGGTACTCGAGGATCGCGCCGCCCGCGGCGATCGACGGACCGCGCCACGGCTTGTGCCGGTAGCCGTAGGTGAACAGGTCGCTGTCCGAGCGGGCCCCCGGGAACTGGTGGGTCCACCACGTCCCGCCGGGCGCCTCCTGCGTCTCCAGGATGACGAAGGTCCGGTCCGGGAACTTCTCGCGCAGATGGTGCGCGGAGCCGATGCCGGAGATGCCCGCACCGACGATCAGGACGTCGACGTGCCCGGCGTCGCGGCTCCCGGTCTCCTGGCTGCGGTCTGTCGTTGCGGCACTGGTCACGGTGGGTCCTCTCGGTTCGACAGCGACGACGTGCGTGGCCGGAGGTCCGGCGGCCGGTCGGGACCGAGGTGTGTCGGCGAGCGGCGTGGTCGCCGGACGCGCAGTGCGCGCCACTTGTGTCTTCCATCACATCATGCGTCACCGATTTGCGGAAGCGGTCCTCGTTCTCGGGCCGCCCCCGGGCGAGTGGCCCGGCTCCACTCCTGTCACCCGATCGGCCGGTCGCTACTGGAGTTTGCCACTCTGCGTAGCGCTGCTTGACATGATCGGTCGGCTGGGTGACCCTGTGAGGTGTCGACCTGCTGACGAATTCGGCCGATGACCGCAGAATTGCGAGCGGTATTGCGTGAACGGTGGAGGCCCGTAGGGTCGGGTAAGGAGGATCTGCAGGTGAATGTCCTTCTTCTCCGGTGGCAATCGCCCCGTTCCGTCAGTTCTCCCGGTCGAGCCGAGGTGTGGTCATGAATCTGATCGGGTGGATCGCTCTCGGGGCCGCGGCATGGTGTCTCGTCTCCGTTGTCCTGGGTCTCGTCCTGGGCCGGCTCCTGCGGTCCGCGCACGGACGGTCCGGCTCGGCCGAGGCGATCGTGCCGGTGCGGGACGCCACGGCTCAGCCCGAGCCGCCCGGCAGGCGAAGGCGCGGGGCCGGTATGGCCGAGTGCGTGGCGGTCGAGCCGAGCTCGAGGACGCGGAGCACGTCGAGCAGGGCCCAGCACTGATCCTCGGCGGGACAGGTCGAATCCAGGTACAGCACCCAGCTCGATCCGCCGGTGTCCAGGCGTGCCACCGCGTCGGGCATCGGGGTGGTGACGATTCGCAGCGACCGGCCCAGCAGGACGAGCAGCTCCTCGGCCAGGGCCGAGGGCTGTCGGGACGGGGGCGAGTGCGGAGCCGGCGTGTGGGGGTCGAGCTGCACTCGGGTTCCCCTCTCAGCGGAGTGCGGCACCGGCTATCGCGGGGTCAGGGCGGGTCGTCAGTACAGGTCGGGTCGTTTACCTACCTGTATCGCGAGATGGCGGGCCAGGTGTTTCATGAATGAGGAAAGCGCACCTGTTCGGCGCATTTTTCCCCTATGGTGCGGACGCGTCGTCACAGGGCGTCAGGAGAAGCGTCCGCATTGGGTCCATTGGGGTTCTGGCGCGAGGGGGCGGCGGCTTTGGACCACTCCAATCGCAGGCCGTTCGGAGCTGAGCCCGCCGATTCCGGATGTGCGTCGGCATCGGCGACCGCCGCCCGGATGATTCCCAGGATCGCGTCCCGCATCGGGGCGGAGAGCCGCTCCGTCCCGGCCGGGAGGAGCCGCGCGAACTCGCTGCCGTGGATCCGGGTGTCCAGTCCGAGACCGCCGGCCGCCGCGAGCACGACGGTCGTGATGTCGATCTCGAGGACCTGTGCGATGACGACCAGCGAGGCGGGATCAGGGAACTTCTTCTGCTGCACCCCGGAGCCCAGCTGCTGCCATCGACCGCGGCTGAGGGCCCGGTCCGACCGCCGCTCCAGGTCCGAGTAGGACCAGCCGCGCTCGTCCATCCGCGACCGGAGGAGCTGGTGCAGGGTCATCGACTCTTCGCCGGTCGTGGTCCGATCTGTCACCGGTCGGCCTCGCTCGTCATGTCCCCGTGCGTGCCGGCAGGCTGTCCGGAACCCGTGACGGACGAGTCGCGGCCCGGAGGGCGTACGCCGCAAGCTGGCCTTGTCAAATCGTACGTCTGCACTTGACACCCGCTTCGGCGAGGGGGACTCTGAGGCTTGTCAAGCCGCAGATGACATTCAGCTCACTGGCAATAGCGCTCCACTGAGCGACGGTACAGGCCGGAGGGGTCCCGTACCGACCACTGGACAGCCTATTCGGCGCACGTCGGCGGCACGAACCTCTGCGGTCACCGAGCGGACCGTCTCCGCTCCATCGCTCCCTCGCTCCCTGTTCCAGCGGCGCCATGCCCGGGTCGTCCCCACCATTCAGGCCAGAGGAAACCGGACATGACTCGTTCCTTGATCACCCGTGCTCGTCGACAGGGGCGCCTCGGCGCCGGGTTGGCGGGCGCGGTCGCCCTGTTGTCGGCGACGCTGATGGTGGTGTTCGCGGGCACCGCGCAGGCCGCGACCACCGCGGTCCCCCTGGGTACCGCGGACAGCTTCGCGATTCTGGCGGGCTCCACGGTCACCAACACCGGCCCGTCGGTCGTCACCGGCGACCTCGGCGTCGCCCCCGGCACGGCGATCACGGGCTTCCCGCCGGGGACGGTGAACGGCACCCAGCATTCCGCCGATGCCGTGGCCGACCAGGCCAAGTCAGACCTGGTCGCGGCCTACACCAACGCGGCCGGCAGGCCCGCGACCGAACTGGCTGCGGTCGAGCTCGGGGGTCGGACCCTGAACGACGGCGTCTACCACAACAGCACCCTCGGGCTGACGGGGACACTCACCCTCGACGGTCAGGGCATCCCGGGTTCCGTCTGGATCTTCCAGGCCGACTCGACGCTGATCACCGCGTCCAACAGCGCCGTTCGGCTGATCAACGGGGCCAACGCCTGCAACGTGTTCTGGAAGATCGGCAGCTCCGCGACGCTGGGAACCGGCACGGCCTTCGCCGGAACCGTCATGGCGCTGCAGTCGATCACCGTCCAGACCGGCGCGACCCTGAACGGTCGTGCCCTGGCGCGCAACGGTGCGGTCACCCTCGACGACAACCGCATCGGTTCGGCCGGCTGCCCCGGACCGGGTGCGCCGCCGACCACCACCACGACGCCGACCACGACGACGTCCCCGCCGACCACGACGACGTCCCCGCCGACCACGACGACGTCCCCGCCGACCACGACGACGTCCCCGCCGACCACCACCACGACGCCGACCACCACGACGTCCCCGCCGACCACCACGACGACCTCGCCGAGCACCACCACGACCGCTCCGGCGACGACCACCGGGCAGCCGCCGGTCACCACGACCACTCGCGGAGAAGGTCCCGGCAACCCGGGTGGGCCGGGCAATCCCGGCAACCCCGGTGGTCCGGGTGGGCCGGGCAATCCCGGTAACCCCGGTAACCCGGGTAACCCCGGTACGCCGGGCACGCCGGGTACGCCGGGCACGCCGGGCACGCCGGGCACGCCCGGTGGACCCGGGGCCGACGACTCCGCGACCACCACGACGGCCGCACCCGCAGCACCGACAGCAGGTGGCCAGGGCGGGAACGGTGGCCAGGGCGGGAACGGCGGCACGGCGAACGGCGGCACGGCGAACGGCGGCACGGCGAGCGGCGGTGCCGGCGGATCCTCCGCAGGTGACACCTCCGGCTACGGGACGGGCCCCGGCGGCGGCGCCGTCACGATTCCCCGCGGGCACCCCGAGACCGGAGCAGGGGGGAGCGCACACCCCTCCGCGACCGACGTCGCACTGTTCGGCACGGCAGGGCTCGCGATGGCCGGGGCGATCGTGGCCGCCGGGATCGCGCTCCGCCGCCGACCGGCGGCCGGGCCGGACACCCGTCCCGGAAGTCGTGGCAGCGCGACATGACCCGGATGACGTCGCCCGTGCTGACCCCACCCGGCGGACCGGGAGCACGGGCACGGCGATGGTGGATCACGGGTGTGGTCCTCCTGCTCCTCGCCACAGGGCTCCTCGCCGCAGGCCTGCGGGGCGGGAGCGAGATCCCGGTCGCGGCCACGGCGGCGGCGCCGGCCGGGCCCGGCGGTGTGCCGGTCCCGGCGGGGGCGACCGCCCCGGTCCCGGGCGGCGTGGTCGCCCTGGGGCAGCGCTCGGCACCCGTCGAGCTGCGGATCCCGGCCATCGAGGTCTCCGTGCCCGTCACCGAGCTCGGCCTCAACCCGGACCAGACGGTCGAGGTGCCGACCGACTTCGCGAAGCCGGGGTGGTACCGGTTGGGCACCGCGCCCGGCCAGGTCGGCTCGGCGGTGATCCTCGGCCACGTCGACTCGTTCCGCGGCCCCGCGGTCTTCTTCCGGCTGCGGAACCTGCAGGCCGGGGACGCGGTCGAGGTGACCCTCGCCGACGGCACCATCGCCTCGTTCGCGGTCACCGAGGTGGCGACGTACCCGAAGGACCGGTTCCCGGCGGACCTCGTCTACCGGTCACGCGGGGACAGCGCGTTGGTCCTCGTCACCTGTGGGGGTGAGTTCGACCCCGTGGTCCGCAGCTACCGCTCGAACGTCGTCGCCTTCACCACCCTGACCGGGACCGTGGCGGCCCGGTAGCCCGGAACCAGGTTCTCCGGCGCGGTGCCGCGCGTCGCGGAGCCGAACGTGCCCTCGGCAGGGTCGGTCGTCACAGGTTGATAACTCTCGGTGAATGTCCGATTAGGGCGCCACCCGATCGGGCATCCCGTATCAACATCGGACGTGCCTGACGTCCGAGAGCTCTCCCGGAGGCTTCATTGATCATCCTCGGTCTGATCCTGCTCGTGGTCGGTTATCTCACCGGCCTGAGCCTGCTGTACTACCTGGGCGGGATCCTGCTCATCGTCGGCATCGTCCTGCTCGTCCTCGGCCGCGTCGGCCGCCCGGTCGGGGGACGAAAAGTCTGGTTCTAGCGAGGCCCCTCCACACCCGGCCTCCAGCGCCCCGGCACCGAATGGTGCCGGGGCGCTGTGCCGGGCGCGACACGACGACCACGGACGCCCTCGCGGGGGCGCAGGTCACCGGGGGCGTACGCCGATCGCGCCTTCGCTCTCGCCGAACTCCTCGCGCAGCGCCGGGAGCAGCTCGGCCCGGGCGAACCCGAGGAAGTCCGGCTGCATCTCCCCGCCGACCTCGACGAGCGCGACGTGGGTGTGCCCGGCGTCGACGAACGGGCGGACCGCCTCCACGTGCGCGGAGACGTCCGGACCGCACGGGATCGCGGCCGCCACGTCCGCGCGGCGCACGAACTGTGTCGCCGCCGCGAAGCCCGCGGTTCCCGGCAGCTCGGCGTTGACCTTCCAGCCGCCGGCGAACCAGCGGAACAGCGAGTGGGCGCGCTCGGCCGCCGCGTCGGCGTCCGGACCCCAGCTGATCGGCTGCTGGCCGATCTTGGGCAGCTCCGCGCCGCTCGCCCGGTCCCAACCGCGGACCAGGTCCGGGTTCGGCTCGACCGCCACCATGGCGTCGGCGACCGGGGCGTACCGGTCCACCGACTGCGAGCCGGAGACGGCGACCGCGATCGGGACACCCTCGTCCGGACGGTCCCAGAGCTTCGCGGAGTCGACGCGGTAGTGGGCGCCCTCGACGGTCACGTACCCGCCGGCGAGGAGCTCGCGGATGATCGTCACCGCCTCGTCGAGCATCTCCTGGCGGACGTCCGCCGTGGGCCAGCCCTGCCCCACGACGTGCTCGTTGAGGTTCTCGCCGGACCCGAGGCCCAGGGTGAACCGGCCCTCGGACAGCAGGGCGACGGTCGCCGCCTTCTGCGCGACGACGGCCGGGTGGTAGCGCATCGTCGGGCAGGTCACGTAGGTCATCAGGCCCACCCGTTCGGTGGCGTGGGCGACGGCGCCGAGCACGCTCCAGGCGTACGGCGCGTGGCCCATCTCGTCCAGCCACGGGAAGTAGTGGTCGCTCATGACCTCGAAGTCGAAGCCGGCCCGCTCGGCGGCGACCGCGTCGGACACCAGGTCCCGAGGCCCGCGCTGCTCGGTCATCAGGGTGTAGCCGAAGGACGTCATGGCCGCGGGTACCCGGTCGTCGCCGTGGGTACCCGGCCGTGACGCACCCGAGGGAAGGACACGATCATGGCTGACACCGGATCCCACGACCGGCACCCGGACCGGCCGGAGGACGCGCAGGACGGCGGCCGGCATCCCGCGGGCCGCCACGGGACGGTCGAGGACGACCGCGAGGAGCGCGACGTGGTCGCCGCCTCGGCGGACGGGGCCAGCGCCGCCGACGCCCCGGACGTCGGCGACGACGCCGTCCCCGGCGTCCGGAGCGGCTGACCGGCGCGCAGTACCCACGGCCCGACGGCTCCCGCCGCGCAGTACGCAGAGCCCGAACCGATCCACTCAGGAGGACCCGCCATGTCGACCGATGCGATCGTGCTGCTCAAGGACGACCACAAGCAGATCCGGAAGCTGTTCCGGGACTTCCGGGGCGCGGGCGAGAACGCCGTCGCGACGAAGGGAAAGATCGTCGACCGGATCCTCGAGGCGCTCACCGTGCACACCTACATCGAGAACGAGGGGATGTACCCCGACGTCCGTGCGCTGCTCCCGGCCGTGGAGGACGAGGTCCTGGAGTCCTACGAGGAGCACCACGTCGCGGACGTGCTGTGTATGGAGCTGGCCGCGATGGCGCCGGACGACGAGCGGTTCGACGCCAAGACCACGGTGTTGATCGAGATCGTCGACCACCACATCGAGGAGGAGGAGAAGGAGTGGTTCCCGCAGGTCCGCGAGGGCCTGTCCCGGACGCAGCTGCAGGAGATCGGGGCCCGGATGCTGGAGCTGAGGAAGTCCGCTCCCCGCCGCCCGGAACAGCCCGGTGCGCTCAAGAAGGTCGCGGACGCCGTCCTGAGCTGAGGCCGTCCGACGTGCCCGTCCGTCGGTCATCGGGGCGGGCGCGCGGGCCGCGGAACACCGCCACGGCGAACGGCACGGTGACCAGCCCCATCACCACGCCGCCGACCATCGCGGAGCCGGGCAGGCCGAAGAATGCGACATGGGCCAGGACGGACGAGCCGTACACCCACAGGTACAGCGCCGCGGCCGGGCCCGACGGGGCCGAGCCCGCGGGGCGCCGGGGCAGCAGCCGGTCCATCGCGGCCACCATCAGCACGGACAGGACCAGCCAGCCCGCGTAGTTGGTCAGCGGGATCCCCGGGACGAAGGGCAGGGACGGTGCGGGATCCGTCCACCGCCAGTGGCCCGCGTCGACCATCTGCGGGTCCAGGAACACATCCCACGCGGCCAGCGCGAACCCGCCGACCGCTGCCGTCGCGACGGGGGCGCGCACCAGCGCCCGGCCGACCACCAGGGCGGGCCAGGCCATCATGATCCAGGCCAGCGGCACGATCACCGGCACGTCGAGGAGATCGGCGCCGAGGGTGCCGATGTAGGTGTAGTCCCCGAACGGGAAGCCGGTGGCGACGCCGACCGCCTCGGCGAGGAGCCCGCCCCCACCTGCGACGACGACCAGCACGGCCGCGCCGCGCGGCCCGTGCGTCCGCGCCGCGTCGGTGACCGAGGCCGCCGCGAAGACCACGACGGACACCACGGTCGGCACGACGAGCGCCGCGTCCGGGGTGAGCGGGTAGGCGATCTGTGTCAGCACCGCCACCGCGACCAGCACCCAGGCGGCCCGGTCGAGGCCCGTCCTGTGTGGTCCCGTCCCGTGCGGCCGAGTCCTGTGCGGTCGGGTCCCGAGTGGCCGGGACCGGGGCGAACCGATCCCGGGCATGCCGATCCGGGGCAGGGCGGGGGAGCTGCGGAGCATGCGGGGACCCTTCGAGGTGGCGCGGTCGCGTGGGTGCGCATCCGCCGCGTCCCCGCCCACGGGCCCGCCGAAACCTCCGTGAGGAAGGTTCGGCGCGATCGGGTGTCGCCGCGCCGTGGCCGCCGTCCCCCCTTAGGGTCCGAGGCGATGAGCACGCCGCGTGTCGCCCGGGTCCTGCGCGGGACCGTGTGGACCGGCGCGTTCCTGGCGACGGCCGGGACGCTGCACGAGCTGGTCAACCTGCGCCGGCTCCGGGCGCCCGCCACGGATCCGCCGCCCGTCCGGGAACCGGTCTCGGTGCTCGTCCCCGCCCGGGACGAGGCCCATCGGGTCGGGCCGACGATCTGCTCGCTGCTCGCCCAGTCGGGCGTCCCGGACCTCGAGGTGATCGTCCTGGACGACGGGTCCGCGGACGACACGGCCGGGGCCGTGACGCGCGCCGCCGCCGGGGACCCCCGCCTCCGGGTGCTCACCGGGACGCCGCCACCGGTCGGGTTCCTGGGCAAGCCGCACGCGTGCGCCCAGCTGGCCGCGGCCGCGCGGGGCCGGGTCCTGGTGTTCGTCGACGCGGACGTCGTGCTCGCCCCGCACGCCGTGGCGGCTGCGGTGGCGCTCCTGCGCGACGGCGGGTTCGGGCTGCTCTGCCCCTGGCCGCGGCAGCTCGCGGACGATCTCGCGACGCGGCTGGTGCAACCGCTGCTGGCCTGGTCCTGGCTGGTCACGCTCCCGCTGGGGGTGGCCGAACGGTCCCGCCGGCCGTCCCTGGTCGCCGCCAACGGCCAGTTCCTGCTCGTCGACGCGGCCGTGCTGGCCACCGCGGGCGGGTTCGCCGCCGTCTCGGGGGAGGTCCTGGACGACATCGCGCTCGCCCGCGCCGTGCGGCGGACCGGGTCGCGGACGGGGGTCGCGGACGGGTCCGGCATCGCCGCCTGCCGCATGTACGAGGGCGGGACCGCGATGGCCGCCGGGTACCGCAAGTCCCTGTGGCGGGCGTTCGGCGGCCCCGGCGGATCGGCGGCGGTGGCGGCCCTGCTGGCGCTGGCCTACGTCGTCCCGGCGGTGGCGGCGTCGGCCGGCTCTCGGGCCGGCCTGGTCGGGTACGGCGCCGCCGTCGTCGGCCGCGCGCTGGCGGCGTACCGGACCGGTGGGCGGGTGTGGCCGGACTCCGCGGCGCATCCGGTGTCCGTGGCCGCCCTGCTCGGGCTGCTCGCGTCGTCCTGGGCCGGGCACCGGGCGGGCACGCTGCGCTGGAAGGGACGGCCCCTGTGAGCCCCGCGGTCACCAGCCGGGTCGTCGTGATCGGGGCGGGTGTCGGCGGCCTGACCGCCGCGGCCCGGCTGGCGGCCCTGGGCCACGACGTGGAACTGCACGAACGCGCCGCGACGCACGGCGGCAAGCTCGGCACCTTCACCCGCGACGGGTTCACCTTCGACACCGGGCCGTCCCTGCTCACGCTCCCGGCCGAGCTCGACGAGGTGTTCGCCGCCACCGGCGGCCCGGCGGACCTGGACGTGGTGCCCGTGGACCCGGTGTGCTCCTACCGGTTCGCCGACGGGACGCGGCTGGACATGCCGCACGATCCGGAACGCGTCCCCGCCGCCCTGGACGCCGCGTTCGGCTCCGGGGCCGGTGACGCCTGGTCGACGCTGTACCGGCGGTCGGAACGGCTGTGGGACCTCGTCGGGGACGCGGTGCTGCGCCGGCCCTTCGACGGCCCGCGGGACCTGCTCCGGCTCGCCCGCCGGGTCGGGGACCTGCGGGCGGTGGCCCCGTGGCGGACACTCGCCGGGCTCGGCCGCGAGCTGCTCCCGGATCCGCGGATGCGGTTGTGGCTCAACCGCTACGCGACCTACTCGGGCTCGGACCCGCGGCGCACGCCCGCCGTCCTGTCCGTCACGCCGTACGTGGAGCAGCGCTTCGGCGGCTGGTACGTCCGCGGTGGGCTCCGGCGGCTCGGCGACGAGCTGCTCGCCCGCTGCCGCGCGCTCGGCGTCAGGGTGCACCTCGGGTCCGAGGTCATCGAGGTCCGCACGGTGGGCGGCCGGGTGACCGGGGTGCGGCTCGCCGACGGGACGGCCGTCCCCGCGGACGTCGTGGTGTGCAACGCGGACGCCTCGATCCTGCACGAGCGGCTGCTGAGCCCCGGCGACGCCACCCGCCCGCGGCGGGTGCTGCGCCGGGCCCCGCGCTCGTCCGCGGGTGTCGTGCTCCTCCTCGCGCTCGACGGCCGGGTGCCCGGCCCGGCGCACCGTGTCTGGTTCCCGGCGGACCACGATGCCGAGTTCGACGCGACGCTGGGCCCGCGCCCCCGGCCCGTCGACGACCCCACGATCTACGTGCACGCCCCGGACGACCCGGCGCTGCGCCCCGACGAGGCGTCGGAGGGCTGGTTCGTCCTGGTCAACGCCCCGCCGCACGATCCCGCGGGCGGGGTGGACTGGGACGCGCCGGGCCTGGCCGAGCGGTACGCCGACCACGTCCTGGCCACCCTCGCCGCTCGCGGGGAGGACGTGCGCGGCCGCATCCGCTGGCGGGAGATCCGCACGCCCGCCGACCTGGAGCGGGACACCGGCGCGCCGGGCGGCGCGATCTACGGCACGGCGTCGCACGGCGCGCGGGCGGCGTTGCTGCGCCCGGCGAACGGCTCCCCGGTCGGGGGCCTCTACCTGGTCGGCGGCTCGGCGCACCCCGGCGGCGGGCTCCCGCTGGTGCTGATGTCCGCGGGGATCGTCGCCCGGCTCATCGGCCCGGCTCCGGTAGGTCCGGCCCGAACCGCGCCGGCACCGTCCGGACCACGGCGAGAACCAGCTGGATGAGCCCGACCGCGCCCAGCACGGCCCAGATGCCCGCGCACACCGCCGCCCAGCTCCACCCGGTCCAGGGCGTCCCCGCCGGGGACACACCCGCCCCGAGCGCCGCCACGGCCACGACGATCACCCGCGTCGGCCGCTCGGCGACCGTCACCGCTCCGACCCCGGGCATCCCGGCGGCCTGGGCCCTGGCCCGCAGGTACTCGTGCAGCAGGACCAGGACAGCCACCGCGGCGCACAGCGGGAGCGGTGCCCCGAGCACCCCGAGGACCGCGACGAGCACCAGGTCCCCCAACCGGTCCGCGCCGGCGTCGACCACGGCGCCGAGCGGCCGGGCCCTCCCGGCCCGGAGCGCGACCGCCCCGTCGAGCCCGTCGAGGACCCCGGAGACGACGACCAGCGCGGCCGCGAGCAGCGGCCAGCGCTCCCCGGCCGCCGCCGCGGGCCACGCCGCCGCGACGACCAGCACGCCGAGCAGCGACAGGACGTCCGGTGGCACGCGGGAGACCGGCCCGAGCGCGGCCAGCCCCTGGACCAGCCGGATCCAGCCCCGGGACACGACATCCGGGCGCACCCCCGCGTGCAGCGCGGTCCACCCCCGCAGGCCGGCATCCGGTTCCGGCATCTCCACCCCCGCCTCCGGCGGGACGACGCCCCGCGCTCCGTCCGATGTTCCCCGACCGCGCCCGCCCAACCCCGCAACGGGCCCGTCCCCGGAACCGCCCGGCCCGATCGGGTGTGAGCCGCCGCGGACGGGCTACCCCTGCCCGACGAGCACCGCGCTCGACGGGAGGACAGCCGTGTCGGGTCGAGACCCCGTCGTCCGCAGCCCGGACGACCTCCTCGCGGGCCGGCCGGTCGGGAGCCTGAGCTGAGCGGGAAGAAGGACCCGGGCCGCTCGGCCCGGGGCCTGCTCCGGGACCTCGGCCGGTCGTTCCCGGTCGGGGACCTCGCCCTCTGGGCCGCCGGTGCGTCGTTCTTCGCGCTGCTGGGCGTCGTCCCGATCGCCCTGGTCGGGCTGCGCCTCGCGGCGGCCCTGGTCGGTGCCGACGCGGTCGTCGCCGGAATGGGGACGGCTGTCGGGGGGCTGCCGGACGGGCACGGCACCCCGGAGGCGCTGCGCACGCTGACGGCCACGGCGGTCGGGCTGTCCTGGCCGCAGACCCTCGTCGCGCTGTTCCCGGCCAGCCTCTACGGCGAGGGCCTGCGCCGGGCGTTCCTGCAGCTCGCGCCGCGCGGGGCCGAGCGGCTCACCGGCTGGCGGGGACGGCTCGGTCTGCTGCCCGTGATCGCGCTCGCACCGCTGCTCGTGCTCGCGGTACTGGCCTCCGCGCCGGTCGCCGCCCCGCTCTACGCCGCCGGCGGCGGGAGCCTGCTGCTCGGCGTCGTGATCGCGTTCCACGTCGTGTGGATCGGGGTGTCGCTCGCCCTGGTGCTGGTGTACCGGCTCGTCGCGGCGGGCCGGGTCGGGTGGCCGGCGCTGCTGTGGGGCGGGTTCGGCACCGGGTCCTTCCTCGCCGGGTTCCTGCAGGGGTTCCTGGTGTTCCTCGCCATCCCGGTCGAGTGGTCGCTGCCCTTCGGCGGGCTCCCGGTCTTCGGTGCGGTCGCGGCCCTGGCCCTGTGGCTCTACCTGGTGCACGTGCTGGTGCTCGTCGGCTACCGGCTCACCCTCGTGCTCGACGCGCGGACCCCGGTCTCGAGAACCGCAGCCCGGGACCGTCCGTCCGCGGTGTGACCGGCAGCCCGGCGAACAGTCCTCGCTGCGGCACCCCGAGGATCCCCTCGGCCCGCGCACCGCTCTCGGCCAGGATGTCGTTGGCGGCCAGCACCCCGGACATCGACGCCCGCTCCATCAACCCGGCCAGGTAGGGCAGCTCGACGAAGTCCCCCGCCACCCGGATCCCGCGGGCGTCCGTCCGCACGGTCGGCCGGGTTCCGGCGCTCCCGGGCGGGAACGCCGGCGCCGTCGCCTCGAGTCGCTCCTGCCGGTGGACGACGTGGGCGTCCAGGGTCTCCGGCCAGAGCGCCGCCAGCTCGGCGCGCATCCGGGCCGTGGCCGTCGCGGCGTCGGGAGCGTCGCAGGAGTACGAGTGCAGCTCGACGACCGACCCGCCGGTGCGGGCCGCCCAGTCCGCCGACGGCCGCTCCAGGCGGGAGTAGACGGTGATCGAGTCCAGCGTCTGCTCGCCGCTCACCGCGCTGAACGTCGCGCGGTCCGCGGCGACGTCGCGATCGAGCCAGAGCCGGGTGACGGCGAACGGGGGCGCCACCCGCAGGGACGCGCACCGCTGCGCCAGCAGGGGTGCGGCCGCGGCGGTGTCCGGGGAGGCGGCGAGCAGGGACGCCAGTCCGCCGGGGTCCAGCGCCAGGACCAGGTGGCGGGTGCTGAGGGAGCCCCCGCCGAGTTCGAGGCGCCACCGCTGCCCCTCCGGCACGATCCCGGCGACGCGGGTACCCGTCCGCACGTCGGCGCCGTTCTTCTCCAGGATCCTGGTGAACGGCTCCCAGATGCAGGTCAGGTGGTCCGTGTCCGGGGCGTCGAAGGCGATGCCCTCCGGGTTGCCGAGGAAGTAGTAGTGGAACATCGCGACGAGCTCGCCGGCCGAGAGCTCGTCCTGGTTGCAGAAGAACGAGCGGGCGAACGCCTCGAACAGCATCTGCCGGGCCCGTTCGGACATCCCCATCCGGGCGAGGAACTCGGCCGCGGTGACGCCGTCGAACTGTGCGGTGGTGGTGCTGCGGTCGTAGGCGAGCAGCCCGAGGCCCGCGGCGGAGTCCGCGCCCGAGAGATCCCCGAGACCCAGGCTGGGGGAGCGCAGCAGCAGTGCCGCCAGGTTCAGCGGGGGAGCCGCCGGGAGCCCGGTGAGGTCCTCCGGCGGCCAGGTGCGCGAGATGACGGGATAGCCGCCGACCGGGGCGAGGAAGCCCAGGTCCGGGTCGATCCGGCCGAGCACGGACCGCCAGGTGTAGTAGTGCCGGAAGAAGGCGTGGAAGCCGTGCTCGACGACCTGCTCGGTCCCGTCCGGCAGGGTGTGCGGCCACGCCCCGAGCCGCCCGCCCAGCGTGGGCGCCGCCTCGAGGAGCGTGACCCGCACCCCGCGTTCGGCGAGCACCACCGCGGCGCTGACCCCCGCGACCCCCGCCCCGACGACCACCGCCTCGGTTCCGGCCGGGACGTCCACGGGGAGCGCGGGATCGGGGGTGACCAGCCGTCGGGGCCGCATCCTGAAGGGCGCGGCCCGGCTGTGCAGTTCGTCCACCGCCGGAGCCTAGGCACGACCGCGGGGATCCGCGCTCCGACGGCGCGGCGACGCCGTCCGGAGGAGTCCCGCCCCGCGGATCGGGACTCCTCCGGGGATGCCTACTTCTCGACCTTGTCCGCGGCCTTGTCGGCCTCCTCGAGCTCGAGCTCGGCGGTGGCCTGGACCATCGCGAGCAGCTCCTTGTCCAGCCCGGGCGCGAACTCCTCGGGCCGCTCGACCGCGATGTCCATCGGGAACCCCTCCGGCATCTGCTCGGTGCTGAGCGTGCCGCCGTTCGCCGAGGCCGGCGCGGAGCCGCGGTAGATCTTGCCCGCCTCCGAGAGGTCGTCCAGGCTGAAAGTGTACTGCTTCAGGTGCAGCCCCTGATCCAGCAGCGTCTTCACCTCGGGGAACCGCTCGGCGTCGGTCTTCGGGATCGGCAGGGTCCTGCCCCAGTCGATGCCCAGGCTCTCGAGCGCCTTGGCGTAGGCGTTCTCGTGGGCCTGGTCCCGGACGATGAGGTACGCGATCGTGGCCCGTGCCGTCTTGTTGTCCGTCATCTCGTAGATGCGGCACTTCTGCAGGCGCCCGGTGGACTCGAGCATCAGGTTGTTGATCAGGTCCAGCACCAGGTTGCCGCTGTTGTAGACGTAGGAGCCCGACCACGGGTTGCCCGCGGCGTCGACCGGCAGGGCCCCCTGCCCGCCCACCAGGTACTGGTGGATGTTGCCCTCGCTCAGCGCGCTGGTCAGCGGGGTCCTGCCGCCCTTGCCGGGCTCGTCCACCGGCTTGGTCGCCGCGCCGGTGTACCGGGGGGAACCGTCGGTGAGCCGGGCGATGGTGGTGCCGATCAGCTCGACGTGGCTGATCTCCTCGGTGCCCACGCCGTGGAGGAGGTCGCGGTAGGGCTTGGCGGTGGGGCCGCGGAAGTTGAAGCTCTGGAACAGGTACTGCATCATCGTGCGCATCTCACCGAACTGACCGCCCAGGCCCTCCTGGAGGGCGTTGGCGGCGGCCGGGTCCGGCTCGTCGGGGACGATCTCGTTGATCAGGCGCTGCACGTGCAGGAACATCGGGGCCTCACAGAGGTGTCGATCACCGGTGGACGTCGATCCGAGGGCTGCTGTCCGAACCCGATCGCTCCCGCGGATACCCCGCTACCGCTCCTTCACACCTCAGGATCTCGGGACGGCGGCGAGCGGCGCCGCGGACGGGCCCCGGCCGACCGGACGCGTCACGCCGACGACGGCTCGGCGAGGTGGACGGGGCGGTCGGCGGCGCGGCGGCGGGCCCGTCGCAGCTGACGGCGGAGGGACTCGACGTCGGTGTGCACCGGCGGGCTGGTCCGGACGAAGTCGAGCAGGACGGCGGCGAAGCGCGCCGGGTGCTCGGAGTGGGGGAAGTGCCCGGCGCCGTCGAAGACCTCCAGGCGGCTGCCCGGGAGCCGCTCGTGGGCCGCGAGGGTGTGGGCGATCGGGATGACGGTGTCGGTGGTGCCGGCGACGAGCAGCACCGGGACGTCGGCGAGCAGGTAGAGCCGGCCGGTGCCGTCGAGGCGCTGGCCGGCCCAGCTCAGCGTGCTGCGGACGGTCTGGATGAAGGCGTGGCGCGCGTCGTGGTCGGCGAAGGACGCCAGGGCGTAGGACAGGCCGTCGACGTCGGCGGCCGGGATGCCGGGGACGACCCGGGCGGCGCGGCGGACGAGATCGGCGAGCGGCCGCGGGGTGACGGCCGCCGCCAGCCGGAGGGCGGTCGCGGCACCGGGGAGGGCCGCGGCGCGGAGGGCGACGGTGAGGTCCGGCCCGAGGCCGCCGCTGGCGTCGAGCACGAGCCGTTCGGTGAGCTCCGGGAACTGGTAGGCGAACTGCATCGCCACGCCGCCGCCGAAGGAGTGGCCGACGACGGTGGCGCGGTCGCGCCCGAGGGCGACCAGCAGGTCCCGCAGCCCGGCCGCGTAGGCGCCGAGTGAGTAGTCACCGCTGCGGGGCTTCGCGGACTCGCCGTGTCCGAGGAGGTCCGGCGCGATCACGTGGGCGTGCCGCCCCAGCAACGGCAGCACCGGGGCCCAGGTCGCGGAGCTGCTGGCCAGGCCGTGGAGGAGCACGACGGTCGGGCCGCCGCTGCGGGCGCCGGACTCCAGGAACATCACCTGCTGGCCGTGCAGCGTGATCGCGCGCCGCCGCACCGCCGCGGGCCTGGGAGCGGGGGTGCCGTCCCCGGGTGGCCGGGGCGAGGGGACGGGACGGTGTGCGCGCTGGGCGGACATGTCTTCCTTCAGGGAGCCGGGCACGCCGGGGACCGGGGAGCGCGTGGTGGCCGCCGCCCGGAGGCGGTGGAGGAACGGGGAGGTGCCTCCTGGGGGTATCCCACCCGACTGATCGATACCCCGGACCCCGCAGTCGCGCGCGTCACACCTGTCCGGTCGGGCCCGGGGTCACCGGGGCCAGCCAGATCCCGGTGACGACGTCGACGAGCCCCGTCGCCGCCTCGCCCCAGGACGATCGCGGGGTGGGCGTGCCGTCCGCCAGCGCGCGCTCCCGCTCGGCCGTCATGTGGACGATCAGCTGGCGCATCATGTCGTTGCGCTCGGCGAGGACCGCGGGCGACAGGTCCGGCAGGCAGGCCCGGAGCCCCTCGACGGCCCGGCGCAGGGAGGGGGAGGACGCGAACACCTCCAGCATGATCGGCCGGAGCGCGGGATCGGTCATCACCTGCGCCCCGAACCGCGCGAACCAGGTGGGGCTGCCCAGCGCCTCGAGATGGTCCGTGGTCGGCCGCACGATGCAGCCCACCCAGGCCGCGAGCCGCGGCGATCCGTCGGCCGCGGCGACCAGCTCCCGTCGGCGCCGTTCGACGTCCTCCGAGTGTCGACGGACGATCTCGCGGACCAGGTCCTGCTTGGTGCCGAAGTGGTACCCGACGGCGGCGGTGTTGCCCTGCCCCGCGGCCTCGCCGATCTGCCGGTTCGACACCGCGTACACGCCGTGCTCGGCCATGAGCCGCTCGGCGGTGGACAGGATGATCCCCCGGGTGGCGGCGACGCGGTCCGATCTCCGCGGAGGCGCCGGATCGTCCATCGGCCGTCGTGCCACGTCGCTCTCCTCGAGCCGGTTCCGGATCACGTCGGCCCAGTGAAGCGGCGCCCCGTTCCTAAGTCAACCGGGTGATTTAAAACCCACCCGGTCGGAGATCCACCGCCCGCCTGCCAGTATCCGAACCACCTGATCGACCATCTCCGTCACCGGAGCCCGCCGGGAGTGCCTGTGTTCGTCCCCCTGTCCGTCGGTCGTGCGCGACCGGGGGTCCTCGTCGCGGTCCTGGCGCTCTCCGGGATCGTCGTCTCGCTGATGCAGACGATCCTGATCCCGCTGATCCCCCAGCTGCCGACGCTGCTGGGCGCGTCCAGCGCCGACACCGCCTGGGCGGTCACCGCCACGCTGCTCGCCGGCGCCGTCGCCACTCCCACGGTGGGCCGGCTCGGCGACATGGTCGGGAAGCGCCGCATGCTCCTCGTGAGCATCGCGGTGCTGGTCGCGGGCTCGGTCGTCGTCGCCGCGAGCAGCTCGCTGGTCCCGGTGATCGACGGGCGGGCCCTGCAGGGCCTGGCCGCGGGCGTGATCCCGCTCGGCATCAGCATCATGCGGGACGAGCTGAGCCCGGAGCGGCTCGCCTCCGGGACCGCGATGATGAGCGCGTCCCTGGGCGTGGGTGGCGCGCTCGGCCTGCCGGCCTCGGCGTTCCTCGCCCAGGAGACGGACTGGCACGTGCTGTTCTGGGTGGCCGGCGGGCTGGCCGCACTCGCGGGGGTCCTCGTCGCGGTGGTGGTGCCGGAGTCCAGCCAGCGCACCGGCGGCCGGATCGACGGCGTCGGCGTCCTCGGCCTGTCCGTGGTGCTGCTCGCACTGCTGCTGGCCGTGTCCAAGGGTGCGGACTGGGGCTGGGGCAGCGCCCGCACGCTGGGCCTGCTCGCCGTCGCCGTCGTGGTGCTCCCCGCGTGGACCGTCTGGGAGCTGCGCCGCCCCGCGCCCCTGGTGGACCTGCGGACCTTCGTGAAGGCGTCGGTGCTGTTCACCAACGTCGCCTCGCTGGTCTTCGGCTTCGCGATGTTCGCCATGTCCCTGGTCCTGCCGCAGCTGCTGCAGATGCCCGTCGGGACCGGCTTCGGCCTGGGGCAGAGCATGCTCGCCGTCGGTCTGATCATGGCTCCCAGCGGGCTGGTCATGATGGCGACGGCGCCGGTGTCCGCCCGGATCACCGCCCGGCGGGGACCGAAGGTGACGCTCATGGCGGGCACGTTCGTCGTCGCGGCGGGGTACGTGCTGGTGATCTCCCTGATGTCCCACGTCTGGCAGTTCGTGCTCGCCTCGATGGTCATCGGCGCCGGCATCGGGCTGGGCTACGGCGCCATGCCCGCCCTGATCATGGGGGCGGTGACCAGGTCCGAGACGGCGTCGGCGAACAGCATCAACACCCTGATGCGGTCGATCGGCACGTCGGTCTCGAGTGCCGTGGCGGGCGTCGTGCTCGCCCACCTGACCATGGACGTCGGCGGCGTCACCCTGCCCACCCAGAACGGGTTCCGCGTCGTCCTGGTCGTCGGGGCCGGGGCCGCGCTGCTCGCCCTGGTCATCGCCGCCTTCATCCCCACGACGCGGCGGGCCGCCCGGATCGGCTCGTCGCCGGACGCGCAGGCCGCCGTTCCCGCGCAGGCGGCGGTTCCGACGGCCGCCGCCGCCTCGAAGGCGTCGGCGCGGACCGTCCGCTGACGGTCGACGCCCCGCTCAGCCGACACCCCGCTCAGAGGTCCGCCCGGTGCTCGGTGAGCGTCGCGGCCACCCGGGTCAGCTTCATGTTCAGCGACTGGGACGCGGCGCGGAGCACCTCGAACGCCTCCGCCTCGCCGATGCCCCGGCGCTCCATCAGGACACCCTTCGCCTGACCGATCACGTCCCGGCTGCGCAGGGCCTCCTTGAGCTGGGCGATCTGCAGCTCGGCGGCCTTGGTGGCCATCGTGCCGGACATCGCGGTCGCGGCGTGGGCCGCGAGGACGACGGCCATGTCCCGGTCCGCCCCGTCGAGGGCGCCGGCCTGCGCGGAGTAGAAGTTCAGCGTTCCCATCCGCGGGGGATCCTGCCGGGGGAACAGGCCCACGGAGAGCACGCTGCGCATGCCGAGGTGCGCGGCGCGTGCGCCCCAGCCGCCGAACGCGTCGTCCGTCCACAGGTCCGCGGACTCCGCGAGCCCGAGCCCGTTCGCGCGGTTCGCCTCGATGGAGGGCCCCTCCCCGAGCTCGGACTGCAGCTCGTCCAGGGTCACGGCCAGCGGGGCCGTCGCGACGGGGGTCTCCAACCGGCCGTCGGAACCGTGCAGGGTGATGCTGACCAGCTCCGCACCCGGGACGACCGTCCCGGCCGCGGTGGCGATCCGCACGAGGACGTCGTGGACGGTCGACGCGTCGAGCAGCTGCCGGGCCAGGAGGGTGAACTCCATGACCACCGCGTTCGGCGGTTCGGACGTCCGGCCTCGTGGCTGCTCGGATCCCACGGACATCGCAGGCCCCTCTCTCGTGGCGTCCCGCGCACCGCGAGGGCGACGCGCGGACACAGACCGCTCGGCCCGGGAACCGAAGTCTACGGCCGCCGCCGCGCGGGTCGTGGCCCTGCTGAACCGCAGCGGGTGGGTCATGCTTCGGCCATGACTGACGGCGCGGGGCCCCGGCGCGGCTCTCCCCGGCGGGTGGTGCACGGATCGAACTCGGCGATGGTGTTGCGGGCCGGGTTGGCCCTGAGCGAACTGGATCTCGCAGAGCTGTGGGCCGCACAGGCGGGACTGGGCGGCATGCTCACCCGCGACGAGATCGAGGCGACCCTGTGCGGGATGCGGGAACCGACCGCCTACGAGCACGACCTGCTGGCCCAGGCGCTCAACGACCACTTCACCGAGCGCGGGCAGAACCATCCCGTCGCCTACTCCGACGGGCTGGACGACCCCGTCCTTCCGCCCAACGGAAGCGGGGCCTGACAGACCGGACGGGGCCACCCATACTGCCCGGCACGAACTCGACGGGGAGGACGACGTGTCGGAGTCGGTGTCGACCAGCAAGGGAACGGACCACCGCGGGAGGGATCCGCGATCGCGGTGGGTCGCCCCGCTCTGCTGGGCGGCCGTGGCCCTCGAGGGGTTCGACCTCGTCGTCCTCGGGGTGGTGCTGCCGTCCCTGCTCCGTGACGCCGGCTGGGGGCTCAATCCGGGGACCGCGTCGCTGATCTCGGTGGTGGGCCTGCTCGGCGTCATGGTCGGGGCGCTCACCGTCGGCCCGCTCACGGACCGGCTCGGCCGTCGCCGGATGATGCTGATCACGGTCGTCTCGTTCTCGGTCCTCACCCTGGCCTGCGCGTTCGCGCCCGGCCCGGTGTGGTTCGGTGTGCTGCGCTTCCTGGCGGGTCTCGGCCTCGGCGGCGTGCTGCCGGTGGCGCTCGCCATGGTCGGCGAGTTCGCGCGGATCGGGAAGGGCGGCAGCGCCACCACGGCCCTGATGACCGGCTACCACGTCGGCGCCGTCGTGACCGCCCTGCTCGGGATCCTGGTGATCCCCGCCCTCGGCTGGCGGGCGATGTTCGTCATCGGGGCGCTCCCCGCGCTGGTCCTGGTCCCGCTCATCGCGGTCAGGCTGCCCGAGTCCCTGCCGAGCGACGCGGCCACCGAGGCGGCCCGCACGACGGGCACCCGCAACCCCGTCGCCGCCCTGTTCCGCGCCGGCTACCTCCGGGCGACGCTCGCCTTCTGGGTCAGCTCGTTCATGGGGTTGCTGCTGGTCTACGGCCTCAACACCTGGCTGCCGGAGATCATGCGCTCGGCGGGGTACGCGCTGGGCGCCGCGCTCGCGCTGCTGCTGGTGCTCAACGTCGGTGCGGTCGCCGGGTTGCTCGTCGCCGGTCGCGTCGCGGACCGGATCGGCGTGCGGACGTCTGCCATCGCGTGGTTCTGCGCCGCGGCGCTGTTCCTGGCGCTGATGAGCATCCGGCTGCCGGGCATCGGCGTGTACGTCAGCGTGCTGCTCGCCGGGGTGTTCGTGTTCAGCTCGCAGGTGCTGGTCTACGCCGCGATCAGCCGGCACTACCCGGCCGCGGTCCGGGCCACCGCGCTCGGCGCGGCCAGCGGGGTCGGCCGCCTCGGCGCGATCACCGGCCCGCTCATCGGCGGCGCGCTGCTCTCCGCCGGCATCGCCTACCCGTGGGGCTTCTACGTCTTCGCCGTGGTCGCGGCGCTCGGCGCGGTCGGGGTGGCGACGGTCGGGCGGATCGGGGAGGCCGGTTCGGCCGCCGGCCGGGACGCCGGATGAGGACGGTCCGCGACGCCACGTTCGACGTCCTGCGCCGGCACGGCCTGACCACGATCTTCGCCAACCCGGGCTCCACCGAGATCGCGTTCCTGACCGGCCTGCCGGACGACCTGGACTTCGTCCTCGCCCTGCACGAGGCATCGGTGGTGGGCATCGCGACCGGCTGGGCCACCGCCCACGACCGCCCGGCGCTGGTCAACCTGCACACGACGGCCGGGCTGGGCAACGCCGTCGGGGCGCTCGCCACCGCGCGGGTCAACCGGGTGCCGCTCGTGGTCCTCGTCGGCCAGCAGGACCGCCGGCACCTGGCGTTCCGGCCGTTCCTCGCCGGTGATCTCGAAGGGCTCGCCGGCAGCTACCCGGTCTGGACGACGACGCCGGCCAGACCGCAGGACGTCCCGGGCGCCGTCGCCCGGGCCTGGCACGAGGCCCGCGACGGCCGCGGCCCCGCGCTGGTCGTCGTGCCGTCCGACGACTGGGCCGCCGAGGCGGGGGACGGTGAGATCGCCGCGCCCGCGGTGCTGCGGCGCGGGACCGCCGTCGACCCGTCGGTGATCGACGAGCTCGCCGCGCTGGTGGGTGGCGCGCGCTCGCCCGCGCTGGTGGTCGGGGCGGACGCGGACGGCGCCGGGACGTGGTCCGCGCTGGTCGCGCTCGCGGAGAGGATCGGCTGCCCGGTCTGGCAGGAACCGTTCGCGGCCCGCGCCGGGTTCCCGCAGGACCATCCGCAGTTCGCCGGGCACCTGCCCGCGGGTCGCGCCCGGCTGCGGGACGCGCTCTCGGCGCACGACGTCGTCCTCGTCGTCGGGGCACCGGTGTTCCGGCAGTACCCGTACGAGCCAGGGCCCTTCGTCACCGCGGGTACCCGGCTCGCGATGATCACCGACGACCCGGAGGACGCCCGGCACAGTCCGGTCGATCTCGCGGTCGTCGCCGGCCCCGCCGCGGTGTGCGCCGCCCTCGCCGAGCGGTTGCCGGAGCCGGTCGGGACGCCGCCCGCGCCGGTCCGGGCCGTGGCGCCGGAACCGCCGACGGCGGGGGAGCCGCTGCGGGGCGTACACGTGCTCGCCGCGCTCGCCGCCCGCATCCCCGCGGAGACGGTGGTGGTGGAGGAGACACCGTCGAGCCGGCCCGACCTGCACCGCCTGCTCCCGGCCCGCCGCCCGTTGGGGTTCCTCAGCGCCGCGATGGGCGGCCTCGGGTTCGCGCTGCCGGCCGCGATCGGGGTGCGGATGGCCCGGCCCACCACCCCGGTGGTCGCGGTGGTCGGGGACGGGGCGTCGCTCTACGGGATCCAGGCCCTGTGGACCGCCGCGCACTATCGCGTGGGGGTGCTGTTCGTGGTGCTCGCGAACGGCCGCTACGCGATCATGGACCGGTTGGCGGAGGCCCACGGCGGCGGGAAGGCCCCGTGGCCCGCGTTCACCGAGGTCAGCGTGGGTGGCCTGGCGGCGGCACTGGGCTGCCGGGCGCTCCGGGTCGAGACGCACGAGGCGCTGACGGCCGCCCTCGACGAGATCGTTCCCGGCCTCGCCCGGCGGGAGTCGCCGGTGGTCCTGGAGGTCGGGATCGAGGCCGATCCCGTCCACGACGGTTGACGGGGTCCGGTCGGGGCTCCGGAGCGCGGGCTCCTAGGAGCCGCCCAGCCAGCCGGCGAGGTCGAGCCGGAACAGCGGGCCGTCGGTCACGCGGCGCAGGTCGTCCTCCAGCGCGCGCACCCGGTCCTCGCCGAGCTCGGCGACCCAGCGGGCCCGCAGCTCGTCGAAGATCCGGGCGGAGCGGGCGAGCATGTCCGTGCCGTGCCCGGTCAGCCGGACGAGCTTGCGGCGGGCATCGTGGGTGTCCGCGGCCCGGACGACGTAGCCCTCGGCCTCCAGGCCGGCGATCGTCTTGCCCGCGGCCTGCTTGCTCACCCCGAGCCGGCGGCCGAGCTCGACCGCGGTGGTCCCGTCCGGCCCGATCGCCTGCAGCACGAAGCCGTGCGACGGCCGCGCGTTCGGGTGCCCCTCGGCCGCGAGCCGGGCGTGCAGCTCGTCGACGAGCGTGCGGAAGCCCAGCAGGAGCAGCAGCGGCAGCTCGAAACCGGGCCTACTTGACGAGATGGACAACGTGGTTCACCATTTCGACAATCACGTTGTCTATCGTACCGGAGGTTCCCGTGTCCGTCGTCCGCCGTGCCGACCAGCGCACCGTCGAGACCCCGAACGCCGTCATGACCACCCTCGCGTCGCCGAGCCTGGGCGGTGCGTCACAGTCCCTGTGGCAGACGCGGATGGAGCCCGGGCAGGCCGGTCCGCTGCACCGGATGGATCGAGAACAGGTCTGGACCGTCGTCGAGGGCGGGGTGGGCGTCGAGTTCGACGGCGCCTCGTACGACCTCGGGCCGGGGGACACCGTGGTGATCCCGGCCGACTCGCTGCGGCGGATCGCCACCGAGCGCGGCGCGTCGGTGCTGGTCACCTGTCCCGCGGGGGCGCGCGCGGTGCTGCCGGACGGGACGGACCGCGGTGTCCCGGACTGGATCGCCTGACGACGCGACGAGGCCCGGGAGCCGCGTGGGCGCCCGGGCGTCGTGTCGAGGGTTCAGCGGTGGAACAGGGCGGGGATCTCCGCCCTGCGGAGGGAGGCGATCAGCGCGAACAGCGCCCCGAGCACGATCGGCGTGATCGCGTAGACGGCCGGCGAGTCCAGGATGAACACCTGCGTGATCAGGGCGCCGACCATCAGTGCGGTGAGGCAGGCGCCCGCGAGCCCGGCCAGGCGGGGGATCAGCAGGCCGATCCCGCCCGCCACCTCGAGGACGCCGATGGCGATCCGGAACCAGTCCCCGGCGCCCATCTCGGTGAAGACCTGGACGGCGGTGGCCTCGCCGAAGAGCTTCGGGGCGCCCGAGCCGATGATCATGAACAGGCCCAGGACGATCTGCAGGGCCCAGAGGGCGATGCGGCCCTTGCCGCGGCTGGTGGTCGTGGCGGGGGCGGTCGTGGCGGGGGCGGGGGTGGCGGTCATCGTGGGCTCCTCGGCGTGGCGCTGATGTCATGGCGGAGATGTCGCGGCGGTGATGTCGCTGTTGCCCGTATGACCGAGGCGCCCGGGGAAACTCATCGCCGAGGTGCGGGCCTCTCCAGCGCGGTGTCGTCGGGCGCCGCGAAGCCGAACCTGCGGTAGAGCCCGTGCGCGTCCGCTGTGTGCAGGGTCCAGCGCATGTGCTCCCCGGCCTCGAGCATCGCGCCGACCAGCGCGACCCCGAGCCCGCGCCCGCGGGCGTCCGGGTGCACGTAGACGTCCGCGAGATAGGCGAACGAGACGCCGTCCGAGACGGCCCGGGCGAAGCCCACGGTCCGGTCCGAGGCGGGTTCGTGCACGGCCAGGACCCGCCAGGCGGCCGCGAACTGGGTCTCGAAGTCCGCGCGGGTGCGCCAGCGGCCCCAGTAGGCCTCGGTGGAGAGGAACCCCCAGACCGCGTCCAGATCGATCCGGGCGGGGTCGTCGTCGATCTCGTGCCCGTCGTGCCGTGTGATCACGAGGGCAAGGGTGCCACGGCATCCGCGTCGAGATCCGTGGGTTCGGCCTGCCCGACGTCCTCGACTCTCGCCACCCGGGTGGGCTGGCGGCGGCGTCGCGGTCGAGCCGGCCTCTCGCGTCGAATCCGTCCCCGCGCGGGGTCAGGGTCGGCCGGGTCCGGCTCGGGGTGCCGTCGCGTGGGGGGTCCGTCCGGGTCGAGGAGGTCGAGGGCTGTCCGGCCGAGTGTCGCGACGGTGGCGGGGTCGAACATCCGTGAGAACTCGACCAGTCCGGCCTCGGGCGAGGTGTGGTGGATGTCCAGATGTGGGGGGAGCGCGACATCGGCGGGCGATGAGGACCGCCATGGACCTCGGAGGGGCGGTCAGTCGCGGTCTGCCACGCAGCGCGCGTAGGCGAGGCCCGACCTCCCGGCGCAGCCGGACAGCGGCTCGGTGTGGCGCGCAGCCTCGGCGCGGGCGTCGGCAGCCCTGGCGAGGGCGCGCCGTTCGGCGGCCTCGGCGGTGTCCCGCCCGCCCCGCCCGGACGGGGACGAGGTCGGCGCCTCCGGAGCATCGCCCCCGGTCGACGGGCCGCCGCCTCGCTCCCCGGCGGTATCGGAAGGCGACGACCCGGCCCCGGCGGACCGGGGAGGAAGCGCAACGGCGGACAGGCGCGGCACGGAGGCCGGGGCCCGGTCGGCTGCACCGGACGGTCCGGCGATCACCCCCGAGCCACCCGGGACGGCCGAGCCACCGCCACCCGGGTCAGCCGAGCCACTGCCCGCCCCACCGCCGTCCGCCGAACCACCACTGACCGAACCGCCGCCCGAATGCCCACCGCCGGACGGACCGCCGCCCGACGAGTCAGCAGAAGGCGCCGCGGGAACGACGGCGAGCAGGGGCCTCGGCCCGTCGCCCCGGCCCCCGGGCTCCCGAACCGTCCCGGAGGCCGTCGGGCCGGGGGCGACCGGGCTCGGCGCCGCGACGATCGTCGTCGAGTCCCGGAGCCGCTCCGTCGCGGTCGACCCCGGTGGGCCCGCCGCCAGGATCACGAACCCGGCGGCGGCCACGCCACCCAGCACGGCGGCGAGCAGCACCCGGGCCACCCGGCTCGAGGTGCACACCCTGTGTCTTCCTGCGGACGGCGTCACCTCTGCTCGTCGGGCCCGTCCGCCGGTCCGTTTCCGGAAAGGCCGCCTTCTCGCCCGATCTGATGACCGAGAGTGATCATCAACGGCGAAATGTCACAGAGCGTCGAACACGGCCTGCGTGTACTTCTCGGCCCGGGCCGATCCGATGATCCCCGGACCCATCCGGTTCATCATGTAGGAGATCGTCAGCCGGCGGTCCGGAACCATGATGATCAGCGAGCCGCCCCAGCCGCCCCAGAAGCAGATGCGCTCGTCCGGGATGTAGGGGACGGTGTCGAGCTGCGGCAGGGCGTAGCCGATGCCGAAGCGCAGCGGGACACCGAGCACCAGGTCGACGCCGTTCGACTGCTCCTCGAAGATCGTGTCGATCGTGCCGGGGGAGAGCAGCTTCACCCCGTCGACCGTCCCGCCGAGGGAGATCGCGGACAGCATCCTCGCCACCGACCGCGCGTTCCCGTGCCCGTTCGCCGCGCCGATGTCCGCGTCCCGCCAGCCCGGGGTGAGGGCGTCCGCGGCGTTGGCGGGTGGGCCGGTGAAGGTCCGCACGACCGGGCTCAGCGGGTCCATCTCGGCGAGGTCGAACGGCAGCGGGGGCGGCGGGACGACGTCCGCGATCCGGTGCCTGTCCGCCGCCCTCGCCCCGATCTGGAAGTCCGCGCCCAGCGGCCCGGCGATCTCCTCCGCGACGAACTGCTTGAGCGTCTTGCCACTCACCCGCCGCACGACCTCGCCGACCAGATGTCCCTGGTTGAGGGCGTGGTAGCCGGACGCGGTGCCCGGTTCCCACCACGGGGCCTGCTCCGCGAGCCGGGCCGTCGACTTCGCCCAGTCGTAGAGGTCCTCGACGACGCACGGCTGGTCGAACCCGGAGACGCCGGACGTGTGCGACATCAGGTGCCGCACCTCGATGTCCTGCTTGCCGTTCGCGGCGAACTCGGGCCAGTAGCGGGCGACGGGCGCGTGGACGTCGAGCAGTCCTCGCTCGACCAGCACCAACGCGGCCAGGCTGGTGACCGTCTTCGTCGTCGACCAGACGTTGGTGATCGTGTCCTCGGTCCACGGGACCGTCCGGGCCTCGTCGCGGTGCCCGCCCCAGAGGTCGACGACGGTCTGCCCGTCGATGTCCACGAAGATCGACGCGCCGAGCTCCTCGTCCGCGGCGATGGTCGACTCGAGGGCCGCTCGGACAGCGCCGAAGCGCTCGTCGCAGGTGCCGTGCACGTCGGTCATGGATGCTCCTCGACGGAGGGACCGCGCGGGTCGGGGCCGCGCCGCCACGTCGATGTGGCGAGGTCCGTCTGGTGCTGAGCGTACGTTCGGGGCGGGCCCGCGGACCAGGGTCCGTCCGCACGACTCGGACCGCCCCGCTCGCGCTCCCGATCCGGCCGCACGCGAGGCTCTGTGCCGTGTCGCCCGAGCTCGTCGCCCGCGCCGTCGGGCTCTTCGCCGTCACGAACGTCGACGATCTGGTCCTGCTCGCCGTCTTCCTCGGACGCGCCACCGGCCGGGCCGCCGTCCTGCGGGTCGTGGCCGGCCAGTACCTGGGGTTCGCCGCGATCCTGGTGGCCGCGCTCGCCGGGGCCCTCGGTGCGGGGCTGCTCCCGGAGCCGGTGCTCCCGTACCTCGGCCTGCTGCCCCTGCTGCTCGGTCTGCGCGCCGCGTGGACGGCCTGGCGGGACCGCCGGTCCGCGGGCGAGGACGACGTCCCCGGGCCGGGACCGGGCGTGCTCGCCGTCGCCGCGGTGACGGTGGCCAACGGCGGGGACAACATCGGCGTCTACGTGCCGGTCTTCGCCGCCGAGGGGACTGGTGCCCTCGTCGTCTACTGCGCGGTCTTCCTGGTCCTCGTCGGCGTCTGGTGCGCGGCGGGCCGGTTCCTGGCGACGCGGCCGCCGGTCGCGCGGGCGCTCGCGCGCTGGGGGCACGTCGTCCTGCCGGTCGTGCTGATCGGGATCGGCCTGGTCATCCTGCTCGGGTGAGCCGGTACGGCGGCGGTCCGGACAGTGGTGCGCCCGCCGCGAGCTGCGAGCGGTAAATCGGTGGATCGTCCGCCCGGGTCCCGGCATTGTCGACCGCGATGACCATCCTCACCGACGCCCAGGTCCGCAGCTTCGTCACCGACGGGTTCACCCGCCTCGACGCCGCCTTCCCGCGTGAGCTGGCGGACGAGTGCCGCTCGCTCCTGTACCGGCAGGTCGGCGCGGACCCGGACGACGCCGCCACCTGGACCCGCCCGGTCGTCCGGATCGACGGCCGTGGGGACGCCCCCTTCCAGCGCGCCGCCACCACACCGCGCCTGCACGCGGCGTTCGACCAGCTCGTCGGCCCGGGGAACTGGCTTCCGCGCCTGGGCCTCGGCACGTTCCCGATCCGCTTCCCGCACCCGGACGACCCGGGGGACGCCGGCTGGCACGTCGAGGGCAGCTTCGCCGATCCCGCGGACCCGGGCCGCTACCGGCTCAACCTGCGGTCGCGGGGCCGCGCCCTGTTGTTGCTCTTCCTGTTCTCCGAGGTCGGCGAGGACGACGCCCCGACGAAGATCCGGGTGGGCTCGCACCTCGACGTCCCCGGGCTGCTGGCGCCCTACGGGGACGCGGGTGCGGAGTTCTTCGAGTTCGCGGCGAAGGCGGTCCCGGCCACCGAGCACCGCCCGGTGGCCTACGCCACGGGCGAACCCGGGGACGTCTACCTCGTCCATCCGTTCCTGGTGCACTCCGCGCAGAGGCACCGGGGCGCCCGGCCGAAGTTCATGGCGCAGCCGCCGTTGCTGCCGGCCCGGGAGCTGGAGCCGGACGGCCCCGGCGCGGTGGCCGAGGCGATCCGGCTCGGGCTGGGTGAGGGCCCCGGCTCAGGTCCGGACCGGTAGCCGCTCCGCCCGCAGCGCGCTGCGCCGGACCTTGCCCGCGTCGTCCCGCAGGGGTTCGGTGCTGAACTCCACGCTCCGCGGGATCTTGTACGGCGCGAGCCTCGCCCGTAGATGCTCCTGCAGCTCCTCCGCGCCGGTCTCCGAGGAGGTCTGCACGATCGCGTGCACGACGTTGCCCAGGTCCTCGTCCGGCAGCCCGATCACCGCGGACGACACGACGGCCGGGTGCTCGGCCAGCGCGGACTCGACCTCGGCGGGATACACGTTGGCGCCGCCGACGAGGATCATGTCCGAACGTCGGTCCGCCAGGTAGAGGTAGCCGTCGGCGTCGAAGTACCCCATGTCCCCCAAGGACTCCCAGCCGTCCCGCTCGTTCGGCTCGGCGCCCAGGTAGTGGTAGGTCGGCGGCGTGTCCGCGGCCCGGCGCATCCACACCTCGCCCACCTCGCCGGCGGGCAGCACACGGAACTCGTCGTCCCGGACCGTCATCTCACCGGACGCGACCTGCCCGACCGAACCCGGGTGCTCGAGCCACGCCGCGCCGTCGATCACGCAGCTGGCCTGGGACTCCGTGCCGGCGTAGAGCTCGATGAGCACCTCGGGACCCGTCCAGTCGATCCAGCCGCGCTTGACGTGCGGCGGGCACGGCGCCCCGACGTGCAGCACGGTCCGCAGCGACGAGAAGTCCGCCGCCGCGCGGACCTCCTCGGGCAGCCGCAGCATCCGCCCCATCATCGTGGGGACGACGTAGAGCCAGGTCACCCGGTGCTCCGCGACGAGCCGCACCGCGCGCTCGGCGTCGAACCGCCGCATGACGACGACGTGGTGGCCCTGCAGCAACGCCATGAGCGAGAACATGTTCGGCCCGTTGTGGTACATCGGCGCCGTCGCGAGCATGACGCCGTCGCGGTCGAAGCGCAGCGTCGCGGCCTTCTCGCCGATCACGGCCTCGACGCTGGCCTCCTGCCCGGCCACGATGAGCTTCGGCCGGCCGGTGCTCCCGCCGGAGGTCGGCGCCTTCCAGGACGGCCCGACGACGTCCGGCAGCGGCGAGTCGTCCTCGTCCGAGACGTCCTCGGCGCCGGTCATCCACGCCCGGCCGTCCGGCGGTTCCAGGCCGACGACCAACGACGGGTCCGCGACCTCGAGCAGCGCCGCCAGCTCGCCGGGCGGGAGCCGGTGCGACAGGGGCTGGGGGACCGCGCCCAGCTTCCACGCCGCGACCGAGCATTCCGTGTGCCGGATCTGGTTCGGGATCGCGATCGAGACCAGCGACCCCTCCGTGACGCCGAGCCGGGCGAACCGGCGGGCGAGCTGGTTGGTGCGGGCGTCGAACTCGGCGCGGGTCACCGTGGCGTCGTCGTCGGTGACCGCCGGGGCGTCCGGGTTCTCGGCGACGAGCTCGCGGAGGCGGACGGCGAGGGCGGTCCGGGTGGGCTGCGCCCCGGGACCGGTCGGGTCGGGTCCTGCAACGGCTGCGCTCATCGATCTGTGCTCCCTTGCACTGTGCTTCCCTGCACCGCTCACGTACCCGGCGGTCGCCCTCGACACTAGGCGGACACCCCGCGCGACGGAAACGATCGTTCAGCTGCCGAAAATCCCGCGCCCGCCGTCCGTGGTCCCCGCTAGGCTCCGCCACGTGCCCTTCCTTTGACGCCCCCTACCGCCCCGGGCCCGCAGGCTGACCTGGCACGTCGCCGGGTGGACCCTGCTGGCCGACGTCGTCCCGCTGTACCCGCTGTACGCCCTGTTCTTCGCGGACTCCGGGATGTCGGACACGGAGATCTCCGCGCTGTTCGCGATCTGGTCCGTCACCGGGCTGCTCGCCGAGGTCCCCTCCGGCGCGCTCTCGGACCGGTTCCCGCGGCGGCTCGTGCTCGCGTTCGGCTCCGTGCTGCAGGCCGCGGGGTACGTGTGCTGGATCGTCCTTCCCGGGTTCGCGGGGTTCGCCGTGGGCTTCGTGCTCTGGGGGATCGGTACGTCGTTGTTCTCCGGCACGGTCGAGGCACTCCTCTACGAGGGCCTGTCCGAGGCCGGGGCGCCCGGCGCCTACGCCGCGGTCCGGGGGCGGGTCGTGGCGGCCGAGCATCTGACGCAGCTGCCGTCCGCCCTCGCCGCGGCCGTCCTGTTCGCCGCCGGGGGATACGCCGTCGTCGGGTGGGTGAGCGTCGGGACGTGCCTCGCGGCGGGTGCCCTCGCGCTCACCCTCCCCGATCCACCGCGGGCCGGTCCGCCCGGGGCGCAGGGCGAGGCGGACGAGCCGGAGCTCGGGTATCTCGCCACGCTGCGCGTCGGCCTCGCCGAGGCCGCGGGCCACCCGGTGCTGCGCGGCACGCTGCTCGCGGTCGCCCTGGTCACCGGCGTGGACGCGCTCGAGGAGTACTTCCCGCTGATCGTCGGCCGGGACGGCGGTGTGACGACGGCCGCGGTGCCGGTACTGCTGCTCGTCGTGGCGCTCGCGGGTGCCGGTGGCGCGGCACTGGGTGGGCCGGGGAGCCGGGCCCGGCCCGGCGTGCTCGCGGGTCTGCTCGTGCTCGCGGCCCTCGCCCTGGGGTTCGCCGGTGGCGCCGGGCCCGGGGGAACGGCGGTCCTGGCGGCGCTCGCGGTCTTCTACGGCCTGCAGCAGTGCGTGCTCGTCGTCGTCGACACGCGGTTGCAGGAGCGGGTCACCGGACGCGCCCGGGCCACCGTCACGTCCGTCTCGGCGCTGGGCGCGGAGGTCGTGGCGCTCGCGGTGTTCGCGGCATGGGCGCTCGGCGGCACGCTCTGGGTCGCGGCGGGAACCGTGCTGATCGCCCTCGTGCTCCCGTGGGCCCTCCGCGGGCGCCGGGGTGGCGGTACCTAGACCTCGGCGAACCCCGGCACCCAGCGTTCGACGATCCCGCGTGCCGCGACCGTGCAGTCCAGCTGGGCGAGGATGTTCATCCACCCCGAGAGCACCCGCAGGACCAGCACGAACTCGGCCGGCATGGCCAGCGCGCGGCCCGTCTCGCGGTACGCGCGGTTGCCGGGGTTCGCGACCCGCGAGCCCTGGCGGGCCATCCACTCCCGGGTGAAGTGGAAGCGTTCGAGCCGCAGCGGGTCCGCCAGCGCGCCCACCCAGCGGAGCACGTCCGCCGCCTCCGCGTCCGGGGCGAGGAACCCTTCGCGGCGCAGGAGCGCGGTCAGGGCGTCCCGCTCCCCGCGGGCGGTCAGCGTCAGGACCTGCACCAGCACCGGCGGAATGCCGTCCGGGAGCTCGGCGACGGCACCGAAGTCGATCATCCCGAGGCGGCCGTCCGGGAGGACGAGGAAGTTGCCGGGATGCGGGTCCGCGTGCAGCAGCCCGATCCGGGCGGGCGAGGCGAACATGGCCTCGACGATCGTGGTCCCGTACCGGTCCCGTTCGGCTTCGCTCGCGCCCCCGCCCCGCACCTCCTGCCCCAGGTGGTCACGCAGCGGGGCACCGTCGAGCCACTCGGAGACCAGGACCTTCGGCGCCGACGCGACGACCCGGGGGACCACGAGCTCGGGATCACCGGCGAACCCCGCGGCGAAGGCCCGCTGCCGCGTCGCCTCGATCCGGTAGTCCACCTCCTCGAGCGTGCGCTCCCGCAGCTCGGTTATCAGCGCGCGGACGTCCAGCGCCGGGAAGATCGCCCCGAAGAGCCGGGAGAACCGCTGCAGGGTGCGGAGGTCCGAGTCCAGGGCGACGTCCGCCCCGGGGTACTGGACCTTGACGGCGACGTCCCGGCCGGTCCCGTCCGCGGCGCGCCACGTCGCGCGGTGCACCTGGCCGAGGCTCGCGGCGGCGCGGGGCTCGTCGTCGAAGTCCGTGAAACGCTCGCGCCACCCGCTGCCGAGCTGTTGGGCGAGCATCCGGTGCACGTCCCGGGTGGGCATCGGCGGGCTCGAGGTCTGCAGCTTCGCGAGCGCGTCGTGGTAGGCCCCGGCGAAGTCCGACGGGATCATCGCGTCGTAGACGGACAGGGCCTGGCCGAGCTTCATCGCCCCGCCCTTGAGCGTGCCGAGCACGGCGAAGAGCTGCTCGGCGTTGCGGGCGATCGTGGCCGCCGCGACGTCGTCGGAGTCCGCCCCGGCGAGCGTGCGGCCCCAGCCCGCGACGGCCCGCCCGGTGAACGCGAGCGGCAGTGACGCCAGACGTGCCGACCGCCCGATGCCACCCTGCGGGACGCCCCGGTCCGTCATGGTCCCCCGATCTTCCCGTCCTCGGCCGGACCTTATAGGCCCGGCCCGGCCCGATGCCCACCGAACCCGGGAAGCCACTCCTCCGCGAGGCCGCGTACGTCCGTCGTGCAGTCCAGCTGCGCCAGGATGTTCAGCCAACCGGACAGCACCCGCACGACGAGCAGGTGCTCGGGCGGCAGGGCCAGCCGCCGCCCGGTCTCCCAGAACGCCCGGCTGCGCAGGTTCACCATGCGTTCCCCCTGGCGTCGCAGCCAGTCCCGGTGCAGGTGGAAGTCCCTCTCCCGCAACGGATTCGCGAGCGCGCCGACGTAGCGCAGGACCTCGTCCGCCGTGACGTCCGCACCCACGAAGCCCTCGGCCCGCAGCACGCCCATCATCGCCTCGGCGTCACCCTCGGCGAGGTGGTGCAGGGTGCGGGCCAGCGCGGGCGGGAAGCCGTCGGGGAGCTCCGCGACCGCCCCGAAGTCGATCATCGCCAGCCGGCCGTCCCGGAGCACCAGGAAGTTCCCCGGGTGCGGGTCCGCGTGCAGCATCCCGAGCCGCGCGGGCGAGGAGAGCATGGTCTCGACGATCGTCCGCGCGTAGCGGTCCCGGGTGGCGGCGCCGGCGCGGCGCGGGTCCGCGATCAGCGCGCCCAGTGGCTCGCCGTCCAGCCACTCGCTGACGATGACGGCCGGCGCGGAGGCGACGACACGCGGCACGGTCAGCCCGGGGTGTCCGGCGAACTCCCGGGCGAAGGCCCGCTGCCGGTCGGCCTCGGCGCGGTAGTTCAGCTCGTCGAGCATCCGCGCGCGCAGCTCGCCGAGCACCGCGCGGGCGTCGAGGGCGGGGACGATCAGGGTCAGGACGGCCGCGAAGCGTTCCAGCGTGCGCAGGTCCGCCGCCAGGGCGTCGCCGGCGCCCGGGTACTGGACCTTCACGGCGACCTCCCGGTCGGGCCGACCCCCTCGGCCGCTCCAGACCGCGCGGTGCACCTGGCCGACGCTCGCGGCCGCGGCCGGGGTGTCGTCGAAGGAGGCGAAGTGGCCGCGCCAGCCCCGGCCGAGCTGGGTGGCGAGGACGCGGTGCACCTCCCGCGCCGGCATCGTCGGGCCGGTGGCCTGCAGCTTCGCCAGCGCCTCCCGGTACGGGCCGGCCATCTCGGCGGGGATCATCGGCTCGTAGACGCTGAGCGCCTGCCCGACCTTCATCGCGCCGCCCTTGAGCCGCCCGAGGACGGCGAAGAGCTGCTCGGCGTTGCGCTGCATCGTCGCGGCGGAGACCTCGTCCGCATCCGCCCCGGCGAGCCGGCGGAACCGGCCGGCGACGGCCCGCCCGCCGAAGGCCAGCGGCAGCGAGGCGAGGGCGGCGGTGCGCGCGAGCCCGCCGCGCGGGACGGCCTGCTCCTGGCGTGCGGAGCGGGCCGCCGGGACCGGGATCGCGGTGAGCGTCGTCATGGGAGAAGCGTGGCGGCCGCGACGGGTGTGGTCATCGGGGACACCACGGAGATCGGGGTGTGGGTAACACCCCCGGTCTCCGCGTGCCGAGCGTCGGGTGCGGGGTCTCAGGCGTCGAGCAGCGCCAGCAGCTTCTCGACGGTGTTCCAGTTCCGTCCGGTGACCGGCACCTTCCAGTTCTTCCGGACGAACGCCGCCACGTCCGGGGAGTTCGAGATCCCGTCCGGGCACCACTGGTAGATCACGCGCTCCGCGACCACGACCCGGCCGGGATCCAGTTCCGCCGGGTCCGCGGCACCGTCGGGCACCGGCGCGAACAGGAAGTTCGCCGTCATCCGCGAGCCGTTGTCCGCCACGTCCCGCAACGGGTGCGCGTCCGCGACGGCCCGCAGCTCCGGGCCGGAGAGCACCAGGCAGCGCACGTCCATGCCGAACTCGTCGGCGATCGCGGCCTCGCAGCGGGTCGCGACGGTGCCCGCGTCCTCGTCGGTGCTCAGAACGGCGTTGCCGCTCTGCAGATAGGTGCGGACGTCGGCGTACCCGAGGCCTTCCAGCAGGCTCCGCAGGTCCGCCATCGGGACCTTCCTGTTGCCCCCGACGTTGATCCCGCGGAGCAGGACGGCGTATCCGGTCACGGGCGGACGGTACCGCCGTCGGGGTGCCCGCCGGTCCGTGCCGGGCGACCACTCACCGCACACGACGGGCGTGTGGCTGACCGCAGGCGAAACACGGGGGGTATCCCCACCGAGTACCCGGCAAAGGTCTGTCACTCTGGAGTGCGTCCCCGGGAGGCAGACCGCCCCGCACCACGCAGGAAGGGCACTCGTGCACGAACTGTTCGGTGTGATCTCGGTGTTCGACGCCGTCCTGCACAGCGTGTGGCTGTTGCCGGTCCTCGTCGTGCTCATCGCGCTCGACGGGCCGTTCCCCGTGCTCCCGAGCGAGACGCTGCTGATGTCCGCGGCGGCGGCGGCGTTCGGCGTCCACGACGTCCCGGCGGTGGCCGGGCTGTTCCTGGCCGCGCTGCTGGGCTCGCTGCTCGGGGACGTCCTGGTGTACTCGCTAGGCCGTTCGTCCAACCGGATCCTGCGCGGGGCCGAGAGGAACTGCGGCATCGGGGCGTGGGTGCGGCGCAACCTGCACTCCCGCCCGGAGGTCTCGCTCGTCGGGGCCCGGTTGGTGCCGGGCGGGCGGCTGGTCAGCACCGCGGCCGCGGGCCGGGTGAAGCTGCCGTTGCGCCGGTTCCTGCCCGCCACGACCGCCAGCTCGGCGGTGTGGAGCCTCTACATGCTGCTCGTCGGGCTGGCCCTGGGGCCGATGACCCGCGGCAACCCGCTGCTGTGCCTGGGCGCCGGGATCGCGATGGCGATCGTGACCGGGGGCGGCTTCGAACTGGTCCGGCGGATCCGCGCCGCCGTCCTCCGGCGGCGGATGGAGCGCGAGCTCGCCGCCGTCGCGGCACCCCACCGGCCGGCGCTCGCCGCGCGCTGAGGTCGGCATCACCGTCTCTTTCTGAGACGGCGGTCCGAGGACCCTGCCCGGAGACTGCGACTCGTGCGTAACGACAGCTGGGTCGTCGAGGTCGGTGAGGCGAACGCCGAATGGCTCGCCACGGAGAGCCGTACGGCTCGACTGGCCCGTGAGTACCGGCCCGTGAATCTCGGCGACGGCCGTGTCGCGTTCTCCGCCCGGGCCCTCGGGGCCTCCCGCGAGCTGGGGGAGGAGGAGGACGGGTACATCACCGACGACGCCGAGGGCATCCGCGTGTGGATCGGTGAGGACGCGTTCGAGCTGGAGCTCGCCGAGGACAGTCACGTCTGACGAGAGCCCTGCTTCCGAACAGGGCTCTGCTTCCGAACAGGGCTCTGCTTCCGAACAGGGCTCTGCTTCCGAACAGGGCCCTGCTTCCGAACAGGGCCCTGCTTCCGAACAGGGCCCTGCTTCCGAACAGGGCACTGCTTCTTTCGAGAGCACTGCTCTTGACTCTGCGGTCGCCCGGGTGTTCACTTCTCCTATCAGAGAGCACTGCTCTCGTTTTGGAGGAGGAGTCATGAGCTCGAGCTCGACGTCCCGGTACCTGGTCCCCACCCGCCTCGACAACGCGTTCGGTGCGGTCATCGCCCGGCTCACCCGGATGGGGGTCAGCGTCGCCGGCAGCCGCGTCCTGGCCGTCAGGGGGCGCACGAGCGGGGAGTGGCGCACGGTCCCGGTGAACCTGATGACGGTCGACGGGGTGCGCTACCTGGTCGCACCGCGCGGGCACACGCAGTGGGTCCGCAACCTGCGCGCGGCGGGCGGCGGGGAGCTGCGGCTGGGGCGCAGGGCGGAGGAGTTCACCGTCGTCGAGCTGGCGGACGCGGCCAAGCCGCCGGTGCTGCGCGCGTACCTGCGCAAGTGGGCCTGGGAGGTCGGCCGGTTCTTCGAGGGGATCAGCGCGTCGTCCTCGGACGAGGAGCTTCTCGCGGTCGCCCCGGGCTTCCCGGTCTTCCGGATCTCCTAGATCCTCGCCGGCGGGCACCGGTGCAGTTGCTGTCCGGTGCCGGTGGGGGCTCCCCAGTTCCACCGGCACCGGTGATCAGTCCAACGCACGGGGTGCGCGGGAGTTGTGGGTGGATTCCTCCCCTTCACCCGCACGCCGTCGAGCGGCGGGTGGGGCGCGCCGACCGGTAGTACCGGCTGGTAGGTCCGTGCGGACGCATCTATTTCGGCTGCTGTCTGCCTCCCGATCCGCGTCGAACGGGGCGAGCAGGCGCACGACGTTGCGCGGCGGCACGAAGTCTCGCCACAACCGGAACGGGACGATCGGCGGGGCTACAGTCGCCGCGTGGTGGACGATCAGGGAAACGGCTCGGCACCCGCCGGCGGTGAGAGCACCCTGACGGTGCTCGTGGCGGGTGGGGCGAACCTCGCGATCGGGCTGCTGAAGCTCGTCGCGGCGCTGTTCACCGGCTCCGCGGCCATGCTCGCCGAGGCCGTGCACTCGGCCGCGGACACGGCCACCGAGGGCCTGCTGCTCACGGCGCTGCGTCGTTCGGAGAAGCGTCCGGACCGGCGCCACCCCTTCGGCTACGGCAAGGAGCGCTTCTTCTGGTCGCTGATCGCCGCGGTGTCGATCTTCGTCTCCGGTGCGGTGTTCGCGATCTACGAGGGCATCCGGACGATCGTGGGGGAGGAGGGCGAGCAGACGCTCGCCTGGGTCGCCTACGCCGTGCTCGCCGTGTCGTTCCTGCTGGAGGGCGCGTCCTGGCTGCAGGCCGTGCGCCAGGTGCGCGGGGAGGCCGCCGCCGAGGGCGTCGGGTTCCGGGCCTGGCTCCGCAGCACGGACGACCCCACCGTGAAGACCGTCTTCTTCGAGGACAGCGCCGCGCTCGTCGGCCTCCTCCTGGCCTTCGCCGGGGTCGGGCTGCACCAGCTCACCGGCTCGGCGTTCTGGGACGGCCTCGCGTCCCTGCTGATCGGGCTGATGCTCGCGGGGGTCGCCTACATCCTGGGCAGCACCAACAAGGGCCTGCTGATCGGCCGGCAGGCGGACCGGACATTGGTGCTCGCGGTCCGGGACCGGCTGGCCGGCCGCCCGGAGGTCGAGGCGGTCGTCGACCTGCTCACGATGATGCTCGGCACGGACAGCGTCCTGCTCTGCGCCCGGCTGGACTTCGCGGACACCCTCGGCGCCGCGGACGTCGAACGGGCGTGCGTGGCGATCGACGCGCAGCTGCGGGAGGAGTTCCCGGACCTCGCGGAGATCTTCCTGGAACCCGTTCCCCGCAACGACGAGAGCGTGCGCAGGAGGGTCCTCGACCGCTACGGCCAGGAGCTCCAGACCCCCTGAGGTCGCCTGCGCCCTGCCTGCCCTGCCCTGCCGCTGCTTGAGTGGCTCAAGCGTCAATCTCCGCCGCTTGAGCC
>JAOZVV010000103.1 GCA_025869365.1 Pseudonocardia sp.
TGCGCGAGGACCCGGTGCCCGTTCTCCAGCTCCACGCGGAACATCGCGTTCGGCAAGGGTTCGACGACCCGGCCCTCGACCTCGATCGCCCCGTCTTTCTTGGCCATGTCCTCCGCGTTCCGTGACAGGTTGTCAGTGGTGTCGTGCTTCTCCGGAGATCTCGCCACGGTGTGCGGCGACTTCTCCGGAACAGCACGCGACGAGGAGACGGGACCGAAGGGTGCAGGAGCACGACCGGAACCGGCGCCACGAGGCGCGCCGATAGTCCAGTGTACGGGTGTTGCGCAGGTCGACGCACATGGGGTACCGGGCGCACGGGGCGCGGGCGCGGATCCCGGCGAACCGGACAGGAACTCGTTGCCCTGGACCGGGATCGAGGTGCTGCGGCGACCGCGGTGGAGCCGCAGCCTACCCCCGCCCCCGCCCCCGCCCCCGGCGCCGGCATCCGGGGCCGTAGCGGCGCCAGGAGCCGATGTGGCTCGCGCGGCCGAGCCTCAGTCCGGCGGGGCGGTGAGGATCCAGTGCCCGTCGTCGGTGATGGCGACGGTGTGCTCCCAGTGCACGGCGCGGCCACCGTGCTCGGTGACGACGGTCCAGCCGTCCGCGAGCTCGCGGGTCTCGGGGTCCCCCGCGGTCAGCATCGGCTCGATGGCCAGCGCCATCCCCGTGCGCAGCTTGGGGCCGTGGCCCGCGTCCCCGTGGTTGGGCAGGAACGGGTCCATGTGCATCGACGTACCGATGCCGTGCCCGCCGTACTCCGCGACGATCCCGTAGTCCGCGCCGTCCCGGTTCGCCGCCGCCCGGCAGGCCTCCTGGATGGCGTAGGAGATGTCCGTGAGCCGGCCACCGGGGCGGACTGCCGCGATACCGGCGTACATCGCGTCCTCGCACGCCTTCGACAGCGCGAGGTCCGCGGGCGCGACCTCCCCGACGGGGATCGTCACCGCGGAGTCGCCGTGCCAGCCGTCGAGGATGGCCCCGCAGTCCACCGAGATGAGGTCCCCGTCGGCCAGGACCTGGTTGGTGGCCGGGATGCCGTGCACGATCTGGTCGTTCACCGAGGCGCAGATGCTGCCCGGGAAGCCGTGGTAGCCCTTGAACGACGGGACCCCGCCGGCGTCCCGGATGATCTGCTCCGCCAGCGCGTCCAGCTCCGCCGTGGAGACACCCGGCTTCGCGAGGTCCACGACCGCGGCGAGCGTGGTGGCCACCAGTGCCCCCGCCGCCCGCATCGCCTGGATCTCACCGGCGGACTTCAGCTCGATGTCCCGACCCCGGATCCTGGCCAGTGCACCTCGCACGCCACCCTTCGTCCCGGTCACCGCGGGCCTCCCTCTTCCTTCTCGCTCCCCCGCCCCCAGGATCGGGGACGGGGTTACGCCGCGAGCTCCCCCGGGGGAACTACCTGGCGGCGTGCAGGGCGCCGGTGACCCGCTCGGTGATCTCCTCGACCTCGCCGACGGCGTCGACGGTCACGAGGCGGTCGGAGTAGAACTCCAGCAGCGGGAACGTCTCGTCCCGGTAGACCTGCTGGCGGTGCCGGATGACGTCCTCGGTGTCGTCCGACCGGCCGCGGCCCATCAGCCGGGCCACGACGACGTCGTCGGAGACCGCGAACTCGACGACGGCGTCGAGTGCGGTGTCGTGCTCGGCCAGGATCTTGGCCAGGGACTCCGCCTGGGAGACCGTACGGGGGAAGCCGTCCAGGATGAAGCCCGCGGCGGCGTCCGGCTGCGCCAGCCGGTCCTTCACCATCCCGACCGTCACCTCGTCCGGGACGAGGTCCCCGGCGTCCATGTACCGCTTGGCCTCGACCCCGAGCGGGGTCTCCTCCTTGAGGTTGGCCCGGAAGAGATCTCCGGTGGAGATGTGCGGGACGGAGAGGGTCTCCGCCAGGCGCTCGGCCTGAGTGCCCTTACCCGCGCCCGGCGGACCGACTAGAACGAGTCGCACGCGAACCCGACCTCCTTGATGTTTCGTTGCTGCGCCACCCACGATGGCGGCGAGGTGAACGTCCCCCCGAAGGCCGGTGGGCCGGGGTCACTCGCACCGGAGCCCGATCGGACCCCAGCCGCACTTTAACGCAGGAAACCCTCGTAGTTGCGCTGCATGAGCTGGCTCTCGATCTGCTTCACGGTGTCGAGCCCCACCCCGACCATGATCAGAACGGCCGTGCCGCCGAACGGGAAGTTCTGGTTCTGGCCGCTCCCGGTGACCCCGAGGAAGAAGTTCGGGAGCACCGCGATGATGCCGAGGTACAGCGATCCGGGCAGCGTGATGCGGCTGAGCACGAAGTTCAGGTACTCGGCCGTCGGCCGTCCGGGGCGGATGCCGGGGATGAAGCCGCCGAACTTCTTCATCTCGTCCGCGCGTTCGTCCGGGTTGAACGTGATGCCGACGTAGAAGTACGTGAAGAAGATGATCAGAGCGACGTACAGGAGGATGTGCAACCAGTTGGACTGGTCGACCAGGTAGGTCTGGACGAACCGCTGGAAGGCCCCGCCCTCACTCCCCGCGAGCCGGGCGATCAGGTCCGGCAGGTACAGCAGGGAGCTACCGAAGATCACCGGGATGACGCCGGCCTGGTTCACCTTCAGCGGCAGGTAGGTCGACGTGCCGCCGTACATCCGGCGCCCGACCATCCGCTTGGCGTACTGCACCGGGATCCGGCGCTGCCCCTGCTCGACGAACACGACGCTGACGATGATCGCCAGGCCGAACACGCAGACGCCGGCGAAGACCAGGCCGCCCGCGGTGTCCAGGATGTTCTTGCCCTCCGCCGGGATCCGGTGGGCGATCGAGGCGAAGATCAGCAGCGACATGCCGTTGCCGACGCCGCGCTCCGTCACCTGCTCGCCCAGCCACATCACGACCGCCGTGCCGGCCGTCATCACGATCACGATGACCGACAGTGCGAAGACGCTGTCGTCCGGGATGACGGGCAGCGAGCAGTTGCCGAACAGCTGCCCGCGTTCGGCGAGCGCCACGATGCCCGTCGACTGCAGGACGGCGAGCGCGATCGTCAGGTAGCGGGTGTACTGGGTCAGCTTGTTCTGACCCGACTGCCCTTCCTTCTTCAGCGCCTCGAACCGCGGGATGACCACGGTGAGCAGCTGGACGATGATCGACGCCGTGATGTACGGCATGATCCCCAGCGCGAGGATGGACAGCTGCAGCAGCGCACCGCCGGAGAACAGGTTGATCAGCGAGTAGACGCCGGAGTTGTCCCCGCCCTCCACCTGCCGGAGGCACTCCTGCACGTTCGGGTACGAGACCCCCGGGGACGGGATGTTGGCCCCGAGGCGGTAGACGGCGACGACGCCCAGCGTGAAGAGGATCTTCTTCCGCAGGTCTGGTGTGGTAAAGGCCGCCCGGAAAGCGCTCAGCACCTCAGGTGTCCTCCTCCACAGGCGGCGGCTGCTGCCGCCGCGGACCGGTGATGCCGGTCCTCCTGGCTGTCCGGGCCGCCGGTGACGGCGCCGGGTGGGTGGCGCGAACTGTGCTCGCGGGCGCAGCCGACTCTAACAGCGGCGCCGAACGCAACGACGCCGCCCGTGCGACCGGGCGCACCCTGTGCCGACTCCGCGAATACCGGAGCGGACACAAGGGGCGAACGGATCGACACGGACGGCGTCGGCTCTGCGGCGGTCCCTCTCGGGACCGTCACGGTGTTCCTACAGCTCGGTGACGGAGCCACCGGCAGCGGCGATCTTCTCGCGGGCGGACCCGGAGAAGGCGTTCGCGCTGACGGTCAGCTTCACGCCGTCGAGGTCGCCGGTGCCCAGCACCTTCACGGGCTGGTTCTTCCGGACTGCGCCGGCCGCGACCAGCTCCTCCGGACCGACGGTGCCGCCCTCGGGGAAGAGGACGGCCAGGTCGCCGACGTTCACGACCTGGTACTCGACCCGGAAACGGTTCTTGAAGCCCTTGAGCTTGGGCAGCCGCATGTGCAGCGGCATCTGCCCACCCTCGAAGGCGGGGGACACGTTCTTCCGGGCCTTGGTGCCCTTGGTACCGCGACCGGCTGTCTTGCCCTTGCTGCCCTCACCGCGACCCACACGGGTCTTCGCGGTCTTGGCTCCGGGGGCCGGACGCAGGTGGTGGACCTTGATGGTGTCGGACATCAGGAGCTCACCTCCTCCACCGTCACCAGGTGACGAACGGTATTGATCATGCCGCGGACCTGCGAGTTGTCCGGCCACTCCGAGGACTGGCGGATCTTGCGCAGGCCCAGGGCCTTGAGCGTCTCGCGCTGGTTCGCCTTGCCCCCGATGGAGCTGCGGACCTGCGTGATCCTGAGCTTCGGCGTCGAGTCGGCCATCACGACCTCGCAGCCTGAGCGGCGGCCGCACGGGCCCGCATCATCTGAGCGGAGGCGACGTCCTCGAGCGGCAGGCCGCGGCGGGCCGCGACCTCCTCGGGACGCTGGATCATCTTCAGCGCGGCCACCGTGGCGTGCACGATGTTGATCGCGTTGTCGCTGCCCAGGCTCTTCGAGAGGATGTCCTGGATGCCGGCGCACTCCAGGACGGCGCGCACCGGACCACCGGCGATGACACCGGTACCGGGGCTGGCCGGACGGAGCAGGACCACGCCCGCCGCCGCCTCACCCTGGACGCGGTGGACGATCGTGCCGCCGATGCGGGGGACGCGGAAGAAGTTCTTCTTCGCCTCCTCGACACCCTTGGCGATCGCCGCCGGGACCTCCTTGGCCTTGCCGTAGCCGACGCCCACCAGGCCGTCGCCGTCACCGACGATCATCAGCGCGGTGAAGCTGAAGCGCCGACCACCCTTGACGACCTTGGCGACGCGGTTGATCGTGACCAGCCGCTCGATGTACGGGGTCTTGTCCTGGGCCGCCCCGCCACGGCCTCCGTCACGGCGGTCCCGGCGGTCGTTCGTTCCGCCACCGGGCCCTCCGCCTTCGCGCCGCGTACGTCCCGGCATCAGACGGTCCCTTCAACTGTGTTCATGGTCCGACCCTGCACGCAGGTCGTCCGCTCGGTGAATCGCATCAGAACTCGAGGCCTCCCTCACGGGCGGCATCCGCGAGCGCCGCGACCCGGCCGTGGTAGTCGTAACCACCACGGTCGAACACGACCGCGCTCACGCCGGCCTGCTTGGCGCGGTCCGCGATGAGCTCGCCGACCTTCGCCGCCTTGGCCTTCTTGTCGCCGTCCAGCGCGCGGATGTCCGCGTCCAGCGTCGACGCCGAGGCGAGCGTGTGGCCCGTCAGGTCGTCGATCAGCTGCACGAAGATGTGCCGCGAGCTGCGCTTGACGGCCAGGCGCGGACGCTCGGCGCTTCCGCTGATCTTCTTGCGGAGCCGCGCGTGCCGCCGCGTCACCGACCGGCGGCGGGTGGCGGACACCCGCGAGGCGGCGCGCTTCTTCGCCTTGGCAGAAATCGTCTCGGCCATCACTTACCCGTCTTTCCGACCTTGCGGCGGACCACTTCGCCCGCGTACCGCACGCCCTTGCCCTTGTACGGGTCGGGCTTGCGGAGCTTGCGGATCTTGGCGGAGATCTCGCCGACGACCTGCTTGTCGATGCCCGAGACGGAGAACCGGGTGGGCGACTCCACCGTGAAGGTGATGCCCTCCGGCGCCTCGATCACGACGGGGTGGCTGAAGCCGAGCGCGAACTCGAGGTTCCCGCCCTTCAGCGCGACGCGGTAACCGACACCGTAGATCTCGAGCTTCTTCTCGTAGCCGTTGGTGACACCAACGACGAGGTTGTTGACGAGCGTGCGCGAGAGGCCGTGGTAGGCCTTCGTCTTGCGCTCGTCGTCCGGCCGCTTGACCAGAACCGTGCCGTCGTCGTCGCGCTCGACCGTGATCGGCTCGATCACGGTGTGCGACAGGGTGCCCTTGGGGCCCTTGACGGTGACCGTGCGGCCGGAGATCGACACGTCGACGCCGGACGGAACGGCGATCGGCAGCTTCCCGATACGGGACATCTCTGCTTCTCCCCTCTACCAGACGTAGGCGAGGACTTCCCCGCCCACGCCGCTCCGGAACGCCTGCTTGTCGGTCATGAGGCCGTGGGACGTCGAAATGATCGCGACACCCAGACCGCCCAGGACACGCGGCAGGTTGGTGGACTTTGCGTAGACACGCAGACCGGGCTTGGAGACCCGCCGGAGACCGGCGATGCTCCGCTCACGGTTGCGGCCGTACTTGAGCTCGACGACCAGGGACTGGCCGACCGCGGCGTCCTCGGTGTGGTGGGCCGCGATGTAGCCCTCCTTCTGAAGGATCTCCGCGATGGCGACCTTCAGTTTGGAGTGGGGCATCACGACCTGGTCGTGATAGGCCGAGTTCGCGTTCCGCAGACGGGTCAGCATGTCTGCGATCGGATCGGTCATCGTCATTGTGGTGTCTCTTTCCCGCCGTGGTTCCCGCGAGGGCCTACGGCGACTAGGTACTGCGTCGTGCGCGGTAAGTGGTGCCGTGGCACCACTTACCGCGAACGCTCAGCGTAGCTGCAGCTACCAGCTGCTCTTGTGGACACCCGGCAGCTCGCCGGCGTGCGCCATCTGGCGCACGCAGATCCGGCAGAGGCCGAACTTGCGCAGCACGGCACGGGGCCGGCCGCACTTCTGGCAACGGGTGTAGCCGCGGACCTTGAACTTCGGGGTCTTCTCGGCCTTGATCCGAAGCGCCTTCTTCGCCATCTCAGGCCTCCTTGAAGGGGAAGCCGAGCTGGCGCAGGAGCGCCCGGCCTTCCTCGTCCGTGGTCGCGGTGGTCACGACGGTGATGTCCATGCCACGCGGCCGGTCGATCGAGTCCGGGTCGATCTCGTGGAACATCGACTGCTCGTTGAGACCGAAGGTGTAGTTGCCGCGCCCGTCGAACTGGGCGGGCGAGAGCCCGCGGAAGTCACGGATTCGCGGCAGGGCGATCGTCAGCAGCCGGTCCAGGAACTCCCACATCCGGTCGTTGCGAAGGGTGACCTTCGCGCCGATCGGCTGCCCCTCGCGCAGCTTGAACTGCGCGATGGACTTGGTGGCCCGGCGCATCAGCGGCTTCTGGCCGGTGATGGTGGCCAGGTCCCGCAGCGCGCCGTCGATCAGCTTCGAGTCACGGGCGGCGTCTCCGACACCCATGTTCACGACGACCTTCACGACGCCGGGGATCTGCATGACGTTCGCGTACTCGAACTGCTTCTGCAGCTCCGGCTTGATCTCGGCGGTGTACCGCGCCTTGAGGCGCGGAGCCGTCTTCTCGGCAGTGCTCATCTCAGATCTCCTTCCCGGACTTGCGGGAGATCCGGACACGCTTCGCCTTGCCGTCCTCGGTCTCGACGACGGACTTGCCGACACGCGTCGGCTTCCCGTCGCCGTCCACGACCATGACGTTGGAGACGTGGATCGCGGCCTCCTGGGTCACGATCCCGCCCGACTGGGCACCACGCTGGTTCTGGCTCACCCGGGTGTGCTTCTTGATCCGGTTGACGCCCTCGACCAGGACGCGGTCACGCTCCGGGTAGGCCTGGATGACCTTGCCCTTCGCTCCCTTGTCCTTGCCTGCGATCACCAGGACGGTGTCGCCCTTCTTGACCTTCATGACTAGAGCACCTCCGGGGCGAGGGAGATGATCCGCATGAACTTGCGGTCGCGCAGCTCGCGCCCGACCGGGCCGAAGATGCGGGTCCCTCGCGGCTCGCCGTTGTCCTTGATCAGGACGGCGGCGTTCTCGTCGAACCGGATGTAGCTGCCGTCCGGACGGCGCTTCTCCTTGACCGTGCGCACGATGACCGCCTTGACGACGTCACCGCGCTTCACGCCGGCCGCGGGGATGGCGTCCTTGACGGTGGCGACGATGATGTCGCCGATCCCCGCGTAACGCCGCGCCGAACCGCCCAGCACCCGGATGCACAGGATCTCCTTGGCACCGGTGTTGTCCGCGACGCGCAGTCGCGACTCCTGCTGGATCACTTCGCCTTCTCCAGGATCTCGACCAGCCGCCACCGCTTGGTGGCCGACGTGGGCCGGGTCTCCATCAGCCGGACGCGGTCGCCCACGCCGGCCGTGTTGGCCTCGTCGTGCGCCTTGACCTTGCTGGTCCGGCGGATGACCTTGCCGTACAGCGGGTGCTTCACGCGGTCCTCGAGGCTGACCACGATGGTCTTGTCCATCTTGTCGGACACGACCAGGCCCTCACGGACCTTGCGCTCCCCGCGCGTGCTGGTGCTGCTGTCGCTCATGCCGCGCCCTCATCGTCGCTCGGGGCGGCCGAGAGGCCCAGCTCGCGCTCACGCATGATCGTGTAGATCCGCGCGATGTCGTGCCGGACGGTACGCAGCCGCCGGTTGTTGTCCAGCTGCCCGGTCGCCATCTGGAAGCGGAGGTTGAACAG
>JAOZVV010000104.1 GCA_025869365.1 Pseudonocardia sp.
ACCCCACCTTCCGCGTGTAACACCCTGTTCTGCTGGACCGCTTGCCGATCTGCGCCAGGCGCGCGGCCGTTCGCGCGCGTGGCGCCGGACGACGCGCGCCGCGCCGGAGCGCGCGCGTCGCCCGGACGACCCGGGCAGGGGTCAGGCCGGGGTCAGCGGCAGGGTCAGCGGGCCGGCGGGCCGCAGCCGCGCCGGGGTCCCCCGGTAGGTCGTGGTGCGCTGACGCACCGGGCGTCCCGCGGAGGCGGCGATCGCCACCAGCTCCTCGACCGAGCGCTCGGAGCCGTTCTCCGACCCGGCCATCCGGCTGATCGTCTCCTCCATGAGCGTCCCGCCCATGTCGTCCGCGCCGCCCCGGAGGATGTCCGCGGACAGGTCGTCCCCGAGCTTCACCCAGGAGCACTGGATGTGGTCGATCCGCCCGTGCAGGGCCAGCCGCGCGAACGCGTGGACGGCCCGGTTGTCCCGCTCGGTGGGACCCGGGCGGGCGAGCCCGGCCAGGTAGATCGGCGAGTTCGTGTGCACGAACGGCAGCGGCACGAACTCGGTGAACCCACCCGTGCGGTCCTGGATCGACGCGAGGGTGCGCAGGTGCCCGAGCCAGTGCCGCGGCTCGTCGACGTGGCCGTACATCATCGTCGAGGACGACGCGATGCCCAGCTCGTGCGCGGTGGAGACGACCTCGATCCACTGCGCCGCCGGCAGCTTGCCCTTGGTGAGCACCCAGCGGACCTCGTCGTCGAGGATCTCCGCGGCCGTGCCGGGGATCGAGCCCAGCCCGGCGGCCTTGAGCTCCTGCAGCCACTCCTCGACCGACACGCCCGCCTTCGACGCCGCGGACACGATCTCCATCGGCGAGAACGCGTGCACGTGCATCCCGGGGACGGCCTCGTGCACCGCCCGGACCAGGTCCGCGTAGAAGGTCACGGGCAGCTGCGGGTCGATCCCGCCCTGCACGCAGACCTCGGTGGCCCCGTCCCGCGCCGCCTCCGCGGCCCGGGAGGCGATCTCGGGCAGCGACAGCCGGAACGCGTCCGCGTCCCGCTCGCGCTGGGCGAACGCGCAGAACCGGCAGCCCACGTAGCAGACATTGGAGAAGTTGATGTTCCGGTTGATCACGTAGGTGACCTCGTCGCCCACGACGTCGCGGCGGAGGTCGTCCGCCAGCCGCGTGAGCTCCTCCAGCGCCGGGCCCTCCGCGGTGAGGACGGCCATCGCGGCCGCCTCGTTCGCCGGGTCCAGCAACCCCGCCGGATCGGATCCGGCCAGCTCGAGACCCTGCCGGACGTCGCCGGCGAGACGCTCGGGGGCCCGGGCCCGCTGATCCGCGAGCTCCAGCTTCAGCTCGTCCCAGTCCCCGTAGACGGACGCGAAGTCCCCGCGCCGGTCCTCGGTGCGCCCGGTGGTGTCGATGCTGGTGTTGAGGTCGATCCGGCCCGTCGACTCGAAGCCGCCGTCCGGCTCCTGCCACGGCCGCCCCTCGACCACCGCGTCCGGGTTCGCGAGCCCGGTCTCCGGGTCCGCGAGCGCCGCGACGTGGCCGTGCAGCCGGGTGTCGATCCACGGCGAGCCCGCGAGCACGTACTTCGGGTAGGCCGTGAGCCGCTCCCGGAGCTCGAACCCGGACTCCGCGGAGCGGGCGGCGAGCTCGTCGATCACGGGCCAGGGGCGCTCCGGGTTGACGTGGTCCGGGGTCACCGGGGAGACGCCGCCCCAGTCGTCGATGCCCGCGCGCAGCATCAGCGCGAACTCCTCCCCGACCAGGTTCGGCGGGGCCTGCACGCGCATCTTCGGGCCGAGCACCAGCCGCGTCACCGCGATCGTGGCGGCCAGGTCCTCCAGGTCCGCATCGGGGTCGTTGCGCATCGCGGTGTCCGGCTTGGCCCGGAAGTTCTGCACGATGACTTCCTGGATGTGCCCGCTCGCCCGCGCCGCGGACCGGATCGCGAAGATCGACTCGGCGCGCTCGGTGCGGTTCTCCCCGATCCCGATCAGGATGCCGGTGGTGAACGGGACGCCCACCCGGCCGGCCTCGGTCAGCGCCTTCAGCCGGACGGCGGGCTCCTTGTCCGGGCTGCCGTAGTGCGGGCCGCCGGGCTCGGACCACAGCCGCGTCGCCGTCGTCTCCAGCATCATGCCCATGCTGGGCGCGACGGGCTTGAGCCTGGTCAGCTCCTCCCAGCTCAGCACGCCGGGGTTGAGGTGCGGCAGCAGGCCGGTCTCCTCCAGCACCGCGATCGCGCAGGCGCGGACGTAGTCCAGGGTGGAGTCGTAGCCGCGCGCGTCGAGCCACTCCCGGGCCTGCGGCCAGCGCGCCTCGGGGCGGTCCCCGAGGGTGAACAGCGCTTCCTTGCAGCCCGCCGCGGCACCGGCCCGGGCGATCTCCAGGACCTCGTCCCGCTCCAGGAACGCCGCGGGCAGCCGGTGCGGCACGGTGGCGAACGTGCAGTAGTGACACCGGTCCTGACACAGCCGGGTCAGCGGGATGAACACCTTGCGGGAGTACGTGACGACGCCGGGACGCCCCTCGGCGACCAGCCCCGCGTCCCGCACGGTCGACGCCGCGGCCAGCAGCGCGTCGAGTTGTTCGCCGCGCGCCGCCAGCAGCACCGAGGCCTCGGTGACGTCCAGGACGACGCCGTCGCGGGCGCGGCGCAGCGCGCGGCGGATCGCCGATTCCGAGGGAAGCGGTTCATCTGCGACGTGCGACTGGGGGGAGAACACGGGCTCGGGGAGATCCGCCATGTGCCCACACTAAGTCGAGGCCGGGAAGTGGTCGAACAACGGGAGCGTCGTAGGTCTCACCCCGGGACCAGGAATAGATCCCTCAGGCGACGACGGCGGGCTCGCCGCCGGTCACCCGGACCAGCTCCGCGAAGGTCGTCGGGTAGACGGCGTGGGCGATCCCGCCGGCCGCCCAGACCTCGTCGAACGCCGCCAGCGCGCGGTCGACCAGGGTGCGCAACGGGGCCGGATGCCCGACGGGCGCGACGCCGCCGATCACCTGCCCCGTGGCCGCCTGCACGAAGTCCGGGCTCGCCCGCCGCACCCGATCCGCCCCGATCAGGGCGGCGACCTTGCCGGTGTCCACGCGGTGGGCCCCGGAGGTCAGGACGAGCAGCGGCACGCCGTCCGCGTCGAAGACCAGGGAGTTCGCGATCTGCCCGACCTGCACGTCGAGCGCCGCCGCGGCCGCCGCGGCGGTGGTCACGGCGTCCGGGAGGACCTGCAGGCCGTCGACCGCCCGCTCGGCGGCGCCCCCCGCGCGCAGGGCGTCGACGACGAGAGCGACGTTGCGATGCATGCCCGGATTGCACCACGGGCCTGCGGGCCGGCGCCGCCGGGTTTCCCCGTGCTCACCACCCCGGCACGATCGTGGGCTCAGCGGCGCTTCCGCCACGGCAGCCAGGACCACCAGCCGCCCTCGCGGCCCTCCGCCCGCGGCCCCAGGGCCGCCAGCGCCTCGGTTGCGGAGGCCCGCTCCCCCGGGTCCCGGCGCAGGAGCGCCCCGATGGTCGAGGCGAGCGGATCGCCGCAGCCCGGGACGGGGATCGGCCCGTCGAGCACCGCGGCCCGGGTCCCCGCGACATCCGGGCGGGCGAACGGGCCGCGGCCCTCCACCGCATGGAACAGCGTCGCGCCGAGGGACCACAGGTCCGTCTCCTCCGTCGCGGGCCCGCCGGCGAGCCGCTCGGGCGCGAGGAACCCCGGTTCCGCGGTGAGCTGCACGCGCCCGGTCAGCCGCCGGTCGTCCAGCGCCGGGGCGAGGCCGACGTCCGTGAGCACCACCCGTCCGCCGCGCACGAGCAGCACCGCCTCGGGCCGCACGGAGCCGTGCACGATCCCGCCCCCGTGGGCGGCGCGCAGGGTCTCCAGCAACGTACGGGCCACCTCCAGCGCGTGCGCGGGCCCCAGCGGCCCCGACCGCGCGACGACCTCGGCGAGCCGGCGGGCGTCGAGCATCTCGGTGACGAGGTGATCCACCCCGGAGTCCGCCACGACGTCGTGCACCGCGATCAGGCCCGGACAGCCGAGCCGGCCGGCGCCGCGGGCCTCGCGCAGGAGCCGCTCGCGGAACAGCGCCTGCTCGGCGGGCCCGAGGCCGGCGGGCAGGTGGAGCTCCTTCACCGCGACCTCGTGGCCCGTCACCCGGTCCTGCGCGCGCCACGTCGGGCCCAGCACGCCGTCGGACAGCGCGCCGACGACGACGTAGCGGCCTCCGATGACGCGGCTGGGGATCACGGGCCCGCGAACCGCACCGTGACGGGGGCGTGGTCGGACCAGCGCGTGTCGTAGCTCAGGGCGCGGTCGACCACCGCGTGCTCGGCGCGGGCCGCGAGGCCGGGCGTGGCGTAGTGGTGGTCGATCCGCCAGCCGGCGTCGTTGTCGAAGGCGCGGCCGCGGTAGCTCCACCAGGTGTAGGGCCCGTCGACGTCCGGGTGCAGGGCGCGGACGACGTCCGTCCAGCCCGCCGCGGCCAGCTCCGCCAGCCAGGCCCGCTCGTGCGGCAGGAACCCGGAGTTCGCGACGTTGCCGCGCCAGTTCCGCAGGTCCGCCTCCGCCGGCGCGATGTTCCAGTCCCCGCACACCAGGACCTCGCGGCCGTCCGCGGCGGACTTCTGCCGTCGCTCGTCGAGGTAGCCGGCGAAGGCCGTGAGGAAACGGTCCTTCTCGTCCTGCTTCGGCGTGCCCGCGCCGCCCTTGGGCAGGTAGAGGGACCCGACCGTCGTACCGGGGAGATCGACCTCGACGTAGCGGCCGCTGCCCTCGAACTCCGCCACGCCGAACCCGACGCGCACGGCGACGGGCTCCTCGCGGCTCAGCACGGCCACCCCGCTGCGGCCCTTCACGGTCTCGCAGGTGGCCTGCGTGAGGGACCAGCCGCCACGCCCGATCTCGTCCCGCACGGCGGCGGGGAGCTCCTCGGGGCGGGCCCGGACCTCCTGCAGGCACACGACGTCCGCCGAGGTGGCCGCGAGCCACTCCACGAACCCCTTCGCCGCGGCGGCCCGGACACCGTTGACGTTCACGGAACTCACGGTGAAGGACGGCACCTCCCCACCTTGCCGCAGGACCGGCGGTCCCGCGACGGCCGGGGTCATCCCGGATCGGGGGCGAGGGCGGATCCCGTCAGCTGCGCGCCGTCCTTCGACCGCACCAGGCACAGCACGTCCCGCTCCCCGAAGCTCGACGTGGGCGTCTCCCGGAACCCGAACGCCCGCTCCGACGGCACGAGCGCGGCCATCTCCAGCCCGCTCTGCCCGGTCAGGACGGCGGAGTCGAAGACGACCCCGCAGGCCGAGCGCGCGTAGCCCGCGAACTCGTCGAGGCCGGGGTAGGCCAGGTCCCGCTGCGAGCCGAAGGGGTCGAAGGTCTCGTAGAGCTCGAGGTCGTGCGGGGCGGTGCAGCTCGTCGAGGCCCCGTACGCGAACTGGCGGCCCGCCACCAGCTGCCCCTGCAGGCAGGTCGGGCTGCTGATCTCGAAGACGGGGAGGTCCCCTCCGTCGCCGTAGGACAGCACCACCGGCGCCGTCCCCGCGATCGCCCCCGGCAGCAGGAGGCCGGCGACCACCCCGGCCACCAACCCGGCGCCGAGCAGCACCGCGGAGACCTTCCAGCGCGGGCGCCGCGGCGTGGGCGTGCCGTCCCGATCCGGATCGAGCCGGGTCGCGGACGTCGCGCCCGCGAGGGGGGTCGTCACGGTCGCCGGGGCGCCCCCGCGGCCGTCGGAGCGCAGCAGGGCCTCGGCCTGCATCCCGGTGAGCCGGGCCTGCGGGGCGCGCTGCAGCAGCCCGCTGACGACGGCGCCGAGCGGCCCCCGGGTGTGCACGGGCGGCGGATCGGCGGTGAGGACGGCCGAGACCGTGGCCGCCGTCGTCTCCCGGGAGAAGGGGCCGTGCCCGACGAGGGCGTGGAACAGGGTCCCGCCCAGCGCCCAGAGGTCCGACGTGGGCGAGGCCGGGGTGCCCTCGAGCCGTTCCGGGGCCATGTAGCCGGGCGAGCCGATCAACGAGCCGGTGGTCGTCAGCCGCGGGTCGTCGACGGCCTGGGCGATGCCGAAGTCCGTCAGCGTCACCCGGCCGTTCGCGCCGAGCATGACGTTGCCGGGCTTGACGTCCCGGTGGACGATCCCGCGCTCGTGGGCGGTGCGCAGGGCCGCGAGCAGGCGCGTCGCGACGTCGACGACGACGTGCTCGGGCAGCGGGCCGTCCGCGGCCACGACGTCGGTCAGCGTCCGTGCCTCGATCAGCTCCATGACGATGTGGTCCACGCCGGCGTCGTGGACGACGTCGTGCACGGTGACGATGCCGGGGTCGTTGAGCCGCCCGGCATTGCGCGCCTCGCGCAGCAGCCGCTCGCGGAACTGCCGGCGCTCCACCGGCGGCAGGCCCTCGGGGAGGTGCAGCTCCTTGACCGCGACGTGGCGGCCCATCACCCGGTCCTCGGCACGCCAGACCACGCCCATGCCGCCCCGGCCGAGCTCGCCCAGGACCGCGTAGCGGCCACCGATCACGCGCGGGTTCACCGCGACAGCGTGCCCGATCCGGGCGATCCCGCGATCAGCAGGTGCTGCCGGGGGTCGCCGCGAGGCTCTCGTTGAGCGCCCACCGGTTGGTCCCGGTCAGCTGGCGGAACCCGTTGGTGACGACGCGCTGGGCGTCCACCGTGGCGCCCCCGGTGAGGGTCTCGACCGGGGCGAACTCGGTGCCCGGGGACGACCGGACGTTGAGCTGCTGGGGCAGGACCTTCATCGTGCAGCCGGTGACCCCCGTCGCGCCGCCGAGGGTGAGCGAGAAGCCGCCGCCGCTGAACAGCGCTATCGCCGCGAGCAGGGTGCCGGCGAGCAGCACGAACATCCATCCCTTGAACGAGGAGGCCTCGAGCTTGGGGACCTTGATGCGGTTTGCCATCGCCTGTTCGGACTCCTCCACCGACCGGGTGCGGATGCCCACCGTAGCCGAGCCGCCACCGCCCGGGACAGGCCACGACAGGCGGTTTCCCTCGTCACGTCGCGGGTGCGTTCGCCCAGGCCGGACGCGGGGCCGGTCTCCCGGATGAGCGGCGGGGGACGCGTAGGACGCGCGTACGGTATAGCGTGGCCGCCAGGTGGGGGCCGCTGCGCGCTCCCGGTCAGAATCGAAGAATCGAAGAGCTAGGTTGCCGACGTGACGATGAAGGTCATCTACACCTACACCGACGAGGCGCCGGCGCTGGCGACGCACTCGTTCCTCCCGGTCATCGAGGCGTATGCCGGCAAGGCCGGTATCGACGCCGAGACCCGCGACATCTCGCTCGCGGCGCGGATCCTCGCGCAGTTCCCGGACCTGCTGACCGAGGACCAGCGCGTCCCGGACTCCCTCGGTGAGCTCGGCGAGCTGGCGAAGACCGCCGACGCGAACATCATCAAGCTGCCGAACGTCAGCGCCTCGATCCCGCAGCTCAAGGCCGCGATCACGGAGCTGCAGGGCGCGGGCTACGCGATCCCGGACTACCCGGAGAACCCGCAGTCGGACTCGGAGAAGGCGGCGCGCGCGGCGTACGACTCCGTCAAGGGCAGCGCGGTCAACCCGGTCCTGCGCGAGGGCAACTCGGACCGCCGCGCCCCCGCGTCGGTCAAGGGCTTCGCCCAGAAGCACCCCCACTCGATGGGCGCCTGGTCCAAGGACTCGAAGTCCCACGTCTCGACGATGACCGACGGGGACTTCCGGCACTCCGAGAAGTCCGTGACGATCCCGGCCGCCACCACCCTGACGATCGAGCTCACCGCCGCGGACGGCACGAAGACCGTCCTCAAGGAGGGCCTCAAGGTCGGCGAGGGCGAGATCGTCGACGCCGCCGTCATGCGCAAGGACGCCCTCAACGCGTTCCTCGCCCAGCAGATCGCGGACGCCAAGGCCGAGGGCGTGCTGTTCTCCGTGCACCTCAAGGCCACGATGATGAAGGTGTCGGACCCGATCCTGTTCGGGCACGCCGTCACCGAGTACTTCTCCGGTGTCTTCGCGGACTTCGGGGACGACCTGCGCTCCGTCGGCGCGGACCCCAACGACGGTCTCGCCTCGGTGCTGACCGCCCTGGAGAAGCTGCCCGCGGACAAGCGCGAGGCCATCGAGAAGGCGATCACCGCGACCTACGAGTCCGGCCCGTCGCTCGCGATGGTGGACTCGGACCGCGGCATCACCAACCTGCACGTCCCCAGCGACGTCATCATCGACGCGTCGATGCCGGCCGCGATCCGGACGTCCGGGCAGATGTGGAACGCCGCGGGCGAGCTGCAGGACACCAAGTTCGTCATCCCGGACTCGTCCTACGCCCCGCTCTACGCCG
>JAOZVV010000105.1 GCA_025869365.1 Pseudonocardia sp.
CTCCTGCTCGCGGGCGCCACCGCGTCCGCCGACGAGGCCCTCGCCGCGCTCGGCACGCCGCCGGACGCCGGCGCGGCGGCCCGGGACGCGGCGCGGATCGCCGTCGACGCCGCCGGCCCGCGGGGCGCCGGCCTGCTCCGGGCCGTCGCCGAGGCGGACCTGGTGGACGTCGACCCGGACACCGTCCGCGCGCTCACCGGTGAGGAGCACGCCGCCCTGCTCGCGAGGCTGGCGGAGCGGCACCTGCTGACCCGGCTGCCCGACGGGCCCGGGCGCTACGGCCTGCCGAGCGCCGTCCGCGGCCTGTTCGGGCCGGCCCGGCACCGGGTCCCGTTCCCCCGCACGGGTCGAGGGCGGGCGCGGAACATCCTGTCCGCCACCACGGCGGGCGCTCGGGACCTGCGGGCCGGGGGCGCCCACCCGGACGTCGACTCGCTCTGGGTCCTGGAGCGGGTCGGCGAGGCCGCCGCCGCGGTGGGTGACGACCGCACCGAGGCGGAGGTCCTGCTGCAGACCGCCGCGGTGCGGCTGCGGCGAACGGATCCGGAGGACCCGGGCCCGCACCCGGGCGCCGACGTGGCGCTCCGGGTCGCGTGCCGGGCGCTGTTCCTGGCGGACCGGCTCGGGGACCCCGCCCTGTGCGGGCGTGCGGTCCTGCGGGTCGCGGAGGTCACCGCGGCCATCCGGGAACGGGACCCGCTCCAGGCGGGGGGCGAACCCCTCTTCGACCGTGCCGTCACGCTGCTCGCCGGGCTCGACGACGAGCGCCACGCCCACGCCCTGCGCGGCCGCGGCCGCCTGCGCCGCCGCACCGGACGGCTCTCCGCGGCCCTGTTGGACCTCCGCGCGGCGCTCGGGCTGTACCGCGCGCTCGGGCACCTGCCCGGCTCCGCCGCGAGCTGGCGCGAGATCGGCGAGGTGGAACGCGCCCGCGGTCGGGTGTGCGGGGCCGTCGCGGCCTACCGCGGCAGCCTGCACGCCCTCGCCGCGGCGGGGGACCCCACCGCCGTCCGCTGGGCCCGGCTCGACGCGGGCACGGTGCAGGTCGGTGAGGCACCGGAACCGGCGCTCGCGCCGCTGCTGGCCCGCCGGACCGGCGGCCGGGCCCCGGAGGTGGAGTACAGCATCCGGATCCTGAGCGACCTCGGGGACGGACCGTCCTGGTCCGCGGTCGCGGCGGTGCGCTGACCGCCTCGCGGGCCGCCCGCCCGGCGTCGGTGCGGCCGCAGCCGACCCGCGACCCCGGGAGGCCCGGCCGACCGGTACAGCCGCCACCTGTTCCGCGCCCACCTCCTGAACGATAGTTAAGTCAACCCGTCCGGCCGATGACGGCCGACGGGGCGCGACCATACGGTCGACGAGACGCGGGTCACTGTCGCCCCGCGTCACTACTCGTCGCACGAAGGGGTGCACATGGCGTTGGACGAGGCAACGACCGCTTTTCTGGCCGCGATGGCGGAACAGGGTGGCAAGGCGATCAGCGAGATGACCCCGGACGAGGCCCGTGCCCTCGGCGGGCTGCTCCGGGACATGTACGGACCCGGGCCGGAGGTCGCGAGCGTCACCGACAGCGCGATCCCCACGCCGGACGGCGCCACCATCGGCGTGCGCGTCCTGGCCGTGGAGAACCCGCGCGGGGTGCTCGTCTACTACCACGGCGGCGGCTGGGTCATCGGCGCGCTCGACGAGTTCGACACGCTGGGCCGGCACCTCGCCACCCGCACGAACTGCACCGTCGTGCTCGTCGACTACCGGCTCGCTCCGGAGCACCGCTACCCCGCCGCGGCGGACGACGCGTGGACCGCGCTGCAGTGGGTCGCCGCGCAGGAGCTCGCGCCCGGCCCGCTGATCGTCGCCGGGGACAGCGCGGGCGGGAACCTGAGCGCGATCGTCGCGCAGAAGGCCCGGGAGGCCGGCGGCCCCGCGATCGCCCTGCAGGTCCTGGTCTACCCGGTCACGGACTGCGACCTGGACAACGCCAGCTACACGGACCCGGCGAACCAGCTGATGGTCAGCCGGGACGCGATGATCTGGTTCTGGGACCACTACGCCACCGCGGAGGAGCGGAAGAACCCGGACGCGTCCCCGTTGCGCGCCGCGGACCTCTCGGGCCTGCCGCCGGCCGTCGTCCTCACCGCCGAGCACGACCCGCTCCGGGACGAGGGCGAGGCCTACGCCGAGAAGCTTCGCGCCGCCGGCGTCAAGGTCGAGTCCCGCCGTTTCCTCGGCCAGATGCACGGCTTCTTCACCATGGTCAACGTCCTGCCGGGCCAGGTGGACGGGCTGGACTACGTCGTGGAGCACGTCGAGCGCGTGCTCTGAGCAACTCCCCGCACGACCGCCACTTGTCCCTGAGCGAGAACCACCGATCTGCAGCGCCGCAGCCAGGAGGTACGTGTCAATGCCGGAAAAGTCCGTCGACGTCGTCATCGTGGGGGCCGGGTTCTCCGGGCTCTACCAGCTCTACAAGCTCCGTGAGATGGGCCTGACCACGCGGGTCTTCGAGGCCGGGTCCGGCGTCGGGGGGACCTGGTACTGGAACCGGTACCCGGGCGCCCGCTGCGACGTCGAGAGCCTCAACTACTCCTACTCCTTCTCCCCGGAGCTGGAACAGGAGTGGACCTGGACCGAGAAGTACTCGCCCCAGCCGGAGATCCTCAGCTACGCCGAGCACGTCGCGGACCGCTTCGACCTGAAGAAGGACATCACCTTCGACACCCGCGTCGAGAGCGCGGTCTACGACGACGACACGCACCGCTGGACGGTCACCACGGACAGCGGTGAGGTCGTCAGCACGCAGTTCTTCGTGATGGCCACGGGTTGCCTCTCCGTCTCCAAGGCCCCGGAGATCCCCGGCGCCGAGAAGTTCGGCGGTGCGATCTACCACACCGGGCACTGGCCGCACGGCGGTGTGGACTTCACCGGGCAGCGGATCGCGGTGATCGGCACCGGCTCGTCCGGCATCCAGTCGATCCCGATCATGGCCGCCCAGGCGTCCGAGGCGACGATCTTCCAGCGCACGCCGAACTTCTCGATGCCGGCCGGGAACCGCAAGCTCACCGACGACGAGGTGCGCGCGCGCAAGGAGAACTACCGCGAGTACCGCGAGGCGGCCAAGTGGTCCGGTTTCGGGGTCCCCGTCCCGGAGGCGACGAAGTCCGCCCTGGAGGTGTCCGAGGAGGAGCGCAACGGGGTCTACCAGACCGGTTGGGACCAGGGGAACCTGGTCGCGATCCTGACCTCCTACATCGACACGCTCGCGGTGAAGGAGGCCAACGAGACCGCGGCCGAGTTCGTCCGGGCGAAGATCCGGGACAAGGTGGCGGACCCCGAGCTGGCCGAGGCGCTGTCGCCGCGGAGCTTCCCGTTCGGCACCAAGCGCCCGTGCCTGGACACCGGCTACTACGAGACGTTCAACTCCGAGCACGTGCGCCTCGTCGACATCCACAAGACGCCGCTGGTGGAGATCACCGCCAAGGGCGTCCGGACGTCGGAGAAGGAGTACGAGGTCGACGCGATCGTCTTCGCCACCGGCTTCGACGCCATGACCGGTGCGCTCACCCGCGTGGACATCCGGGGCAAGGGCGGGGTGTCGCTCAAGGAGAAGTGGGGCGAGGGCCCGCGCTCCTACCTGGGCATCAGCGTGGCCGGGTTCCCCAACATGTTCACGATCACCGGGCCGTCCAGCCCGTCGGTGCTGACGAACATGATGGTGGCGATCGAGCAGCACGTGGACTGGGTCTCGGACTGCATCGGCTGGCTCCGCGAGAACGAGGTCACCGAGCTCGCCGCCACGGACGAGGCCGAGGACGAGTGGGTGCGCCACGTGGAGGAGGTCGGGAACACGACCCTCTACCCGACCGCGGACTCCTGGTACATGGGCTCCAACGTCCCGGGTAAGCCGCGCGTGTTCATGGCCTACATCGGCGGGATGGGCGTCTACCGGGAGAAGTGCGACGACGTCGCGGCCAAGGGCTACGACGGCTTCGCCCTCACTCCGGAACCGACCCGGGCGTAGGAGCGCGAGACTTTCGGCGGCCCGGACACAGCGTCGTGCCCGGGCCGCCGGAACACCCCACCGGCCGGCAGCGGCTCGTGGGGACTACGGCGGCTGGACCCAGCCGTAGCTCCGGTCCACCGCGCGGGCCCAGTTCGCCCGCTCGCGGTCCCGGAGCGCCGGGTCCATCGACGGCTCCCAGGCCGCCGCGCGGTGCCAGTTGGCCCGCAGTACCTCCATGTCCGACCAGTGGCCGACGGCGAGCCCGGCCGCGTAGGCCGCACCCAGGGACACCGCCTCGGAGCCGAGCGGACGTTCCACCGGCACGTCGAGCACGTCCGCGACGTACTGCATCAGCAGATGGTCCGCCGTCATCCCGCCGTCGACCTTCAGCCCGATGACGGAGCGCCCGGACCCGGCGTTGACGGTCTCCGCGTTCATGGCGTCGACGACCTCGCGCGTCTGCCATGCGGTCGCCTCCAGCACCGCCCGGGCCAGGTGCCCGCGGGTGATGAACGACGTCAACCCGACGATCACCCCCCGCGCCTCGGCGTGCCAGTGCGGTGCGTACAGCCCGGAGAACGCGGGGACGACGTAGCAGCCGCCGTTGTCCGGCACCGTCATCGCGAGCGTCTCGATCTGCGGGGCGGTCCCGATCATGCCGAGGGAGTCCCGGAACCACTGCACCAGCGACCCGGTGACGGCGATGGACCCCTCCAGCGCGTAGACGGGCTTCTCCCCGAACAGGTACCCGACGGTCGGGATGAGCCCCTGCGCCGAGCCGGGGATCCGTGACCCGGTGTTCTTGAGCAGGAACGCCCCGGTGCCGTAGGTGCACTTCACCTCCCCGGGCGCGAAGCACGTCTGCCCGACGAGCGCGGCCTGCTGGTCCCCCAGCGCTCCCGCGACCGGGACGCCGGGCAGTACGTCGGTGCACACGCCGTAGACCTCGGCGTTGGACCGGATCTCGGGCAGCATCCGCTCCGGGACCCGCAGCGCCGCGAGCAGCCGCGGGGACCACTCCAGCGTCCGGAGATCCATCAACATGGTGCGGCTGGCGTTGGTCACGTCCGTGACGTGCACCCCGCCGCGCGCCCCGCCGGTGAGCCGCCAGATCAGCCACGTCTCGATCGTCCCGAACAGGACGTCCCCGGACTCGGCGCCCTCCCGCGCGCCGGGCACGTGATCGAGCAACCACTGCAGCCGCGGCCCCGCGAAGTAGGTCGCGGGGCCGAAACCGCTCGTGCCGGCCCACATGTCCCCTGTCGCCGCGAGGCCGTTGACGATCTCGTCCGTGCGGGTGTCCTGCCAGGTGATCGCGTGCGCGAGCGGGACGCCGGTGTGCCGGTTCCAGACGACCGTGGTCTCGCGCTGGTTCGCGATGCCCAGCGCGACGATGTTCTCGGGTCCGAGCCCGGCCCGGCGCAGCGCGGCGGGCACGACCCGGGCGACGTTGCGCCAGATCTCCTCCGCGTCGTGCTCCACCCAGCCGGGACGGGGGTAGAGCTGCTTGTGCTCGCGCTGGGCGACGGCGAGCATCCGCCCGGATCGGGTGAACAGCAGGCACCGGGTGGACGTGGTGCCCTGGTCGATGGCGGCGACGACGCGCTCGCTCACGAGGTGCTCACCGCGCCGCCCCCAGGAACGCCGAGATCTCCCGGCCCGCCGCCATCAGCTGTTCGACGAGCCGCGGCCGCGGCTCGCCCCCCGCGCCGAACAGCTCCTCGACCGGCCCGGCGATCCCGAGGGCGGCGACGGCCAGGCCCCCGCCGGTCCGCAACGGCACCGCGGCCCCGCCGACCCCGGTCTCGAACTCCCCGATGTCCGTGGCACAACCCCGGCGCCGCGCCCCGGCCAGCTGCATCTCGAGCGCCGTGACGGTCGTCGCCGTGCGGCCGGTGTAGCGGTGGAGCTCCAGGTCCCGCAGCGCGGGCGTCGCGACCGGGGCGAACGCCAGCAGGCACTTGCCCCAGGCCGTCGCGTGCAGGGGCTGCTCGGTGTTGGTGCGCAGGCGCTGCGCCGAGCCGTCCGGCCGGAACACGTGGTGCACGATGCTCACCGCGCGTCTCGCCGGGACGCCCAGGTAGACGGCACATCCTGACCCACCGGCCAGGGCGTCCGCCCAGTTCATCGACCGCGAGCGCAGGTCGTGGCGGTCCCAGCCCTCACCGAGGGTGCGCAGGTCCCCGCCGGGTGAGTAGAGCGACGTCGCCGGGTCCTGCTCGACGAGCCCCTCCTCGCGCAGCGTGCGCACGATGCCGTGCACGGTCGGACGCGGAAGGTCCAGCGCCGCAGCCAGTTCGGCGAGCGCCAGGGGGCGCCCGGCGCCGCCGAGCAGGCGGAGGACCGCCGCGGCCCGCTCGATGGACTGAATGGCTCCCGGCATGCCCCGAGCCTACGGCCGGCTGTGATCGAATCGACGACAATCGTTCGGCATTGTCGAACGACCGCCGTTGCCGTGCCCTCGAGACATTCCTAGCGTGCGCATCAACGTTCCGAGAACGCCCTCGTTTCGAGGCCGGAAGACACCTCGCGGACGGAACCGAGGAAAAGGAGAGTTCGATGAGGAACTCCTATTTCGGGGAGCTCAGTGCCGAGTTCGCCGGGACGATGATCCTGATCCTGTTCGGCAACGCGGTCGTCGCACAGGTCGTCACCTCGTCCCCGGACAGCCCACTCGGCAACCACGACTCCATCGCCTGGGCCTGGGGGATCGGCGTCACGCTCGGCGTGTACGTCGCGGGCCGGCTCTCCGGAGCCCATCTCAATCCGGCCGTGACCATCGCGCTGGCCGCCTACCAGGGCTTCTCCTGGAAGAAGGTGGCGCCCTACATCGTGGCCCAGACCCTCGGCGCCTTCGTCGCCGCGCTCATCGTCCGGGTCACCTACGCCGATCTGATCAACAAGATGGACCCGGGGCACACCATCAAGACCCAGGGCATCTTCTCGACGTTGCCGGGCAACGGCGGGGACGGCGTCAGCATCCCGACCGCGTTCCTGGACCAGGTGGTGGGCACCGCGATCCTGATCTTCGTGATCTTCGCGCTGGTCAACGCGCTCAACAACCCGCCGCAGGCCAACCTGGCGCCGGTCGTCATCGGCCTGCTGGTGGTCGCGATCGGTATGGCGTGGGGCGCCAACGCGGGCTACGCGATCAACCCGGCCCGTGACTTCGGCCCCCGGCTGGCCTCGTTCATCACCGGGTACGGCACGGCGTTCCTGGACCAGAACGGGAACCAGTACTGGTGGTTGCCGATCGTCGCGCCGATCATCGGTGGCCTCGTCGGCGGCGCGTTCTTCAAGATCCTGGTAGGCCGTTACCTGCTCGCTGACGACAGCGAGCCCCAGCCCGTCGGCCGCGAGGTCGTCCAGCCGCACGGAGGAGAGAACTGATGCCCGAGTACGTCGGCGCGATCGACCAGGGAACGACGAGCACCCGCTTCATGATCTTCGACCACGGCGGCAACGAGGTGGGCCGCCACCAGCTCGAGCACGAGCAGGTCCTGCCGCAGGCCGGCTGGGTCGAGCACAACCCGGTGGAGATCTGGGAGCGCACGTCCTCGGTCGTCCAGACGGGGTTGAACAAGACCGGGCTCTCGTTCTCGGACCTCGCGGCGCTGGGTATCACCAACCAGCGCGAGACGACCGTCGTCTGGGACAAGAACACCGGGCGGCCGCTGTACAACGCGATCGTCTGGCAGGACACCCGGACCGACCGCATCGCCTCCAAGCTGGAGCGCGACGGCCACGGCGACACCATCCGCCGCAAGGCCGGGCTCCCGCCGGCCACCTACTTCTCCGGCGGCAAGATCCAGTGGATCCTGGAGAACGTCGACGGGGCGCGGGAGGCCGCGGAGCGCGGGGACGCGATCTTCGGCAACACCGACAGCTGGGTCGTCTGGAACCTCACCGGCGGGGTGAACGGCGGGGTGCACGTCACGGACGTGACCAACGCCAGCCGCACCATGCTGATGGACCTCGAGACCCTCGACTGGGACGACGAGCTGCTGGCGCTGTTCGGGATCCCGCGGTCGATGCTGCCGGAGATCCGGTCGTCGAGCTCGCCCCAGCCGTACGGCACCAGCATGAAGAACGGCCCGCTGGGCGGCGAGGTGCCGATCACCGGCATCCTGGGCGACCAGCAGGCCGCGATGGTCGGCCAGGTCTGCCTGGCGCCGGGCGAGGCCAAGAACACCTACGGCACCGGCAACTTCATGCTGCTCAACACCGG
>JAOZVV010000106.1 GCA_025869365.1 Pseudonocardia sp.
GTCCACGGGGGTGGGTGTCCTGCTCGACACCTCCGGAGTGCCCTCCACGGGCGTCGGGGTGCCGTTCCGCCCAGCCGGGGGGGACGGCGCGCCGCCGCCCCCCTCGGCGACCGGGTGGGAGTCCGTCGCGACGCTGCGGCCGGACTCGGTCCCGTCGCCCGACGTCGTCGGCGGGGTCTTCTCGTTCTCGCTCACGAGGTGGAGATCTCCTCGGTCGTCGGCTGGGTGTGGGGCACTTCCGGGCTGATCACTCAGCTCGAGGTTCCGGTCACCTCGGGGTCGTCCGCATCGTCCTCGGCATTGCGCGCCACCGCCAGTAGCGTGGAGCTCTCCCCGAGGTTCATCAGGCGCACTCCCTTGGTCTGCCGACCGGCCTTGCGCACCTCACGGGCGGAGGTCCGGATGACGCCACCGGTCGAGGTGATCGCGTACAGCTCGTCGTCGATCCCGACGATGAGCGCACCGACCAGCGTGCCACGCCTGCGGTCGTACTGAAGGGTCAACACTCCCTTTCCACCGCGACCCTGTACCGGGTAGTCCTCGATCGGGGTGCGCTTGGCGTACCCGCCGGCGGTCGCGACCAGCACGAACATGTTCGACTGGACGACGGCGATGGACAGCAGCCGGTCCCCGGAGTTGAAGCGCATCCCGAGCACGCCGGACGTGGCGCGACCCATGGGGCGCAGCACCTCGTCGCTGGCGGTGAAGCGGATGGACTGGCCCTCGGCGGAGACCAGCAGCAGGTCGTCCTCTGCGGAGCAGAGCACCGCGCCGACCAGCTCGTCCTCGTCCCGGAGGTTGATGCCGATCAGGCCGCCGGAGCGGTTGGAGTCGAAGTCCTCGAGCTTGGACTTCTTCACCAGGCCGTTTCTCGTCGCGAGGACGAGATACGGCGACGCCTGGTAGTCCTTGATCTGCATGACCTGGGCGATGTGCTCACCCGGCTGGAAGGCGAGCAGGTTCGCGACGTGCTGGCCGCGCGCGTTCCGGTTGGCCTCCGGCAGCTCGTAGGCCTTGAGCCGGTAGACCCGCCCCTTGTTGGTGAAGAACAGCATCCAGTCGTGCGTGGAGCACACGAAGAAGTGGGCGACGATGTCGTCCTGCTTCAGCGTGGCGCCCTGCACGCCCTTGCCGCCGCGCTTCTGCGCCCGGTAGAGGTCCGTCTTCGTGCGCTTCGCGTAGCCGGTCTGCGTGATCGTGACGACCACGTCCTCGACGGCGATGAGGTCCTCGTTGGTGACGTCCCCGTCGTCCGGCACCAGCCGGCTGCGGCGCTCGTCCCCGTACTTGTCGACGATCTCCTGGAGCTCGTCGCGGACGATCTGCCGCTGCCGCTCGGGGCGCGCCAGGATGTCCTCGTAGTCCGCGATCTCGAGCTCGATCTCGGCCAGTTCGTCGACGATCTTCTGCCGCTCCAGGGCCGCGAGGCGGCGGAGCTGCATGTCCAGGATCGCCTGGGCCTGGATGTCGTCGACCTCGAGCAGGCTGATCAGGCCCTGGCGGGCGACGTCGACCGTCTCCGACCGGCGGATGAGGGCGATGACCTCGTCCAGCGCGTCGAGCGCCTTGACCAGCCCACGCAGGATGTGGGCCCGCTCCTCGGCCTTGCGCAGCCGGTAGCGGGTGCGCCGGACGATGACCTCGATCTGGTGCCGGACGTAGTTCCGGACGACCTGGTCCAGGCGCAGCGTGCGGGGCACGCCGTCGACGATGGCCAGCATGTTCACGCCGAAGCTGTACTGCAGCTGGCTGTGCTTGTAGAGGTTGTTCAGCACGACCTTGGCGACCGCGTCCCGCTTGAGCGTGAACACGATCCGCATGCCGATGCGGTCCGACGACTCGTCGTTGATCTCGGAGATCCCGGCCATCTTGCCGTCCCGGATCATCCCGGCGATCGACTCGACGAGGTTGTCCGGGTTGACCTGGTACGGCAGCTCGGTGACGACGAGGATGGAGCGCCCCTTGGCGTCCTCCTCGACCTCCACGACCGCGCGCATCCGCACCGAGCCGCGGCCCGTGCGGTAGGCGGACTCGATGCCGTCCCGCCCGACGATCAGGCCGGCCGTCGGGAAGTCCGGGCCCTTGATGCGCTCCATCAGCGCCTCGAGGAGCTCCTCGTCGCCGGCCTCGTGGTGATCCAGCGCCCAGACGACGCCCGCACCGACCTCGCGCAGGTTGTGCGGCGGGATGTTCGTGGCCATGCCGACGGCGATGCCGGAGCTGCCGTTGATCAGCAGGTTCGGCACCCGGGCCGGCAGGACGTCCGGCTCCTGGGTCTTGCCGTCGTAGTTGTCCGTGAAGTCGACGGTGTCTTCTTCGATGTCCTGCAGCATCGCCATGGCGAGCGGGGTCAGCCGGCACTCGGTGTACCGCATGGCCGCCGCCGGGTCGTTGCCCCGGGAGCCGAAGTTGCCCTGGCCGTCGATCAGCGGGTACCGCATCGACCACGGCTGCGCGAGCCGCACGAGCGCGTCGTAGATCGAGCTGTCGCCGTGCGGGTGGTAGTTACCCATCACCTCGCCGACGACGCGGGCGCACTTGACGTAGGAGCGGTCGGGCCGGAACCCGTTCTCCCCCATCGAGTACAGCACGCGCCGGTGTACCGGCTTGAGCCCGTCCTCGACGAGCGGCAGCGCCCGCCCGACGATCACGCTCATCGCGTAGTCGATGTAGGAGCGCTGCATCTCCTGCTGGATGTCGACCGGCTCGATCCGGTCCCCGCCCCCGGGCGGGGGCGGCGGGAGCGTGGGGTCCAGGGTGTCCGTCACGTCGTCCTTCTTCTGCTCGTGCGATTCATACGTACGTCATGATCAGATGTGTGATCACACGTCCAGGAACCGCACGTCCTTGGCGTTGCGGGTGATGAACGAGCGGCGGGACTCCACGTCCTCGCCCATCAGCACCGAGAACAGCTCGTCCGCGGTGGCGGCGTCGTCCAGCGTCACGCGCAGGAGCACCCGGTGCGCCGGGTCCATCGTGGTCTCCCACAGCTCCTTGGCGTTCATCTCGCCGAGGCCCTTGTAGCGCTGCACGCCCTCTTCCTTGGGCAGCTTCTTGCCCGCGGCGCGGCCGGCCTCGATCAACCCGTCCCGCTCGCGGTCCGAGTAGGCGAACTCCGGCTCGGAGCCGCGGCCACCCCACTTGATCTTGTAGAGCGGCGGCTGCGCGAGGAAGACGTGGCCGGCCTCGACGAGCGGGCGCATGAAGCGGAACAGCAGCGTCAGCAGCAGGGTGCGGATGTGCTGGCCGTCGACGTCCGCGTCCGCCATCAGCACGATCTTGTGATAGCGCAGCTTGCTGATGTCGAACTCGTCGTGGATGCCGGTGCCGAGCGCCGTGATGATCGCCTGGACCTCGGTGTTCTTGAGGACGCGGTCGATCCGGGCCTTCTCGACGTTGATGATCTTGCCGCGGATGGGCAGGATCGCCTGGAACATCGAGTCCCGGCCGGACTTGGCGGAACCGCCCGCCGAGTCGCCCTCGACGATGTAGACCTCGGAGCGGATCGGGTCCGTCGAGCGGCAGTCCGCGAGCTTGCCCGGCAGCCCGCCGATGTCCCCGGCACTCTTGCGCCGCACCAGGTCACGCGCCTTGCGGGCGGCCGCCCGGGCCTGTGCGGACTGCACGGCCTTGTTGACGATGATCTTGGCCTCGGCGGGGTTGCGGTCGAACCAGTCCGCCAGCCACTCGTTGCAGACCTTCTGGACGAACGACTTGACCTCGGTGTTGCCGAGCTTGGTCTTGGTCTGCCCCTCGAACTGCGGCTCGGCGACCTTCACGCTGACGATCGCGGCGAGACCCTCGCGGATGTCGTCCCCGGACAGCGCCGGGTCCTTCTCCTTGAGCAGCTTCTTGTCCCGCGCGTAGCGGTTCACCGTGCTGGTGAGCGCCGAGCGGAACCCCTCCTCGTGGGTGCCGCCCTCGTGCGTGTTGATCGTGTTCGCGAACGTGTAGACGGACTCGGAGAAGCCCGAGTTCCACTGCATCGCCACCTCGATCTGGTGGCCCGTGCCCTCACCGGTGAAGCCGATGATCTTCTTGTGGATGGCTTCCTTCGAGCGGTTGATGAAGGCGACGAAGTCCTCCAGCCCGCCCGGGTAGCAGAAGGTGTGCTCCTTGACCTTGGCGACGTAGCCCTCGGCGTCCGGCTCCTCGGCGTCGGAGGTGTCCCCGTTGCGCTCGTCCCGCAGGACGATCGTGAGGCCCTTGTTGAGGAAGGCCATCTCCTGCAACCGGCGCTGGATCGTCTCCATGCTGAACGCGGTGGTCTCGAAGATCTCGGCGTCCGGCCAGAACGTGATGGACGTGCCGGTCTTCCTGGTGGGCTCGCCCTTGTGCAGCGTGCCGGGCACCGAGTGGTCGTAGTGCTGGCGCCAGACGTTCCCGCTGACGTTGATCTCGACGTCCAGGGAGCTGGACAGCGCGTTCACGACGGAGACGCCGACGCCGTGCAGGCCGCCGGAGACGGCGTAGGACTTGCCGTCGAACTTGCCGCCGGCGTGCAGGACCGTGAGCACGACCTCGACGGCCGGCTTCTTCTCCACCGGGTGCATGTCCACGGGGATGCCGCGGCCGTCGTCGACCACGCGGACGCCGCCGTCCACGGTGAGCGTGACCTCGACCCGTGTGGCGTAGCCCGCCATCGCCTCGTCGACCGCGTTGTCCACGACCTCCCAGATCAGGTGGTGCAGACCGCGCTCACCGGTGGACCCGATGTACATGCCGGGGCGCTTGCGGACCGCCTCCAGGCCTTCGAGCACCGTGATCGACGACGCGCTGTAGCCACTCTTCTTCTCCGCCACGGGCTGTTGATCTCCTCGCCACGAGAGCCGGTACCTCCCGCGCCGGACGCGCGGGCCCACCTGCTCAACGACCGAACGACCCGTCCGTCATCGCCTGCCGACAGCTTCGGCCGACGCGATGAGGGGAGCCGCGCGGAACACTCCTGTCGATTCTACTGGTCGGGCGCGGCAGGAGTGCGGCTAGGACACGTCCAGAATCGTCACAGGCGCCCGTTCGTGGATCCGGACGGGTCGCGACCGCCGAAACGGGCCTGTCGAAGGGCAGCCGCGGCGTCATGTGGCGCTCATTGCGGCGCAGAGCCGCGCGGCGGGGTCCTGGCTGTGGGTGGGGTGCCGGACCGGGCCGCCGCGGACGCTCAGCCGTAGGTGTCCCGCGGGCCCCGGCCACCCCGGACGCTGCGCGGGCCGTGCCGCCAGCTCGGGCCGCTGGGCCCCACGACCCGGATCCGCCGGACGACGTCGCGGCCCACCGCCGCCGCGAGCCGGCCCAGGAGCTGGCGCTGCAGGGTGCGGATCTGCGTGGCCCACGCCGTCGACTCCGCCTGCAGGGTCAGCTCCCCGTCGCGCAGCGAGATCGGCGTGCAGTGGTCCGCGATGTCCGGGCCGACGAGCTGGGGCCAGCGGCTGAGAACGGTCGCGTCCGTCAACCGGGAGGACCAGCCCCGGTCCATCGACACCCGGGAGACGAGCCGCCCGAACGGCTGCGGGTCCCGGTCGTCCGGCCCCGGCCCGGACCAGCGACGGCGGCGGCCGCCGCGGCGCGCGCCGCGCACCGGTGTGCCGCGGCGTTCGGCGGTGCGCTCCTCCCGCTGTTTGGCGGAGGCCTCGCGGGCCGCGCGGAGAGCGTCGCGGGCGAGGTCCGAGCCGCGCCGAGCGGTGCCGGAAGTGTCGTCCCCAGGGGTGTGGACAGGGTTGTGCATGTCCGGCGAGGTCGACGGTCGATCGGCGTCGTTCGGCGGTTCAGGGTGACCGTCATCACCAGAAGAGCGGTAGTTATCCACAGTATCCACAGCCTTGTCCCCAGGAGAGGTCCGAAATCGACCTCTCGGCGTCCGTCGTTCCCGCCCTCGTCAGGAGGGGTTCGCCTCCGATACCCCGGTTCCGACCCGCTCCACGGTGCCACCGCCCACCGCATGGCGGACCCCGTCGAGACCCGCCGGGACATCCTCCGGGACGGCCGCGGTCACGATGACCTGTTCCGCCTCTGCGACGAGCGTGGCCAACGCGCGGCGCCGCGCCGCGTCCAGCTCGGCGAACACGTCGTCGAGGATCAGGACGGGTTCGACGTCGTCCGCGCGCAACAGCCGGTAGCACGCCAGCCGGAGCGCGAGGGCGAACGCCCAGGACTCGCCGTGGCTCGCGTAGCCCTTGGCGGGCCCCGGGCCGAGGCGCAGCTCGAGATCGTCGCGGTGCGGGCCTACGAGACACACCCCGCGCTCGATCTCCTGCCTGCGGACCCGGGCGATCTCGTCGAGCAGGAGTGCCTCGAGCTCCGGCGGGCCCGGCGGGAGCTCCCCCGGCACCGAGCACCGGTAGGACAGGCCCACCGGGTCGGACGACGGCGCCACCTCCGAGAACGCCTTCTCCGCGTGCGGCGCGATGCCCTCGACGAGCTGGAGGCGGCCGGCGAGCAGCGCCGCGCCGGTCTTCGCGAGGTGCCCGTCCCACACGTCGAGGGTCTCCAGGTCCGCGCCGCCCCCGCCGAAGCGGGCGCTCTTCGCGGACTTGAGCAGCGCGGACCGCTGCCGCAGCACCTTGTCGTAGTCCGCGCGCACACCCGCGTAGCGCGGGTACCGGGCGACCAGCAGCTCGTCCAGGAAGCGCCGCCGCTCCCCGGGGTCCCCGCGGACCAGCGCGAGGTCCTCCGGCGCGAACAGCACGGTGCGCAGGATGCCCAGGACGTCGCGGGCCCGCGGCACGGGCGCGCGGTTGACCCGCGCCTTGTTCTGCCGGCCGGGTGTGATCTGCAGCTCGACGTCGAGCTGCCGGCCGAGGTGCACGACCTGGCCGCGGACGATCGCGTGCTCGGCCCCCCGGCGGACCAGCGGCGCGTCGTTCGACACCCGGTGGGAACCGAGGGTCGACAGGTACCCGATCGCCTCGACGAGATTGGTCTTGCCGACGCCGTTGGCGCCCTCCAGGACGGTGACCCCGGGCCCCAGCTCGAGCTCGGCACGTTCCCAGGAACGGAAGTCCTCGACCGCGAGTCTGCGCAGGTGCATCCAGCCGCCGCTAGCCGTGTGCCGGACTCTGGGTCGAGCCGGTGCCCGAACTCGGACCGGCGGTGTCACCGGGATTGCCCGAGGGACCCGCGACCTTCTTCACCGCATGCCCGCCGAACTGGTTGCGCAGCGCCGCGACGGCCTTCATCGCCGGGGACTCGTCCTGCCGGGAGGCGAACCGGGCGAACAGCGCGGCGGAGATCACGGGCAGCGGGACGGCGTGGGTGATGGCCTCCTCGATCGTCCACCGGCCCTCGCCGGAGTCGTCGACGTACCCCTCGAGGTCCGCGAGGTGGGCGTCGTCCTTGAGCGCGTTGACCAGCAGGTCCAGCAGCCAGGAACGGACCACCGTGCCGCGGGACCAGGCCTGGATCACCGCGGGCACGTTCGTGACCAGCGGTGCGGCCTCCATCAGCTCGAAGCCCTCGGCGTAGGCCTGCATCAGGCCGTACTCGATGCCGTTGTGGACCATCTTCGAGAAGTGGCCGGCGCCGACCGGGCCCGCGTGCGCGAACCCCTCCTCGCGGGGACCCTCGGGCCGCAGCGCGTCGAAGATCGGCATCGCGAGCGCGACGTGCTCGTCGGATCCGCCGGCCATCAGCCCGTAGCCGTTGTCCTTGCCCCAGATGCCGCCCGACACACCGCAGTCCAGGTAGCCGATCCCCTTGGCGGACAGGAGCTCGGCGTTCGGCGCGTCGTCCGTGTAGCGGGAGTTCCCGCCGTCGATCACCAGGTCACCGGGCGAGAGGACCTCGCTCAGCTTCTGCACGGTGCTCCGTGTGGGGTCCCCCGAGGGCACCATCACCCAGACGACGCGGGGTGCGTCGAGCGCGGCGGCGAGATCCTCGAGCGAGCCGACGTCCGTCACCTCGGGACGGGGGTCGTACCCGACGACCTCGTGGCCCGCTGCGCGAACGCGGTCCCGCATGTTGCCGCCCATACGGCCGAGACCGATCAGTCCGAGTTGCACGTCCGCTGCTCCTCCGCCGGGGATGGATCTTCAGGTGGCGCCCATCGTGCACCAGCGGGGACCGGCGGGCGCACCCGGTCGTCCGTGTTCACCGGATGGTCATCCGGGCAGGCGGACCGGCATCAGCAGGTGGAGGTAGCCGGGGTCCGGGGCGGGCTCGCCCTCGGCCGGCGGCGGGACGACGGGCCGGACCAGCGCGGGCCGGTTCGGCGTGGTGAACGTGAGCCGCGCGCGGTCCGTGTGCAGCGCCCCGAGCGAGTCCAGCAGGTAACCGGGGTTGAACGCGATGGTGAGCGGGGTCCCGTCGAGCGCGCACGGGAGTTCCTCCTCCGCGCTGCCGACGTCGTCCCCGCCGGCGGCGAGCCGCAGCCCGTCCTCGCCGAACTCCATCCGGATCTGCGCGACCCGGTCCGCGACGAGCGACACCCGCTTGATCGCCTCGACCAACGCCGCCACCTCGAGCTCCGCGGCGGTGGTGTGCTCGGCCGGGATGAGCTGGCGGAACCGCGGGAACTCGGCGTCGAGCAGGCGGGTGGTCGACCGGCGGCCGCCGCCCGTCATGCCGAGCATCCCGTCTCCCGCGGACAGCGCGATCTCCACGGTGCCGGATCCGGCGAGCGTCTTCGCGACCTCGGCCAGCGTCCGGGCCGGGATCAGCACGGCGGTGGAGATCGACTCGTCCTCGGGCTGCCAGTTCAGCTCGCGGACGGCGAGCCGGAACCGGTCCGTGGCGGCGAGGGTCAGGCGTCCGCCCTCGATCTCCACCCGGACGCCGGTGAGCATCGGCAGGGTGTCGTCCCGGCCGGCGGCCACGGCGACCTGGGCCACCGCGGCGGCCAGCTGGTTCGCGTCGATCTTGCCGGCACGCTGCGGCATCGACGGGAGCTGCGGGTAGTCCTCGACCGGCATGATCGGGAGGGAGAACTTGCTGTTGCCGCAGTTGATCGTGGCCCGGGACCCGTCGACGACCATGTCCACCGGCTTCGACGGCAGCGCCCGGGTGATGTCCGCGAGCAGCCGGCCGGAGACCAGGAACCTGCCGGGGTCCCCGATGGTCGCGTCCAGTTCCACCCGCGCCGAGGTCTCGTAGTCGAACCCCGAGACCGTCAGCCGGTCCCCGTGCTCGCCGGAGCTGCCCTCGATCAGGACCCCGCCCAGGACCGGGACCGGGGGTCGCGCGGGCAGGCTGCGGGCGACCCACGCTGCCGCATCGGCCAGGACGTCGCGTTCGACCCGGAACTTCATGGCGGGAGGGACCTTTCACCGGTGGTCACTGGGTGCGACCGGAAGGCAGGGACAGCTCTGCCTGGACGGACACGGAGCGACTGGACATCGAGCGTGCTGGGGCGTTCGTCGACCCTCGACGACGGCGGGGTGTGGAGCCCCGGACCGGTTCGAGGTCGGTCGGCTCACCGTAGAGCCTCCCGAGGCCGGGTGTCACGTCGGCCGTCGACGGATCCCCCGGCCGGACGGGCGGGCCCGGACGGGCACACGTTCGGGGCTCCATCCACCGCGTTGTTTCTCTTTAGATCTCTCCAAGAGAGAACACCAGAAGCAGTGATAACACCTGTGGACAGTGTGGATGGAGCTCATCGTCGCAGGTCCCACGGTGCGGCGCCCTGGGGATGGACCCCTGGGACTACCGGTTGACGGAGCGGCCGAACGGTGGATGGGCGGCGCTCCGGCCGCCCTGTCCCCGATCCATCCCCCGTTTCGGGGGGAGTTGTCCACGGGTTCGGGGTGGTTCGTCCACCGGCTCCGGAGTGACCATCCACAGACTTGTCCCCAGATGTGGGTGAAACGTGGCCGCGTATCCACCCTGCGCGACCGGTCGGCGTGAACATGGCAACACCAGGACGAGCCGGAAAACCCTCAGGAACCTCACATGGTGCCCGACTGACTACTGTACGTGACGTCCGGTGGTCCGGTGAGCCGTCTCCGTGATCGCTCCTGAGCGGCGAACGCCCTTTAGCGGACGCCGAGCGGTACACCGTGGAGCGACACGCCACGGGTTTCGGGGTCCACCGGATCGGGATCATGTCCGAATCGATGCACCCGTGAGAGGGTCGCTGCCGGACGCCGGACGAGGGGGTCTGCCGATGCCGGGGCGGGGCGAGATCGGCGCTCTCCGGCCGTCTCAGCGCTGCGACCGTGTGGGTGCCGGATGCCGGGCCGCGGCCTGCGGTGAGTGAGCGGCGGTCCGGCCGGTTCCGGGGCTCCTACGGCGGCGAGGCGCTGACCTGCGGTTGTGGATGCCTGGGGACAACTCACCGCCCGGTGATCGTTCCGAGGGCAGATGAAGATCATCTCGATGATCGACTGCGTCGGCGCCGGGGCGGGCGGGCACCCGGTTCCGATGATCAACCGGAGGACGGTGGCGGGTCAGCGCCGCGCGTCGCCGGTCCGTCAGTGGCGGGCGCGCTGCTTGATGCGCGCGGTGAGCTCCTGGACCTGCTCGAAGGTCTTGCGGCGCAGGGAGATCTCGTTGCGGATCTTCTTGTCCGCGTGCATGACCGTGGTGTGGTCACGGCCGCCGAAGGTCTGACCGATCCGCGGCAACGAGAGATCCGTCAGCTCGCGGCACAGGTACATGGAGATCTGGCGCGCCTGGGCGAGGGCCTTCGTCTTGCCCGGGCCGCACAGCTCGTCCAGGGACACGTTGAAGAAGTCCGCGGTGACGGCCATGATCGTCGGCGCGGTGATCTCCGACGCGGCCGCGTCCGGGATGAGGTCCCGCAGCACGATCTCGGCGAGCTGGGTGTCCACCGGCTGCCGGTTGAGCGACGCGAACGCCGTGACCCGGATCAGCGCACCCTCGAGCTCACGGATGTTCCGCTCTATGCGCTCGGCGATGAACTCCAGCACGTCCCCGGGGACGGCGAGCCGGTCCTGGGCCGCCTTCTTGCGCAGGATCGCGATCCGCGTCTCGAGCTCGGGCGGCTGGATGTCCGTGATGAGGCCCCACTCGAACCGGGTCCGCATCCGGTCCTCGAGGGTCTCCAGGCGTTTCGGGGGGCGGTCCGAGGAGACGACGATCTGCTTGTTCGCGTTGTGGAGGGTGTTGAAGGTGTGGAAGAACTCCTCCTGCGTCCCTTCCTTGCCCTCCAGGAACTGGATGTCGTCCACCAGCAGCACGTCGACGTCCCGGTAGCGGCGCTGGAAGGCCACCTTGCGGTCGTCGCGCAGCGAGTTGATGAAGTCGTTCGTGAACTCCTCGGTACTGACGTACCGCACGCGCATGCCGGGGAACAGCCGCTGGGCGTAGTGCCCCACTGCATGCAGCAGGTGGGTCTTGCCCAGCCCGGACTCCCCCCAGATGAAGAGCGGGTTGTAGGCGCGGGCGGGCGCCTCGGCGACGGCGACGGCCGCGGCGTGGCTGAAGCGGTTGGACGCCCCGATGACGAAGGTGTCGAAGATGTACTTCTCGTTCAGCCGGGTCTGCGACCGCGGCGCGACCGGATCGCCCGCGCGGGGCGCGGAGTACGTGGGCCAGACCTCGGGCCGCGCGGTGTCCGACGCGCCGAGCGTGCCCAGGGACCCGTCGCCGTTGTCCGTCCCGATGCCGACGGCGGGGCTGCCGCCGGGCGGCGTCGCCAGGTCGAGGCCGTGCGCCTCGGCGCCGGTGCCCGGGAGCATGTCGCCGCCGGCGGGCATCGGCTCGGGCAGCCGCTCGTCACCGAACTCCGCCCGGACCGGGGTGCCGCCGGCGCGGGAGGGATGGACGCGCTCCGGCGGGTCGGGCACCTCGGTGCCGCCGGACGCCGCCGAGGCGTCGACGACGACCGCGAGGTTGACCTGCACACCGAGGTGGCGGCCGAGGGCCTCGCTGATCGGCCGACGGAGGATGCGCTCGATCGCGTCCTTCGCGAACTCGCTCGGCGCCGCGAGCAGGGCGGTGCCGTCGAGGAGCCCCAGCGGGCGGGTGAGCCGCAGGAACGCGCGTTGCTGGGCCGAGAGCCCGGGCGCGCCGGGTTCGGGCGAGCCGGAGAGGTCCGCGATGACCTGGTTCCAGACCTGTCCGAGATCACCAGGTTGGTCAGCCACCGTCGGGATCCTCCCCTCCGCATGTCGTACCGGTCCGCGTCGGGGCGGTCACCGGGTGTCGTCGAGCGCCCGACCTGGGGCCGGACGGGCATGGGCCGGGCCCGGGTATCCCCAGACCTGTCCACATATGTGCACAGACCCTACGCAGGGTTGTTCCGCGGATCCCGGGTGGGCCCGCTGGCTCACTGTCGGAGCGGGGTTGTTCCGGCCCCCCGGACGGAACGGTGCGAAGCGGGCACGTTAACAACACCCTGGTCGTGGCCACAAGGCAGCCCGGCATGTCGGGATCTCGGCGTGACGGAGCGGTCGCCCAGCGCAGTCGTGACGGCGTTGCGGAACCGGTGCCGCCCCAGGTGGTGGGCCGGTTTGACCCTCTTCCGAGCGGCTGCGTACCCTGGGACGAACCGTGTCCGTGGGACCGGCGCGCGCTGCTGTTCATTCGGTATCGCGTCCCGGCCCCCGCGAGCACCGACCACTCCAGTACCTGACAGCTACAGACGGCCCGGCTCCGCGCCAGGACGCCGTCGACCGGGAGAGCCGACCGTGAGCAAGGGCAAGCGCACCTTTCAGCCTAACAACCGCCGCCGGGCCAAGACGCACGGTTTCCGGCTGCGTATGCGTACCCGCGCGGGGCGCGCCATCCTCGCTGGGCGTCGCCGCAAGGGCCGCGCCGAGCTCTCCGCCTGATCATCGCGGCGTCGGAGTGCTTCCGGCCGACGCCCGGCTGACCCGTCGGGATGACTTCGCCTCGACGATCCGCCGTGGCCGCAGGGCCGGACGCTCCCGTCTCGTCATACATCTGCAGGTGAGCGGCACCCATGACCCGGCCGCGCCGACCTCGTCGGCGCGCGCCGGGTTCGTCGTGAGCAAGGCCGTCGGCAACGCCGTCGTCCGGCACCGGGTCGCCCGTCGCCTGCGTCATCTCGTCGCGCCCCGGCTCGCGGACCTGCCCGCCGGGGCGCTACTCGTCGTGCGCGCCCTCCCGCCCGCGGCCGACGCCACGTCGGCCGAGCTGGGTGAGGACCTGGACTCCGCGCTGCGTACCGCTCTCCGCAGACTCCGCGTCACCGCGGACGCCCCGTGAGCGGGTCGTCCGGCGACGTCCCCGCGCCCCGGGACGAGGCGGAAGGGGACGACGTGGATCTCACGGCGGACCGCCGTCCCGGCCCCGCCGCGCGGGCCCTGATCGGCGCCGTGCGCTTCTACCAGCACTGGATCTCCCCCGGGCTGCCTCCGACCTGCCGCTTCTATCCGAGCTGCAGTGCCTACGCGGCGGAGGCCGTACAGGTCCACGGCGCGCTCCGCGGGACCGGTATGGCCGTTCTGCGGCTGTTGCGCTGCGGACCGTGGCACCCTGGCGGAGTGGACCCCGTGCCGGAGCGCCGGACGCGGACGCGTCCAGGAGCCGCGGGGGCCGCCGCCTCCGGGGTCTCGGCGCCCGCCCACCACGAGCCCCACGACTGCGCGAGGAACTGCGAGGAGCAAGCGCCGTGCTGAACTTCATCTACTACCCCGTGTCCTTCATCATGTGGGTCTGGCACAAGGCGTTCGGGTACGTCTTCGGCGAGTCGACGTTCATCGCCTGGGCGCTGTCGGTCGTGTTCCTCGTCTTCACACTGCGGCTGATCCTCTACAAGCCGTTCGTCGGCCAGGTCCGCTCGATGCGCAAGATGCAGACGATGGCCCCGGAGATGCAGAAGCTCCGGAAGAAGTACGCCAACGACAAGCAGAAGCTCGCCGCCGAGATGCAGAAGCTGCAGTCCGAGAACGGCGCGAACCCGCTGGCCGGCTGCCTCCCGGTACTGGTGCAGGTCCCGGTGTTCATCGGCCTGTTCCACGTGCTGCGGGAGTTCAAGCCCGGCAAGACCGAGAACTACTTCTTCGGCGAGGCAGAGGTCCGGTCCTTCATCGACTCGGACCTGTTCGGCGCCAAGCTGGGCGCCACCCTGATCCAGTGGAACGACCAGTCCCCCGGACTGGAGGACCTGGGTGGCGGGAGCATCACCGCACAGATCATCGTGATGGTCCCGCTGATGATCATGGCTGGCATCTTCACGCACATCACGGCCCGGCACTCGGTGGCCCGGCAGGCGGAGAACCAGGCCGCCGCACCGCAGGCCGCGATCATGAACAAGCTGATGCTCTACGTGTTCCCGATCGGCGTCGTCGTCGGTGCCCCGTTCCTGCCGCTGGCGATCCTGTTCTACTGGGTGTCGAACAACCTGTGGACCCTGGGCCAGCAGTACCTCGTCTACAAGCGCATCGATGCCGAGGAGTCGGAGAAGCGCGAGCAGGCGATCGCGTCCCGCAACTCCCTCGCCCCGAAGCCGGGCCAGAAGCCACAGGTCGGCCAGAAGCCCCAGACCGGGCTCGTCGCGGACGACGCCGGGACCACGTCCAACGGCGACGCGCCGAGCACCGGGGACGCGTCGGCCAACGGGTCCGGCAACGGGTCCGCTCCGGCGAAGAAGCCCGGTGCCAAGCCGGTGAGCGCCAAACGACCGGGCGGTGGCCAGGGCAACCGCTCCGGAGGCGGCTCCCGGCCGCAGGCCGCACGGAACAAGGGACGCAAGCGACGCTGACCGGCTGTCGGCCACATCGTCCGAGGGCACCCGGGCGACGCGGCGGACGCAGCACCACGAACCTGAAGGAGTCCGCCTCGTGCGGGCTTCACGGCGGGCGGATCGGGACCCCGGTCCCGCCGCCCACCGGAACACCTCGAAGGGAGAACCACCGTGCCGAAGACGGCAGAGGAGGGCTCGGCGCCCACCGCCACGCCCAAGGCGGACACGCCGACGTCGGGTGAGGACCAGCTGATCCGCGAGGGGGACATCGCGGGCGACTACCTCGAGCGACTGCTGGACATCCTGGACTTCGACGGGGACATCGACCTCGACGTCGAGGCCGGACGGGCGATCGTCAGCATCGACGGCGGGGAGGACCTGGAGAAGCTCGTCGGCGACCGGGGCAATGTCCTGGAGTCGCTGCAGGAGCTCACCCGGCTCGCGGTGCAGCAGACGTCGGGGAACCGCAGTCGGCTGATGCTGGACATCGCCGGCTGGCGGCAGCGTCGGCGGGACGAGCTGACCGAGATCGGTACGCGCACGGCGAAGGACGTCCTCGAGACGGGCGAGCCGGCCCGGCTGCGCCCGATGACGCCGTTCGAGCGGAAGGTCGTGCACGACGCGGTCGCCGCCGTGAAGGGCGTCTTCAGCGAGAGCGAGGGCGAGGAGCCGCGCCGGCAGGTCGTCGTCTCCCGGACGAAGTGAGCGGTACCGGACGAGTCGATCCGGTCGTGGCGCCCTCCGGTCCCCCCGGGACGGAGGGCGCTCCGCTGTCCCGTCCCGGCCGTGGGCCGGAGGAGGAGGGGCCGGAGGAGGAGAAGGAGGTGTTTCACGTGGAACATCCGCCACCGGTGGCGGCCGAGGTCTTCGGTGACCGGCTCGATGCCGCCATCCGCTACGTGAGGTACCTCGCGACCTCCGGGGTGGAACGGGGCCTGATCGGTCCCCGAGAGACACCCCGGTTGTGGGAGCGGCACGTGCTGAACTGTGCCGTCGTCGCGGAACTGATGCCGGACGGCGCGAACGTGGTCGATATCGGCTCGGGAGCGGGCCTGCCCGGGATACCGTTGGCGCTCGCCCGCCCCGATCTTCGGATCGTGCTCGTGGAGCCGCTCGCCCGCAGGGTCGAGTGGCTCGACGAGGTCATCGCGGATCTGGGCCTGTCGCTCACCGTCGAGCGGGGCCGGGCGGAGGAGAATGCGATCAGGCGTCGGTGGGAAGGAGCGGATGTGGTCACCGCTCGTGCTGTCGCGCCGTTGCACCGCCTCGCCGGTTGGGCGCTGCCGCTGCTGCGTCAGAACGGCACGATGCTCGCCGTCAAAGGGGCGTCGGCCCCGGACGAGATCGCCCGGGACGGTGCGGCCGTCCGCACGCTCGGCGGCGGCGAGCCGCGGATCCTGCACTGCGGGGTGGGCGTGGTCGATCCCCCGAGCACCGTGATCGCCGTCGACCGGGAGTCCCGGCCGGGCGGGCGGGCGGGTCGCCGGGACCGGAAGAAGGGACAGCGGCCATGACCGCTGTTCCACGTGAAACACGTGAGAATCCACAGGAAGGTCCCCACGTGAGCATCGGCTGGACCCCCATCGCGGAGGAGGCGGAACGCGCGGCGCGCGTCCTGCATCCGGACCGGCACTCGATGCCGAAGCCCGCGCACCGGCGTGTCCTCACCGTCGCCAACCAGAAGGGTGGCGTCGGCAAGACGACGAGCACGGTCAACATCGCAGCGGCCCTCGCCCTGCACGGCATCCGGGTCCTGGTGATCGACCTGGACCCGCAGGGCAACGCCAGCACCGCGCTCGGCGTCGAACACCGGGCCGGGACCCCGTCGATCTACGAGGCGTTGCTCGGTGAGATCAGCCTGAGCGAGGCGGCGGCGCGGAGCACGGCGTCGGAGAACCTGCTGTGCGTCCCCGCGACGATCGACCTGGCCGGGGCCGAGATCGAGCTCGTGAGCATGGTGGCGCGCGAGTCCCGGCTCAAGCAGGCGCTCTCGGACGAGGTGCTCGACGAGCTGGACGTGGACTACGTCCTGATCGACTGCCCGCCCTCGCTCGGCCTGCTGACGGTCAACGCGCTCGTCGCGGCCGCCGAGGTGCTGATCCCGATCCAGTGCGAGTACTACGCGCTGGAGGGGCTCGGCCAGCTGTTGAGCAACATCGATCTCGTCCGCTCGCACCTCAACACCGCGCTGCACGTCTCCACCATCCTGTTGACCATGTACGACGGACGGACGAAGCTCGCCGATCAGGTGACGTCCGAGGTCAGGCAGCACTTCGGGGGGACCGTGCTGCGTACGGTGATCCCACGCAGCGTCAAGGTCTCCGAGGCGCCGGGATACAGCCAGACCGTGCTCGCCTACGACCCCGGATCGCGGGGTGCGATGAGCTACGTCGACGCCGCCCGGGAGATCTCCGCGTACGGCGCCGAGATGGGTACGCACGAGACGAACGGGCGGTAGCGATGATGGCCGAGCGCAAGGGTGGGCTGGGCCGCGGCCTGGCCGCCCTGATCCCGACGGGTCCCCCGCCCGGCTCCCCCGATGAGGCTCCGCGCTCGTCCCCGCCGCCGGCGGACGTGCCCGAGCGCTGGAGCCGGCCGCTCGCCTCGGTCCCGGACGACGTCCCGGTGGGCGGCTCCGGCTACGCGGCGATCTACCGCGAGATCCCCGTCGAGGCGATCCGGCCGAACGCCAAGCAGCCCCGGACCCAGTTCGACGACGAGCACCTCGCCGAGCTCGAGCACTCCATCCGCGAGTTCGGGCTGCTGCAGCCGGTGGTCGTCCGGGAGACCGGGCCCGGCAGCTTCGAGCTCGTCATGGGCGAGCGGCGCTGGCGGGCGGCGCGGCGGGCGGGGCTGGAGGTCCTGCCGGCGATCGTGCGGCAGACCGGCAACGACGCGATGCTCCGGGACGCCCTCCTGGAGAACATCCACCGCGTCCAGCTCAACCCGCTGGAGGAGGCGGCCGCCTACGAGCAGCTGCTGCAGGAGTTCGGGGTGACGCACACGGAGCTGGCGGACCGCATCGGCCGGAGCCGGCCCGTCGTCACCAACATGATCCGGCTCCTCAAGCTGCCGGTGCCGGTCCAGCGGCGCGTGGCCGCCGGGGTCCTGTCCGCAGGACACGCCCGGGCGCTTCTCGGGCTCGACGAGGCCGAGAAGCAGGAGGAGCTCGCCGCCCGGATCGTCGCCGAAGGCATGTCCGTGCGGGCGACCGAGGAGGCCGTCGTGGTGGCGCGCGGGGAGCGGGCGGCGCCCGTCCGCAAGGCGCGCCGGGCCCCGATCCACGCCCCCGGCGCCGAGCGGCTGGCGGAGAGCCTCTCGGACCGGTTCGACACCAAGGTCAAGGTCGAGCTGGGTCAGCGCAAGGGCCGCATCGTGGTCGAGTTCGGGTCCGTCGAGGACCTGGAGCGGATCGCCGGGATGATGGGCCGCGCCGGAGGCTGACCGCGCCGGCGGGCCCCTGTAACTGCTGGGTGGCCGAGTGGGGCCCCTTTGCTCTGCGCACACCGGCGCACCACTGCCCCGTGGCACGCGGAGCGCAGCCCTTGATCACGGCCTGCGGTACATACCGGCCACATTCGGCCGGGATGTACCGCAGCTGCCGATCATGCCCGAGATCGCGGTGTACTCCCCGCTGGCCGGTGCGCGGGTGTGCGCAGAGCAAGTGATCCAAGGCGAGGGGCGAGGCGGTGCGTGGGTGTGCGCAGAGCAAAGGATCCCGGCTGCTCGCCTCGGCCCGCGCCCGGGGCGGTGTTTCACGTGAAACACCTACCCCCGTTCCACCGCCCGCTCGACGAGTGCGGCGAAGAGCTCACCCAGATCCATCCCGGCGGTCGTGACCGCGGTCGGCAGGAGCGAGGTGTCCGTCAACCCCGGGGACACGTTCACCTCCAGGATCTGCACGCGTCCCTCGGCGTCCACGACGGCGTCCATGCGGGAGAGGTCGCGCAGCCCCAGGAGGCGGTGGGTCTGCAGCGCGGTCTCCTGCAGGAGGGTCAGGGTCTCCTCGGGGAGCCGGGCCGGGCAGTGGAAGGTCGCGGCCCCCTGGGTGTAGCGGGCGGTGTAGTCGTATACGCCGCCGGGGACGTCGACCTCGACCGGCGGCAGCGCGCGCGGGCCGGCCGGCCCGTCGTCGACGACGGACACGGCCACTTCGGTCCCGCCGCCGCCGCGCTCGGCGCGCACCGTGTCGGGGTTGGCGCGGCCGCTCACCATGGCGCCGGGCACGCCCGCCGAAGCCCGGACGACCCGGGCGCCGAGTGCCGAGCCGCCCTGGTCCGGCTTCACCATCAGCGGTAGGCCGAGCCGCTCGACCATCGCGTCGAGCATCGCCTGTGCGCCGAGCTCCCGGAACGTCGTGTGCGGGAGTGCCACCCAGTCCGGGGTGCTCAGGCCGGCGCGGGCGAACTCCGCCTTCGCCGTCGGCTTGTCCCACGCGCGGCGGGAGGCTCGAGCGGAGGTGCCGACGAACGGGATGTCGAGGAGTTCGAGCACCGCCTGGATCGAGCCGTTCTCGCCCTCTCCCCCGTGCAGCGCGACGACGGCGGCGTCCGGACGGTCCGTGCGGAGCCGCTCGATCAACGACGCGTCCGCGTCCCACTCACGCACGTCGAGCCCGGCGCCGCGGAGCGCGCCCGCGAGCCTGCGGCCCGATCGGAGGGACACCTCGCGCTCGTGGGAGAGCCCACCTGCCAACACTGCCACGGTTCGATCGGTCACCCGGGCATTCTCCGCTACGCCCCGGTGACCGGGCGAGGCGGTCGAGGGCGCCGATGTTCCACGTGAAACACGCGAGCCGGACACGGTGTTTCACGTGAAACCGCCGGCGTCGGCACGACACGTCGGCTGCGTGGCGGGCCCGTGCCGTTCCCGGCCGGGCGGTGCGGGAACCGGGGACGGCGGGCCCTCGGAACGCCGTGGGGACGCTCTCAGGGCCCGCCGGGCCGGGTCAGGAAGGACCGGTGGGGATCAGGCGGTGTCCGGGGACGGTGCCTGCGGACCGCCCTGCAACGCCGGACTGTCCGCCCTGCCCCGTATCCCGAACGTCGTCATGACGTCCAGCTCCGCCTCGAGGACGCCGGCCAGCCGCCGAACGCCCTCGGTGATCCGTTCCGGCGTCGGGTAGCAGTAGGACAGCCGCAGCTGCCGGCTGCCCAGCCCGTCCGCGTAGAAGCCGGTGCCGGACGCGTACGCCACGCGGGCGGTGACGGCGCGTGGCAGCATCGCCTTGCTGTCCACGCCCTCGGGCACGGTGAGCCAGACGTAGAAGCCGCCGTCCGGGACCGTCCAGCTGCAGCCTTCGGGGAGGTGGGTCTCGAGCGCACTGATCATCGCGTCCCTGCGCTCGCGGTACGCCTCGGTGAAGGTCTTGATCTGGGCGCGCCAGTCGTGGTTCTCGAGGTACCGGGACACCAGCATCTGCGTGAAGCTCGGCGGGCACAGCGTCGCCGACTCCGCGGCGAGCACGAGACGGTCCCGCACGGCCGGCGGCACGAGCGCCCAGCCGACCCGCAGGCCCGACGCGAACGTCTTGGAGAACGAGCCGAGGTAGACGACGTCTCGATCCAGCGAGCGCAGCGCCGGGTAGACCTTCCCCGTGAAGCCGAGCAGCCCGTAAGGGTTGTCCTCGACGACGCCCACGCCGTACTCGGCGCAGAGATCGAGCACCCGCTGCCGGCGCTCGACAGCCATCGTCACGCCGGCCGGGTTGTGGAAGTTGGGGATCGTGTAGAGGAACTTCGGTGTGACCCCTCGGGCGGCGAGGCTGCGCAGCGCCTCCTCCAGGAGCTCCGGCACCAGCCCGTGGTCGTCCATCGCCACGTGGACCACCCGGGCCTGGTAGGCGGCGAAGCTGCCCAGCGCGCCGACGTAGGACGGGCCCTCGGCGAGGATCACGTCGTCCGGGTCGCAGAAGATCCGCGTGATGAGATCCAGTGCCATCTGGGACCCGACGGTGACGACGACGTCGTTCGGGTCCGCCTCGATCCCCTCCTCGCGCATCACCTCGCAGATCTGCTCGCGCAACCGCGGGACACCCTGCGCGGAGCCGTACTGCAACGCCACCTGGCCGTCCCGCGCCACCAGATCGGCGACCTCGACGGACAGGGACTCCAGCGGGAGGGCCGCCAGGTTGGGCATCCCGCCCGCCAGCGACACGACCTCCGGCCGGCTCGCGACGGCGAACAGGGCCCGGATCTCGGAGGCGATCATGCCCGAGGTGCGGGTGGCGAACCGCTCCGTGGGAGGTGTGACCGGAGCCGCTGCCGCCGCTGCCGCCGCTGCCGAGACGGGGACGTCGGGCTGGCGGTACGGCGGGATCGACACGGCGGATCCTCCTGGTCGCAGGGAAGTGGCGCGGTGAAAGAACGGATCGAGTGTAACCGGGACGGGTGGATCTCCTGCCCTTCGGCGAGCCTGGGCGGCCGGTCGCCTCACACGGGCTGTCGCCGCGCGCTGTATCGATTTATGCTCGGCGCGGCCGGGGGGTTTCCGGTACAGCTGTAGGTAGCAGCACGGGGGTGCCACGGTGTCGGCGTCGCGGTGCTGGTGTAGCAGTGTCGTCACGACGGTCGCCGGTACTCCAGGGTGGCCTGCCGGAGGTTGTCCCGTTGTCTTGGCACGTCGACTCCCTCAATCTGGACAATCTCGATGATCTGCCCAAGCGGTGTCGTCGCTGCGTCTTCTGGGAGCTCTCCCCTCACCTGTCCCGGCAGGCGGCGGACTTCGCCTCCACGGAGCTGGAGAAGGAGGCCTGGATCTCGGAGATCCTGCTCGAGTGGGGCTCGTGCGGGAAGGTCGTCCACATGCAGGGCGTCCCGGCCGGCTACGTCATCTACGCCCCGCCGTCGGCCGTCCCCCGTGCCGAGGAGATGCCGACGGGTCCGGTGAGCGCGGACGCGGTGCTCCTGACGACGATGCAGATCATGCCGGAGTTCTCCGGCGAGGGGCTCGGCCGGATGCTCGCGCAGGCCGTCGTGAAGGACCTCACCCGTCGTGGGGTGAAGGCGGTCGAGGCGTTCGGTGACGCCCGCCCCGGCTCCGAGCCGGGCTGCGTGATCCCCGCGGACTTCCTCAGGCGGGTCGGGTTCAAGACCGTCCGCCCGCACCCGCGCTGGCCGCGGTTGCGGATGGAGCTCCGCTCCGGGATCACATGGAAGGAGGATGTCGAGCACGCGCTCGAGCAACTCCTCGGAACCGTGACGATCCCGATGCAGGCTGCGGCCCCGGTCGAGCGTCCCGGACCCCGGGTACCTGCCCCCGTGCAGGTCCTGCCAGTGAGCTTCTGAGGGCGCTCTGAACGGGCCGCCCGCGGCCTGGAAGATCCACCCGAGACACCTGAGGGCCGGGAACGGGCTTTTGCCCTTTCCCGGCCCTCAGATCGTCCTGGAGACGATGTGGCCCGGCGCGGTCCCTCAGATCGCCTGGGCCTGACCCCGGCCGAGCTCGCGGGCGAGCACGTCCGAGAACGTGAACGTCCCGGTCGGCTGGTCGTCCTGACCCAGCAGATAGAGCCGCTTGACGGCGACGAGGATCCCCTCGGCCACCACGTCCCGGAACACGGGATCGAGAAGCTTCTGGCGGTCCCCCATGTTCGTGAGGTAACCGATCTCGACCCGGACCGTGGGCATGCGCGTGAGCCGCAGCAGCTCCCAGGTCCGGGCCTGGCTCCCGCAGTCCAGCATCGAGGTGCGGGTGAGCAGCTCACGCTGGATCAGCCCGGCGAGCGCCTCGCCCACTGTGGACGTCGCCCCGGAGCCGTTGCCGAAGTGGAAGGTCGCGAGGCCCTGCGCGTGCATGCTCTGGTTCGCGTCGGTGTGCAGGGACAGCACGAGGTTCGCACCCGTGGTGTTGGCGAAGTCCGCCCGCTCGGCTTCCGTGGGACAGGTGTCCTCCCGGCGGGACAGCAGCGCCTCCATACCGGTGGCGGCCATGCGTCCGACGAGTCGACGGCCGAGATCCCAGACGATGTCCGACTCGTCGACCCCGGACACCTGGACCCCGCGGTCCACTCCGCCGTGTCCGGGATCCACGACGATCCGCTTGCCCCGCAGCCGGGGACCTGCGCGTCGCAGCAGTTCCTGCTCGCGCATCAGACCCGGGCGCCCGCCGGTGACCTTGCGGCCGAGCTGGCGCAGCGAGCGCAGGGTGGCCGGCCCGCAGACGCCGTCCGGCGTGATCCCGTAGTCCCGCTGGAAGCCCCTCAGGGCGCTCTCGGTCAGGTCGTCGAACACGCCGCCCGGCCGACCCGGGTCGTAGCCGAGCTCGAGCAGCCGCTCCTGGAGCTGGGCGACGTCGTCACCGCTCATCGGGGAGGAGACCAGCAGCGCCAGCATCCGGTCCCCGAGCTTCCAGCTCGCCTCCCGCAGCGCCCGGTAGGTGGCGTGCCCGACGATCCCGTCGGTGATCAGCCCCCGACGTTGCTGGAAGGCCTGGACGGCACGTTCGACGTCGTCGTCGAAGTAGTTCTCGGACGGTGCCGGCCCGGGAGCGGCCAGCAGGCCGTACTCCCGCAGCTTCGCCCGAATCTCGACGACCGCCGGACCACTGTCCCCGCGGCGGAGCAGCTGCATGCACCCCTCGCTCGATCGATCGTGGCGTCCCTCGAGTGTCCCGGAGCTCTGCCCAGGGCCTTTCGGCAACGCACCGTCACCGCCGGATCTCCCGACGTCGGCCGTCGACCATTGTGCCCTGCCCTTCCCCGGACGGGGGACAGCGGGGCGTACACGGGCGTGTCCCGGCCGTGATCGACCGGGACACGCCGACGATGTGTCGGGCTCAGCCGAGGTGGTCGGCCAGATCGGACAGCAGCGCGGCCTTCGGCTTGGCGCCCACGATCTGCTTCACCGGCTCGCCGTTCTTGAACAGGATCATCGTCGGGATCGACATGACCTGGTAGTCACGCGCCGTGGCCGGGTTCGCGTCGATGTCCAGCTTCGCGACGGTCAGGGTGTCGGCGTGCTCGCCGGCGATCTCGTCCAGGACCGGGGCGACCATCTTGCACGGCCCGCACCAGGTGGCCCAGAAGTCGACCAGGACGACCTTGTCGCTCTTCAGGACGTCGGCCTCGAAGGAGGCGTCGGTGACGTCGACGGTGTTCTTGCCCATCAGTGATCTCCTCGGATCGGTGGTGCGTGAGGTCTGGTGAAGGAAGGGTCAGCTCAGGACCGCGGCGACGTCCTGGGACGACGACCCGTAGCCGCCGCCGGCGAGCTCGGCGTCGATCGGCTCCTCCGCGAGCCAGCGCTCGGCGTCGATCGCCGCGGAACAGCCCGACCCGGCCGCGGTGATGGCCTGGCGGTAGGTGTGGTCCACGAGGTCACCACAGGCGAAGACGCCCGGGACGTTCGTGTACGTGGTGGGGGCCTGCGTCTTCACGTAGCCCTCGTCGTCCAGCTCGATCTGGCCCTTGACCAGCGCGGAGCGCGGGTCGTGCCCGATGGCGACGAACATCCCCGTGACGTCGAGCGTGGACTCCTCGCCGGTGACGGTGTCCTTCAGCTTCAGCGCCGTGACGCTCTTGTCCCCGATGACCTCGGTGACGGCCTTGTTCGTCTCCCACCGCATCTTCGGGTCGTTCTTCGCGCGCTCGAGCATGATCTTCGAGGCGCGGAAGTCCTCGCGGCGGTGGATGACCGTCACCGACTTCGCGAAGCGGGTGAGGAACGTGGCCTCCTCCATCGCGGAGTCCCCGCCGCCGACGACGGTGATGTCCTGGTCCCGGAAGAAGAAGCCGTCACACGTCGCACAGGCGCTGACGCCGCGGCCGAGCAACTGCTGCTCGCCGGGGATGTTCAGGTACCGCGCCGCCGCGCCCATCGCGAGGATGACCGCGCGGGCCCGGTAGGTCACGCCGTTGGCGGTGACCTCCTTGACGGCGCCCTCGAGCTTCACGTCCTCGACGTCCTCCGCGCGCAGCTCCGCACCGAAGCGCTTCGCCTGGCCGCGCATCTGTTCCATCAGGTCGGGACCCATGATCCCGTCCGTGAAGCCGGGGTAGTTCTCCACCTCGGTGGTGGTCATCAGCGCACCACCGAACTGCGAGCCCTCGAAGACGAGGGGCTCGAGCTGGGCCCGGGCGGCGTAGATGGCTGCGGTGTAGCCGGCGGGTCCGGACCCGATGATGATCAGATTGCGCACCTGGTCGATGCTGCTCTGGGTGGTCACGGGGGTTGTGTCCTTTCGCCGGGTTCCGCACTCTTCAACGTGATCCTAGGAGCGGTGATTCCCCGGGCGGCCCCCGCCGCCACCTGCGGGTGAGGCCGGTCACCCGCCGACGACGACGTCGAGCACCACGTCCGCTCCCGGTCCCGCGGGCCCGAGCCCGCACCGCGGTTCGGCGTGGACGACCCGGAACCGCCCGGCAACCGATGTCGTCATTACGACGAGAAACCCTGACCTGCCGTTCAGCGTCGATGCGCGGGTACCGACGACCGTTCCGGGTGGGGGCGCACCCACGCCTGCCAGGCACGCGCCCAGGCGCTCCGGATCGGTGAACGGGCCGCTCGGCGGGGTGGCGAGGCTCGCGGTCACGGCGCGGGCCAGGTCCGGTGCGCCGGTGCCCGACCAGGGCAGCCGCTGCAGCACCGGCACGGCGACCGCGATCGCGACGAGGGCGGCTGCGGCCACCGGCACCAGGGACCGTCGCCGGTGCGGCCGGTCCGCGTCGGCCCGCCGGCGCGCCCCCACGACGTCCGCCGCCCGGGCCGGCTCCCGGTCGATCCGGTCCAGCTCCTCGGCGAGCCTGGCCGCGAGGTCCCTGGGCATCCGCAGCGGCGGCGCGGAGGCGAGCTCGTCCCGGGTGGCGGCCACGGCTCCACCGACGTTCTCGGGCTCGACGTTCTCGGGCGCGCTCACGGCGTCTCCTCCCGCAGGTGCCCGAGGATCGGGGCCAGGCGTCTGCGGCCGCGCGCGCAGCGGCTCTTCACCGTCCCGGACGGCACCCCGAGGATCGCCGCGGCCTCCTCCACCGGCCACCCCTGGACGTCGACCAGGACGAGCGCCACCCGCTGCTCGACGGGCAGCAGGGCCAGCGCGTCGGTGACGGTGAGGCGGGTGATCAGCGCGGCCGCGACGTCGTGCGGGTCGGGCAGGTCCCGCTCGGGCCAGCCGGTCGACGGCGGCCGCCCCCGCCTGGCGCGGAGGGCGTCCAGGCAGCGGTTGACCACGATCCGGTGCAGCCAGGTCGACACCGAGGCGTCCCCGCGGAAACGGCCCTCCGCGCGGTACGCCGCCAGCACCGCCTCCTGCAGGACGTCCCGGGCGTCCTCGGGGTCCCGCAGGATCCGCACGGCGACGGACCACAGCGGGTCCCCGTGCCGGCGCACCAGCTCGTCGAAGGCCAGGCGGTCCCCTGCCCGGTGGGCCTCGAGCAGCTGCCGGTCGGTGCGTGGCGGGGAACCGGTGGGCGCGGACCCCGCGGGATGGCGCGCCGGGGCGGCCGGGGAGCAACGGGTGGGTACGGACACCGTCCGGACGCTAGGTCCGCGACCCTCTCCCCCGTGGCCGTTCCACGCGGCGGTTAGCGGATGTGAACGCCTCAGACGTCCGCGCGGTAGAACGTCAGCTCGTCGATCTGGGTCACGTTCTCGGTGCCGCCCCCGCCGAGCTTCGTGATCCAGACCAGGACGTGCTCCACCGGCTGGCTGTCCGCCAGCGAGATCGTGGTGCTGCCCGCGCCGAGGGTCTGTGTGTCCAGCAGGACGGTGTCCTCGAGCCGCGAGTCCACCGACGGTGCCGACCGGACCTCCACGACGGTGCCCGCGCTCGGCGACTGGATGGTGAGCCGGGACAGCTGCTCGACGGACACGAACGAGGCCATGATGCCGACGCCCGGTTTGAGCGCCGGGAACGGCTGTCGGTACTCCGAGGTGGACCAGCTGGTGGACGGGTCCCCGTCGATGGCCCGGGACACCCGCGAGGCGTTGTCCCGGTCCCCGACCGGGGAGAACACGGCGGCCTGCGGGTTGGTGATCGCGACGCCCGGGGTGGGCTGCGCGGCCCGGGTGTCCGTCTCCTGCCCCGGCACCGCGGACCCACCGACGACGATCGCGGGACCGCCGCCACCGTCCCCGAACAGGCTGCCGAGCTGCACACCCAGGTAGCCGAGCACCACGAGCACGCCGACGGCGAGCACCCCCAGCCCGATGAGCAGCTTGCGCCGCCGATCCGGGTCCTTGCGGGCGGGATCGCGCCGGTGGTCCTGCCAGACGTCCCCGGGCCCGGTGGAGGTGCCGTCGTCCACCGGCGGGAACAGGGCGGACCGGTCGTCCTCGGCCACGACCTCGTCCAGCATCGACCGCACCGCGGCCGCCGTGTGGACCCGGCCCGATGCGGTCTCGCCGCCGATGCCGAGGGTGCCGATGCAGACGGCGTCGAGCTCGACCGGTACGCCCCGGCGCACGGCCGAGGGGGCGGGCGGCTCGCCGTGGGGCCGGTCCGCGGCGGCCAGCCCGGCACGGGCGGCGTCCGAGCCGGACAGCGGCCAGGCCGAGGTCAGCAGCGTGTAGAGGATCGCGCCGATGCCGCGCACGTCGTCCAGGGGGGTCAGCCCCGGGCGGGGCAGCACGAACGCGACCTGGACACGGCCGTCCGGGGTGACCCGGACCCGCTGGGGATGGTCGCAGCCCAGGACCAGCCCGTGGCCGTGGGCGTCCTCGGCGGCGGCGGCGAGCGGCTCGACCATCCGGGCGGCGGACAGGGGCCGGATCAGCCCGTCCGCGACGGTCTCGGCGAGGCTGCGGCCGGGCACCCACTCGGTGACGGCGACCCCCAGCACGTCCTCCGGCATGCCGCGGGACCCGGCGGCGAGCACGTCGAGCAGCCGGGCGCATCCCGGGTGCTCGAAGCAGCCCGCCCTCAGCGCCCGCACGATCATGTCCTCGGCGCGGGCGGAGGAGTCCGGGTCCGGGGCGCCGTCGAGGGGGAGCCGGCGCAGCACGGTGATCGCGACGTCCCGCTGCAGGATGGTGTCCTCGGCCCGCCAGAACTCGGCCCCGGCCCGCAGGTCCGAGCCGACGCGGGCCCGCAGGGCGTAGCGCTCGGCGATGACGTCCCCCGCGGACGTGCCGACGGGGTTCGGGACGCGCAGCCCGTTCAGCGGCCGGCCGTTCCCGGACGGACCGGACCCGGACGACACGGTTTCAGGGGTCATGGTGGCGCGAGGGCCGGCGTCGGGGTGCCCGCCTTCGGGATGTCCCTGCTGGGCGGGCACGCTCGGCTCCTCGGCGGTCCGGACGGCCGGACCACTGTGGACGCGGGCGTCCTGCACCCGCACGTCCTGGGCCTGGCCGGGGTTGGCGTCGGGGTACACCGCAGCGCGGTCCCCGCCTACGGCGGGGTGCGGTCCCGTCTGCCCGGTCACAGGCGTCGACCCCCCCAAGTGACCTTCCGGTCCGTCGTCGTGTGCCCCCGGCCCAGCCTACGTCAGTCCGCACGCGGAGCACGAGCGTTCGACGCCCGGCGAGCCGGACCCCGACCGTCCGGCTCCGACCGGCTGGCTCGGGCCTCACGTCCCGTCCTGGTGTCCCGGCGGGCGGCGCAGCGGCACCGTGGGTCCGGTCGGGTCGCCCCCGGCCCCCGGCGGCGCGGTGCCCGCGAACCCGGCACCGGGGGGCATGCCGGACCGGACCGGACCTGGCCGGAGGGAGTTCGGCCGGGCGGGGGCGGACCGGGCGGGACCGGGCGGCACGCGCCCCGGCTCCGGAGCCCACCCAGCAGGGGTCGACGGAGCCGGTGACCTCTCGGGCGGAGCCGGGACGGGCGTGCCATCCGATGCGTCGGTGATCTCGGTGGGCGGCGTGTCGTCAGGTGTGTCGTCGGGTGTGTCGTGCGATACGGCCCGGGCGTCCGCGGCGGGTCCCGCGCCGTCGCCGGAGCGGATGCGCCGCACGATCCGGAAACCGGCCAGGACCACGAGCGCCACCCCGGCCACCACGGTGAGCCAGACCGTGACGATCCCGTAGACCGTGGACCGGACCTGGAGCCGGGTCGGCGTGCCCAGCGCTCCCCCGTCCGGTGTCCGGACCGCCGCCTCCACCGCGAACGTGCCGGAGCGGGTCACCTCGGCGTCGACGCGGACCTGGACCCGGCCCAGCGGCGGGACGCGCTGCACCGGGACCGTCGAGACCCGCAGCCCGCCGCCGACACTCGCCAGCTCGACCTGCACCGTCATCGTCACGGGCAGGCCGTTGGCCACGGTGAGCAGGATCGGCGCGTCCCGGGTGCCGAGGGAGTACGGGCCCGGCGGCTCGAGCACCCGGACGGAACCCGCGAGCTCCGCGATCCGGGAACCGACCGCCGCGGCGTTCGCCGAGGCCGCGACGGCGTCGCCGCGCCAGGCCGAGGAGGCGCCCCGCAGCAGCCCGCGCAGCAGTGAGTCGAAGACCAGGGCCGGGTTCGCGCCGACGCCCGGTTCGTAGGTCGCGGCCGCCCGGAGCCTGTCGACGACGTCCCGGTCCGCCACCAGCCCCTCCACGACGGAGGTGGGCACCTCGGCGGCGCTGGCCCGTACGGGGTAGGCGGGGGTCAGCGGCTCGCTCCCGGACGGCGGGCCCGCGGAGACCGACGCGCCGAGCGCGCGGGGGGCGAGCAGGCCGTCCTGGACGAGCCGGGCGGCGGCGGTGAGCACGGCGTCCGCCCCCGCGCCGTCCACGGGCCAGCGGTGCGGCGGCGCGAGCACCAACGGGCCCTGCCGCAGCGAGCTCCCGGGAGTCGCGGCCGAGGCGACCCGGGCGCGGAAGGTCAACGCGCCCACGACGTCCTGGGTGGACAGCGGGCCGGGGGCCCCGGCGAGCGAGGTGCTCGGCGCGCCGGTGCTCCCCGCACCGGTCCCGAGGTCCGCCGTGCCGGCGGCGGCCTCGGTGAGCAGCGGATCGGTGAGGACGGCGGTGATCGCGGTGGTGGTCGGGGCCCCGGCCGGCGGCCGCAGCGCGACGACCCCGGAGGTGCGGGTGGTGCGGCCCTGGTCGACCCCGTCCGCGGAGAGCAGCAGCGCCGACGTGCCGTCCTGCGCGCCCCCGACCTGGCCGAGCGTCGCGTCGTCGATCAGCCCGTCGGCGGGCCACAGGGTGTCCGCGAGGACCGGGGTGCCGAGGACGGCGGCGGCGATGGAACGGCCGTCGGTGACGGCGCGGGAGGCGAGATCCGGGGCACCGCCCCGGACCAGCGCCACGAGGTCCGCGTCGTCCTGCGGGAGGGCGAGCACGCAGCTCCCGCGCAGGACGGTGGAGAGCTGGTCCACCCAGCGGCCCGCGTCCGCGGCACCGGTGCCGGGTCTCGTCCCGGACGGCGTGCGGACCAGGTACCCGTTCCGCATCGCCGCGGCGGTCTCCACCAGGCCCGGGTCCACGGCGACGCACATCCCCGCCCGCAGAGGCGTTCCGGTGGGCGCGCGCGACGCCAGGGCGGAGACGACCCCGGCGAGCCGGCCACCGGGCGCGAAGGACGCGGCCAGGTCGTCGTCGGTCAGCGTGGTCTGCTCGCCCGGGACCTCGGGCAGCCGGTGCGGCACGTCCGCGATCGGGTACAGCATCGTGAACGGGACGGCGGGACCGTCGACCGGCACCCGATCGGCCCCGGGCAGGGACTGCACCGGCAGCAGGGTGCGCGCGGCGGCGAGCCGTGCGCGGACGCCGTCCTGGGCGCCGTTGACGTTGAGCAGCAGCGGGTACACGCCCGGACGGGTCAGCGCGAGGCTGCTGGCCGGCGGGCCGGTGAACGGGATGCTCAGCCGGAACGGGACGGAACCGCCGGGCGCGAGCGCGTCGGGCAGGTCGGTGAACGTGGGGGTCACCGAGTCGACCGCGGCGCTGCCCTCCAGCGCGTCCCGCACCTGACCCTCGGCGGTCAGCGCGTCCCCGCGCTGGATCCGCAGGCCGATCGCGTCGACGGCGGTGGCGGAGGTGTTCGTCAGGGTCCCGCTGAGGGTGAGCTCGGCCGGTCCGTCGCCGGTGACCAGGCCCGGGGTGAAGGTGTCCAGGGCGAGCTGCAACGGGCCCGCCGCCGAGGCCTGCCGCGGGGCCCGGTCCGCGGCCGCCGCGGTACCGGCCATGCCGGTGAGCAGGAGCAGGAGGAGCACGACCGAGGCCGCGACCGCTCTCACGCGGTCTCCTCCAGCAGCTCCGTGGCCCGGCGGATCAACCGCCGCTCGTCGGCGTAGGCGAGGCGGGACTCCAGCTCGCCCAGCGGCACCCAGGCCACCTCGGAGACCTCGATGTCGTCGTCGCACAGCTCGCCGCCGAGGGCCCGCATCAGGAAGTGGTGCACGGTCTTGTGCACGCGGCGGTCCTCGGCGATGAACCAGAAGTCGATGGTGCCCAGGGGTGCGACCACCCGTCCGATGATGCCGGTCTCCTCCTCGACCTCGCGCACCGCCGCCTGTTCCGCCGTCTCACCGGCTTCGATGTGCCCCTTCGGCAGGGACCAGAGCAGTCGGCCGCGCCGGTCCAGCCGGCCGATCACGGCGGCCGTACCGTGCTCGTGGTCCACGACGAGCCCCCCGGCGGAGGTCTCGTCCACGGTCCTCAGCCGGCGGCGCCGATCGGCGGGACGACCCGCACGGCGCCCCCCGGAGCGACCGCGGGAGGAGGACATGTGGCGATGGTAACGAGGGTGTACGCCCGCGGTGGCGCACGAACGGGCCCGGTCGGGTCACGTCGGGTCCGCGCGGGCGCTTTTCGAGCAGGCCCGGAGCTCGTGGACGGCCGGTGAACCCCCGTGCAACGTGTCCGTGTGCCGGGCGCGCGGGGCGCCGCCTACACTGGCCCGCCGTGTCTTCTCCGCTCGTGATCCAGGGAACCTCCGTCTCGGCGGACCCGGCTTCCCCGACCGAATCCGTCGACCCGCACCGGGATGTCGACCTGCGGGGCGTCGATGACATCCATAGGGCTCAGGAGAATGCACTCGTGGAGCTGCTCGACATCCCCGCGGTCGCCGAGGACCTCGCGTCCCGGTTCACCGCGGCCGGTCACCGGCTCTACCTCGTGGGCGGCAGCGTGCGGGACGCGCTGCTCCGCCGGGTCTCCAACGACCTGGACTTCACGACGGACGCGCGGCCCGACGCGGTCCTGCGGCTGCTCTCCGACTGGGCGGACGCGGTCTGGGACACCGGCATCGACTTCGGCACCGTCGGCGCGCGCCGCGGGGACCACATCGTCGAGATCACGACGTTCCGCGCGGACGCCTACGACCGCGTCGGCCGCAACCCCGTCGTGCGCTTCGGGGACTCCATCTCCGACGACCTGGTCCGGCGGGACTTCAGCGTCAACGCCATGGCCGTCGAGCTGGGCGAACGCCGGTTCGTGGACCCCTACGGCGGGATCGCGGCGCTGGCCGCCGGCATCCTGGACACCCCCGCGGCGCCGGAGGACTCCTTCGCGGACGACCCGCTGCGCATGCTCCGGGCAGCGCGGTTCGTGTCCCAGCTCGGGTTCACGCCGGCGGAGCGGGTCGTCACGGCGATGACCGCGATGTCCGGCGAGCTCGCCCGGATCACCCGGGAGCGGGTGCAGGCGGAGTTCAGCAAGCTGCTGCTCGGGGAGTTCCCGCGGCGCGGCATCGAGCTGCTCGTGGACACCGGGCTCGCGGAGTACGTGGTGCCCGAGGTCCCGGCCATGCGGTTGGCGATCGACGAGCACATGCAGCACAAGGACGTCTACACGCACTCGCTCGTCGTCATGGAGCAGGCGATCGAGCGCGAGACGGACGGGCCGGACCTGGTGCTGCGCCTCGCCGCGCTGCTGCACGACGTCGGCAAGCCCCCGACCCGGCGCAAGGAGCCGGACGGGCGGGTCAGCTTCCACCACCACGAGGTCGTCGGCGCGAAGATGGTGCGCAAGCGGCTGCGCGAGCTGCGCTACCCCAAGCACCTGATCGACGAGGTCGCCCAGCTCGTCTACCTGCACCTGCGGTTCCACGGCTACGGCAAGGGCGAGTGGACGGACTCGGCGGTGCGCCGCTACGTCACCGACGCCGGGCCGCTGCTGGAGCGCCTGCACTCCCTCGTCCGCTCGGACTGCACCACGCGCAACAAGCGCCGCGCGTCGGCCCTGCAGCGTTCCTACGACTCCCTCGAGGACCGGATCACCGAGCTGCGCGCGCAGGAGGAGCTCGACGCGATCCGCCCGGACCTCGACGGCAACGCGATCATGGAGATCCTGGGGATGAAGCCCGGGCCGCAGGTGGGCCGGGCCTACAAGCACCTGCTGAACCTGCGGATGGAGCAGGGCCCGCTGGACCGGGAGACCGCGGAGCGGGAGCTCCGGGCCTGGGCCGCGGACAACCTCCCCGCCCCGGAGTAGGGCCTCCCCGGAGGTTCAGGAAAGCCACATTCATGCAGATGCGCTGCATGAATGTGGCTTTCCTGAACTCAGGACGAGGACTCAAGACGAGGACGTGCGCCGGCGGAGCTGCCAGTCGTGGGCGAGCAGCCCCAGCAGGTAGAGCACCGCGGAGCAGCCCAGCAGGACCGGCGCGACCCCGTCCGGCGGGCTCAGCAGGGCCGCCACCGTGACGGCCAGGACGTAGCAGACGTTGAACACGCCGTCGTAGAGCGCGAAGACCCGGCCCCGCACTGCGTCGTCGGTCTCGCTCTGCACCCCGGCGTCCGCGCACAGCTTCACGATCTGCCCCGAGGTGCTCAGCACGAACGCCCCGGTGAGCACGCTCGCCGGGGACAGCGTCAGGGCCACCACGACCATCGTCACGGCGGCGACGAGCAGCGCCACCCGCACGGTCCGCGGACGGCCGAGCCGGCGTGCCAGGACGGGCGTCAGGAGCGCCGCGAGGCCCATCCCGGCCGCCGCGGCCACCACGGCCTCGCCGAGGCCCGCCATCCCGCCGTGGAGCAGTCCGGCGCCGGTGAAGGCGTACCGGAACAGCAGCAGGGACACGAGCGTGCTGACGCCGAAGGCCAGCCGGTGTGCCGAGAGGGCGAGGAAGGTCGCGGCGACGGTGGGTGTGCGGGCGACCGCCCGCGCGCCGTCCATCAACCCGTTCGCGACGGCGGTGACGGCCCGGTCCGGCTCGTCGCGGTGATCCGGCCCCAGGACGCGCCGTGCGAACGTCGCCGCGACCAGTCCGGCCACGAGCGGCCCGGCACCGGCCAGGGCGGTGGTGACCGCGGACCCCGCGTCCCCGGCGCCGGCCAGCATCCGGATCCCGACGGCCGATGCCCCGCCCAGGGCGGCGACCGCCGCCCCGATCGTGACGGCCAGGACGTTCGCCTCCACCAGGTGCCGCCGGGACACGACGTGGGGCAGGGCCGCGGACAGCCCCGAGAGCACGAACCGGTTCACCCCCATCACGGCCAGTGCCCCGAGATAGAGCGGCGCGCCCGCGACGCCGGCCGCGACCGCGACCGCGACGACGCCGATCAGCACCACGCGGAGCAGGTTCGCGACGAGCAGGACGCGCCGCCGGTCCCAGCGGTCCAGCAACGCCCCGGCGAACGGGCCGAGGACGGAGTACGGCAGCAGCATCACCGCGAGCCCGGCCGCGACGGCCATCGGGTCCGCCTGCCGCTCCGGGTTGAACAGCACCGCACCGCCGAGCGCGGCCTGGAACATCCCGTCGCCCCACTGGGCGGGCAGCCGGACGGCCATCAACCTGGCGAAACCCGGCGTACGCAGGAGGCCGGCGACCCCGAGCCGCCGGACGTCCGCCGCACCGGATGTGACGTTCTCGTCACTCTCGGCTGAGGTGGCAGGAGAAATCGACACGGGTGGGAGGCTACTGCCCCGGGCGGGGTGCGACGATGGACCACGTGAGGGACGACCGCACCGGACCAGGGGTCTCCACCCCCGTCGGACCGGGCACCCTGCTCGTGGCAGCACCGGGTCTGACGGACCCCAACTTCGCCCGTACCGTCGTGTACGTCATCGAGCACCGGCCCCAGGGCAGCCTGGGGGTCGTGCTCAACCGGCCGGGTGACGCGGAGGTCCGGGACGTCCTCCCGGCGTGGGGGTCCGCGGCGTCGGAACCCCGGACCGTGTTCACCGGCGGCCCAGTCGACGGGACCACCGCGCTGTGTCTGGCCGCCCTGCGCACCGGGCAGCGGCCCGAGGGCCTGCGCGGGGTCGTCGTCGTCCGCGGGCCGGTGGTGCTGGTGGACCTCGACGCGGACACCCACCAGATCGCGCCCCGGCTGCGCGGGCTGCGCGTGTTCGCCGGCTACTCGGGCTGGGACGCGGGACAGCTCGCGGGCGAGATCGCGCGCGGGGACTGGATCGTCGTCCCGGGCCTGCCGGACGACATCCTCACCGGCCGGCACGGGGACCTCTGGGGCCGCGTGCTGCGGCGCCAGGGGGTGCCGCTGGCCCTGCTGGCGACGTTCCCCGCGGAGATCGGCCTCAACTGAGGCGGGTTCCGCCACCGGCGGCGGGCTACCGGGCCCGAGCACTTCCGGGTCGGCTGCCGCCGCGGGATCCTGGGGCCATGCGGTGCGTGCGCAGGTCCGTCGTGCTGGTCCTCCCGGTGCTCGTCGTGGGCTGCACCCAGTCCGTCGCGGGCACGGCGACGGCGGCCCCCCGGCCGGTCCTGGACTCCGCCGCCGTCGAGCGGGACGTGCGGGCGGTCGTGGCGCAGGACCCGGCGCGACGGGATGCCGTGGCCGGGGCACAGGTCGTCTGCCCGCACGACGTCCCCGCGGATCGCAATCTCGTCGTCTTCTGCGACGTGACGGGGGCAGGCCTGCGCCTCACCGTCCCGGTCACGATCCTCGACGCCGACGGGAACTACCAGGTCGGCATCGCGTTCTGACGTCCGTTCCACACAGAAGATCAAGTCATACGATCGTCTAGGACACACGTACGGACGGACGGTCGCCGCGCGCCCGGGTGACCCACGCAGGAGACTCGGCCGATGACCCGTCCCACCCCGCAGGTCCCCGGCCCCGGTCAAGAGTCCGTCTGGGGCTATCCCCGCCCGCCACTGGCCGAGCGGGTCACCCGGCGCGCCGTGATCACGCACCACGGGACGGTCGTGGTGGACACCGACGACCTGGTCCGGGTGCTGGAGACCAGCCACCCGCCGACGTACTACCTGCCGCGGGCGGCCTTCACCGACGGCGTGCTGCGTCCGGTGGAGCGCGAGACGTTCTGCGAGTGGAAGGGCGTCGCGCGTTACGTCGACGTCGTGGTGCCCGGCGCGCCGCCGCTGGAGGCGATCGGCTGGTGGTACCCGGAGCCGGACCGCAGCTACCCGGAGGTGACGGACCGGGTCGCGCTCTACGCCGGCCCGTTCGACGAGGTCACGCTGGACGGCGAGGTCGTCCTCCCGCAGCCCGGCGGCTTCTACGGCGGCTGGATCACCGAGGAGATCGTGGGCCCGTTCAAGGGCACCGAGGGCTCCTGGGGCTGGTAGCTCCCCGGGGTGGGTCAGTGGGCCGGCTTGCAGCCCTCGACCAGGGAGCAGCCCGCGCAGGATCCGGCACAGGCCAGGTCCGCCGGGACGGCGGCGCGCGCCGCGGCCCGGTCCCCCAGTGCCCCACCCGTCCCGGCCAGGAAGAACGCGACGACGGCGCCCAGCACGGTGACGATCCAGCTGAGCGCGACGGTCGGCGCGGCCAGCAGGACGACCCCGGAGACGACGAGGACGGCGCCCGCGGCGCCGAGCAGCGGGGCGGCGACCTTGTTGGCCAGCGCGAACGTGCGATCCGACGCCAGCGTGGCGGCCGTGCGCACCCCCGCGTAGCGGTTGCGCCGGAGCCGCGAACGCCCGCCGAGGACGGCCACGGCGAGCAGCGCGGCCCCGAGGAGGACGAAGAGCACGCCGAGCAGGAGGCGGAGGGTCTGCGGCACGTCCCCAGGTTAGCCCCCGCGTGCCGTCAACCCCGTCGAAGGCCTCCGGCCAGCGGCGTTACCCTGGAGGCCATGTGGGCGATCTCCCGGCTTACGGGGTTCCGGCTTCGCGGCCTCTCGAGCGTCGCGTCGAGCTGAGCAGCCCCGGCACGCCGTCCCCCGGAGCCCCGGGGGTCGCCGCGCCACAGACCATCCGCCCCTGTCGGCGGGTTCTTTCACGAGGTGAGCGGGACATGACCACGGAGACCACGATCGCATCCGAGCAGTCCGCGGGCAGCCCCGCCGCGCCGCCGTTCCGCTACGGCGCCGCCCTGGCCGCGGACATCGAGCGGCGGTGGCAGGACCGCTGGGCGGCCGAGGGCACGTTCCACGCGCCCAACCCCGGCGAGCCCGGCTCGGAGCGGGAGAAGGTCTACCTGCTGGACATGTTCCCGTACCCCTCGGGCGCGGGCCTGCACGTCGGGCATCCGCTGGGCTTCATCGGCACGGACGTGCTGGGCCGCTACCTGCGGATGAACGGCCGCAACGTGCTGCACGCGATGGGCTTCGACGCGTTCGGCCTGCCCGCCGAGCAGTACGCGGTGCAGACGGGCACGCACCCGCGCACCACCACCGAGGCGAACATCACCCGGTACAAGGAGCAGCTGCGCCAGCTCGGCCTGGCCCACGACGACCGGCGCTCCGTCGCGACGACGGACCCCGAGTTCTACCGGTGGACGCAGTGGATCTTCCTGCAGATCTTCAACTCCTGGTACGACGCCGACGCCGCCCGCGCCCGGCCGATCGCCGAGCTGGAGGCCGAGTTCGCCGCCGGCACCCGCCCCACCCCGGACGGCCGTGACTGGTCCGCGATGTCCGGGACCGAGCGGCGCACGGTGATCGACGACCACCGCCTGGCCTACATCTCCGAGGCGCCGGTGAACTGGTGCCCCGGGCTGGGCACGGTGCTGGCGAACGAGGAGGTCACCGCGGACGGGCGCAGCGAGCGGGGCAACTTCCCCGTGTTCCGCCGCAGCCTGAAGCAGTGGAAGATGCGGATCACCGCCTACGCGGACCGGCTGGTGTCCGATCTGGACCGGGTGGACTGGCCGGACTCGGTGAAGGCCATGCAGCGGAACTGGATCGGCCGCTCCGAGGGCGCGCGGGTCCGGTTCCCGAGCGTCGCCGGGGACATCGAGGTGTTCACCACCCGCCCGGACACGCTGTTCGGCGCCACCTACATGGTGCTCGCGCCGGAGCACCCCCTGGTCGACGCGCTCGCCCCCGCGGCCTGGCCCGCCGGCGTCGACGCGCGCTGGACCGGTGACGCGGCGACGCCCGCCGAGGCCGTCGCGGCGTACCGCTCCGCCGCCGCCCGCAAGTCCGAGCTGGACCGGCAGGAGAACAAGGACAAGACCGGCGTCTTCACCGGTGCGTACGCGGTGAACCCGGTCAACGGCGAGTCCGTGCCGGTGTTCGTCGCGGACTACGTGCTGATGGGCTACGGCACCGGCGCGATCATGGCCGTCCCCGCGCAGGACCAGCGGGACTGGGACTTCGCCACGGCGTTCGGCCTGCCGATCGTCCGCACCGTCGATCCCGGCGAGGGCTGGGCGGGCGAGGCGTTCACCGGGGACGGCCCGGCGATCAACTCCGCGAACGCGGACATCAGCCTGGACGGGCTGGGGGTCACGGACGCGAAGCGCACCATCATCGACTGGCTGGCGGCACAGGGCGCCGGCGAGGGCGTCGTCCAGTACAAGCTGCGGGACTGGCTGTTCTCCCGGCAGCGGTACTGGGGCGAGCCGTTCCCGATCGCGTGGGACTCCCACGGCCCGATCGCGCTGCCCGAGGACCAGCTGCCGGTCCTGCTGCCGGACGTGGACGACTACTCCCCCAAGACCTACGACCCGGACGACGCGAACACCGAGCCCGAGCCGCCGCTGTCCCGCGCGGACGAGTGGGTGAACGTCGAGCTGGACCTGGGGGACGGGTTCCAGGCCTACACCCGCGAGACGAACACGATGCCGCAGTGGGCCGGCTCCTGCTGGTACTACCTGCGCTACCTCGACCCGACGAACACCGAGCGGTTCGTGTCCGAGGAGGCCGAGAGGTACTGGGTCGGCAAGGACCTGCAGCGCTCGGCGGCGGACCCGGGTGGCGTCGACCTCTACGTCGGCGGCGTCGAGCACGCGGTGTTGCACCTGCTGTACTCCCGCTTCTGGCACAAGATCCTCTTCGACCTGGGCCACGTGACCAGCGAGGAGCCCTTCCGCAAGCTGTTCAACCAGGGCTACATCCAGGCGTTCGCCTACACGGACGCCCGCGGCACCTACGTCCCCGCCGAAGAGGTGGTCGAGGGCGAAGACGGTGGTTTCACGTGGAACGGCCAGCCCGTCACCCGTGAGTACGGGAAGATGGGCAAGTCCCTCAAGAACGTCGTGACGCCGGACGAGATGAGCGAGCGCTACGGCGCGGACACCTTCCGGCTCTACGAGATGTACACCGGCCCGATGGAGGCCTCGCGGCCCTGGTCCACCCGGGACGTCGTCGGCCCGCAGCGGTTCCTGCAGCGGGTGTGGCGCAACCTGGTCGACGAGGAGACGGGCGAGTCCCGGGTCACGGACGACGTCCCGGACGAGGAGACCCTGCGCGCGCTGCACAAGGCGATCGCGGGCGTCCACGCGGACTATCCGGCGCTGCACTACAACACCGCCGCGGCGAAGCTGATCGAGCTGAACAACCACCTGACCAAGACCTACGCCTCGGTCGGGGTGCCCCGCTCGGTCGCGGAGCCGCTGGTGCTGATGATGGCGCCGCTGACCCCGCACATCGCCGAGGAGCTGTGGTCGATCCTGGGCCACGAGGGCTCGCTGGCCTACGCCGAGTTCCCCACCGCGGACGAGAAGTACCTGGTGGCGGACACCATCGAGTACCCGATCCAGGTCAACGGCAAGGTGCGCTCGCGGATCGTCGTGGCGGCGGACGCGGACACGGACACGGTGCAGGCCGCCGCGCTGGCGGAGGAGAAGATCGTCGCGGCGCTGGACGGTGCGGCGCCGCGCAAGGTGATCGTGGTCCCCGGCCGGCTGGTGAACATCGTCAGGTAGCGAGCCGGCGAGTGTCCTGGCTAGGCCCGGCGGCGCTTCGCCGGCCGGGCCGGGAGCCGGGTCGCTCCACCGTCCGGCGGCATGCTGCGCGTGGGGTCGTCCAACCATTCGTCGACGCCCTCGACGACGAACGTGGCGTCCGCCAGGGCCGCGACCGCCTCCCCGGCGGGGACCGGCGCGAACGTGCTGTCCGCGAGCACCGCCCGGTTGAACAGCGAGCGGATCACCCGGCCGCTCGCCGGGTCCATCGCGCGCTCGCGCACCACGCGACGGACGAACGCGGACACGACGTCCGACGGCCGGTCCCGGGTCTCGCCGAGCGCCGCCAGCGCGGCCTCGGCGGCGAACCGGGCGGCGTGGAACGCCCGGGACACCGCCTGGGCCGGGTAGCCGCCGTCGCAGAGCATCCGGGTGGCCTCGAGTTCCTGGCGGGCGCGGGCGATCCCCGGGCGCGGCGCCGGCCCGTCCGCGGGGCGCAGGTGCGAGTCCGTCATCGGATCCGCACCGACTCCGCCTTCGCCCGGACGAGCCACGGTTCGGTCGGGCGCGACATCGACTCCTGGCTCACGGGCAGGGCGGTCAGGGTGATCCCGGAACGCTCGGTGTGCTGGCCGAGGACGTCGTCCATCCGGCGCAGCTCCGCCCACGGGGAGTCCAGGCCGTCCAGCACGACGAGCAGGTCCAGATCGGACTCCACCGAGCCCTCCCCGCTGGCCCACGAGCCGAAGAGCAGCACCTGGCGCAGCCGGGGGCCGTAGAGCGACGCGAGATCCGCGGCGACGACCGCGGGGACGTCCTCGTTCTGCGGCGACGGGTCCGGGTAGCGGGCCCGGGCCCGCGCACCGGCCTCCCGCTCGACGAGCCCGGCGTCGACGAGCCACTCGAGCGCCCGGCGCCGGGACCGGGCGTCCCGGAAGCGGTACCACTGGTCCCTGACCTCGGGGAACTCGAAGAGGGTGTTCTTGAAGCGGCGGAACGCACCGCGGCCGTTGATCGCGCGGTCCAGCAGCTCGGCGGCCCTGCGGTGCTGCACGCCGGCGGTGAAGTCCGCCATGTCCCGGTAGCCCTCGCGGCCCTCGACGGGCAGGACCTGCACCCACCCGGCGCCCGCGAGGTCGTCCACCGTCTCGGCGACGCCGCTGCAGGCCTCCGGGACGTGCGGGACGACCTCACCCGTTTCCGGGTGGATCCACCAGCTCTGTTCCGGCGTCCTGTCGTCCAGGGCGGTCACGAGATCGTCGAGATCGATCCCTTCCGGATCCAGCATGCCGGGAATGGTAGTCCCGCTGGTCAGCGCGTGGGTCGCATGATGATCTCGGTGAGGTGGGCATCCGGGGACGCCGTGACGCCGGCCAGCACCGCCGCCGCGACCGAGTCGGGGCGCAGGTACCGGGACGCGTCGTACTCGCCGCCCTCGTGGGCGACGACATCGCGCTGCATGTCGGTGTCCACGCGGCCGGGGTGCACGGAGACGACCCGGAGTCCGGGCTCCTCGGCACGCAGCGCGTCCCCGAACGCGCGGAGCGCGAACTTGCTGGCCGCGTAGGAACCCCAGCCCGCCCGGGCGGTCAGCCCCGAGCCGGAGTTGATCAGGACGACGTCGCCGCCCGCGGCCCGGAGCGCGGGCAGCAGCAGCCGGGTGAGCTCGGCGACCGCGACGACGTTGACGTCGAACTGCCGCCGCCACGTGTCCGCCGGGGTCTCCTCGACGGTGCCGAGCATGCCGACACCGGCGGAGTGCACGAGGACGTCCAGCCGGTCGATGCCCGCCACGGCCGCCGCCAGGGCGTCCGGGTCGGTGAGCTCGACGGCCCAGGCCCGTGCGCCCGGCAGCGCGGCGGCCAGGGCGGACAGCGCGTCGGCGTCACGACCGCCCAGTAGGAGGTCGTGGGTGGGTGCGAGGGCGCGGGCGACGGCGGCGCCGATGCCCCGGGAGGCACCGGTGACGAGAGCGAGCGGACGAGTGTTCACACCCGCACCCTAGGAAACGGCTCCACGACGCGCTCCTGGACGTCCGAACCCGCGTTGTGGAGCCACAACGCGCTCCTGGACGTCGGAAACTCGCGTTGTGGAGCCACAACGCGAGGTTCCGGGGGTGCTCAGACGCGGCGGGCGCTGTTGAACGGCATGGCGCTCACGTTGCCGATCTTCACGGGCTGGCCGCTGGTGCTGGCGTGCACGACCTGGCCGTTGCCGATGTAGATGCCCACGTGGCTGACCGGCTTGTAGAAGAACACGAGGTCACCGGGCTGCAGGTTCGCCTTGGCGACGGGCGTGCCGACCGTGGCCTGCGCGCGGCTGGTGCGCGGCAGCGACACCCCGGCCTGCTTGAAGGCCCAGCTGGTCAGTCCCGAGCAGTCGAATGCGGAGGGGCCCGCGGCGCCCCAGCGGTAGGGGGTGCCCAGCTTGCCGAGCGCGTTCTGCATCGCGGAGGCACGGGAGGCAGCCGGGGAGAGGCTGGTCTGCGCGGCGGCGACGGCCGCGGCCGGGGCCGCGAAGGTCAGCGACGAGTTCACGACGGGCTGGACCGGTGTGGTCACGACGGTCGCGGCAGGGGTGGCCGAGACGGCGGGTGCGGTCGCAGCGGTGGCGGGGACCAGGGTGAAGAGGGCGGCGGTCGCGGTGGTCACCGCGGCGACGGTGGCGGCGCGGATCGCCAGAACAGGTCGAAGAGACGACACGAAGGGTCCTTCAGGTAGCACCGCCGGGCGTGGGGAGCCGGCCGCGGTCCGGGGGAGAACCGCGGTGTCGACGACGGGGGGCGTGAAGCTCTGCGGCCACGTGTGAGGGGAACCGGGCCGATCCGCACCCCGCCCGTCCGGACGGTGACCCCGAACCCGGCACTCCGGGTGAGCGCTGGTGTTCGTGGCCGTAAATCAAATTACGAACACATTTCGGTGCGGCGCGATGACGAAGGTCTCAGTCCGGCCACCTAAATATGGTGAGCGTGCTCACCAGGGATGTTCTCGACTGGCCCAGCGTTGCCACGATTCGCCACTCATTCGACCGATCCGTGCATCGTTGCAGGTGGTCGAGGGGCTGGGTGCAGTCGTGATGTGGTCGTGATTGCTCTGGGCGAGTGAAAGTGCTTCCGATTCGGAAGGTCCGAGAACATTTTCGGTCCTGAAGTAAATGTGGCCGTAATACGCGTGCTCGACCAGTGTGCGAGGGTCGCCTGCGGCCGAGGTCCGGCGTCGGGGTCCGGTCTCGAGGGAAGAACCGTGTGGTGCGCGCGCCGTGCCGGTACCCTCGGAGCGCGTGGACCGCACCGAGATCACGTCCCTGGCCGAGCTCGTGGACGTCGTGGGCACCCCCCTCCCGCGCATCGCGCAGAAGGAGCGCCCCGTCCTCGATCCACTGGACGTGGAGTGGATCTCCCGGTCACCGTTCCTGATGCTCGCCACGAGCGCCGTGGACGGGACCTGCGACGTCTCGCCCAAGGGCGACCCGCCCGGCTTCGTGCACGTCCTCGACGAGCACACGCTGGCAGTCCCCGAGCGTCCCGGCAACAAGCGGGTCGACGGCTACCGGAACGTCCTGTCCAACCCGCACGTGGGACTGATCTTCCTGGTGCCGGGACGGAACGACACGCTGCGCGTCAACGGGAGGGCCCGGCTCGTCCGGGACGCGCCGTACTTCGACGACATGATCGTGAAGGGCCACCGACCGGTCCTGGCGCTGGAGGTGGACGTCGAGGAGGTCTTCTTCCACTGCGCGAAGGCGTTCCTGCGCTCGGGGCTGTGGAAGCACGAGGGCCGCGACACCGGCGGGCTGCCCCCGCGCGCGGCGATCGCGGCGAAGCTCGAGCGGCCGGACATGACCCGCGAGGAGCTCGACCGCTACTACGGCCCCGGTTACGAGGAGCGGATCTACCAGGACTCCCTGCCGCAGCCGGGGAACTCCCCCTCCTGAGTCCACACGACGGCGGCCCCGGCCGCTGCGCTCGGGT
>JAOZVV010000107.1 GCA_025869365.1 Pseudonocardia sp.
GCGCGCAGGCCCAGGTCGTCCACCCGGCCCGCGTAGACACCGCCGAGCAGCGGGTCCGTCAGGCGTGCGGGGACCTCCGGGCCGAAGCGCTCGCGGAGCAGGCCGCCGAGGCTCACGTCCTCCCCCGGGGTCCAGGTCAGCGGCCGTTGCGGCTCGACGGCGACCGCGGCCAGGCCGGCCGGGGACAGCACGTCGTCCAGCCTGGCGTGGCTGGTCGGGACGCCCATGAGGGTGCCGGGCGGGAGCCCGACCGTGCGCCCGCCCGCCCGGATCGACGGGCTCGCCCGGGTGGGATGGACGATCTCGCCCTCGAGACCCAGCTCGCGCAGCAGCGCGGGGACCTCCGGGCGGCGGGCGAGGAAGGCCTCGGCGCCGACGTCGAACGGCATTCCGGCCAGCTCCGCGGTGTGCAGCACGCCCCCGGTGCGGCCCCGCTGCTCGAGGACGGTGATCGCGGCGGTCGGGCCCAGCAGGGTGCGCAGGCGGTGGGCGGCGGCGAGGCCGGAGATCCCGCCGCCGACGACCGCGATCCTCGCCGGGTCCACCACGACCGGCTCAGACGGGCTGGGCGTGGACGAGCTCGATGGTGCGGGTGATCGCGTCCGCGTCCGTGTCCGGCAGCACGCCGTGGCCCAGGTTGAACACGTGCCCGGGAGCGCGGGCGCCCTCGGCCGCGATGCGGCGCACCTCGACCTCGATGGATGCGGTGTCCGCGAAGAGGACCGCCGGGTCCAGGTTCCCCTGCACCGGCAGGCCGCCGCCGACGCGCCGGGCGGCGACGTCCAGCGGTGTGCGCCAGTCCACCCCGATCACGTCCGCGCCGGCGTCCGCCATCGCGGGCAGCAGCTCGCCGGTGCCGACGCCGAAGTGGATCCGCGGCACGCCCGCACCGGCCAGCCGGCCCAGGACGGCGGCGGAGTGCGGGAGGACGTGGGTGCGGTAGTCCCGCTCGGACAGCGCCCCGGCCCAGGAGTCGAACAGCTGGATCGCGTCGACCCCGGCCGCGACCTGCAGCTCCAGGAACGTGGTGGTGATCCCGGCGAGCTTCGCCATCAGCGCGTGCCACACGTCCGGAGCAGTGCGCATCAGCGCCTTGGTCCGTTCGTGGTTCTTGCTCGGACCGCCCTCCACCAGGTAGGACGCCAACGTGAACGGTGCGCCCGCGAAGCCGATGAGGGGCGTGTCACCCAGTTCGCCCAGCAGCAGGCCGATCGCGTCCATGACCGGGGCGACCTGCTCCGGGAGCAGCACGGGCAGCCGCTCGACGTCCGCGGCGGTGCGCACGGGCTCCGCGACGACCGGGCCCGTCCCGGCCACGATGTCCACCCCGATCCCGGCGGCGTAGAGCGGGACGACGATGTCGCTGAAGAGGATCGCCGCGTCGACCCCGTGCCGGCGGACCGGCTGCACGGTGATCTCGCAGGTCAGCTCCGGGGTCATGCAGGACTCCAGCATCCCGGTGCCCGCCCGCAGGGCGCGGTACTCCGGCAGCGACCGCCCCGCCTGGCGCATGAACCACACGGGCAGGTGCGCGGGCCGTTCGCCGCGGGTGGCGGCGAGGAAGGCGGAGTCCGGGAGCGACCGGCGGGGCCCGGGCGTCCGGGTGTCCGGGGCCGGGGGGACGCTCGTACGGGCGGGATTGGCAGTCGTCATGGCCCCGACATCCTCCCACAGGGAGGGTCGCGGACAGGTCTCGGCCCGGCGCGCCTGCCTACGCGCGGTGGGACGGACGACCTAGAGTCCCCGGTCGTGCCCGACGCGCCCGACCCACCCGAGAACTTCCGGCACGCGGTCGCGACGCTCTCCGCCGTCCGACCCCGGCCCGACCTCGTGTTCCGCCCACTCGACGCCCCGCCCCGGATGGCCCCCTTCACCTGGGCGTTCAGTGTGGAGGCGGACATCGGCCACCGCGGCGACGGCACCGACGACCTCGACGAGCCGGACACGTCCGGCCGGCTGATCCTGTTGCACGACCCGGCGGGCCAGGACGCCTGGGAGGGCACCTTCCGGATCGTCTGCTTCGTGCAGGCCCGGCTGGAGCGCGAACAGCTCGGCGACGAGATGCTCCCGGTGGTCGCCTGGTCCTGGCTGACCGAGGCGCTGGAGGACTACGGCGCCGGACACGTGGCGCTCGGCGGAACCGTCACCCAGACGTCGTCCGTGCGCTTCGGGGACATCGCCGGCCCACGCCGCGACGACGACGTGGAGTTACGAGCCTCCTGGACCCCGACGGCGGCCGACGGCGAGCTCGCCGCGCACGCCGAGGCCTTCTGTGCCCTGGTAGCGACCGCTGCGGGCCTGCCGCCGGTCGGTGTGACGACGCTTGCACAGCGAAGCTTCTGAATCTGCGAACGGCTTCTCAGGAGAATTGGCTGGTCACAGCCTGTGCACAGCGAGTGGATCACCCGTTCGGGTGCACCCCGACGCACAACGCTGTAACTTTCACCCGGAGAAGTTCGAACGGATACACGACGTTAGACCGCTTGGGGGGCTACAGTTCCTCCACGACACCTCCTCGGGCGGTCGGGCGCAACTCTCCGTCCCCCGGGGTCCCGGTGTTGGTCGGGGGGCAACGACCGACTCCAGGGAGGTAGTGACGTGGCCGTTGTAGGCCAAGGCACACCCTTGCGCGGCACCCCAGGTGCCGTGCTCACACCCGCGATGGTTCCTCATCCGCGGGAAGAGCTCTTCTCGGTGCTGGTGGTGGACGATCATCCGCTGCTGCGCGAGGCGATCGCGGCGCGACTGCGCTCGATGGGCGCCGGCACCGTGTACGAAGCGGCCTCGGTCGCCGAGGCGCGTGCGCGTGCCCAGGCGAACGGGCCGTGCGATCTGGCGATCCTCGATCTCGGCCTGCCGGACGGCAGCGGGCTCGATCTCGTCACCGAGCTGCGCCAGATGGGCTGGACACGCCTCGTCGTGCTCGCCTCGTCGGACGACCCGTACGCGGTCCGTTCGGCGTTCCAGGCGGGCGCGCAGGCCTACCTGCTCAAGTCCGCGTCCCCGGCAGTGGTGACGGACGGTGTGAAGCGTGTCCTCGACGGCGGCGTCTACGCCGACCCGACGGTGGCCCCGCTGCTCGCCACCGGCACCCGCGTGCCGGGCACCGACAACACCCCGCGCGAGCTGTCTGCGCGCGAGGTGGAGGTGCTGCAACTGGTCGCGGACGGCCAGTCCAACAAGGAGATCGGCGAGGCCCTGAGCCTGTCGGCGCTCACCGTGAAGAGCCACCTCTCCCGGATCGGGCGCAAGCTCGGCACGGGTGACCGCGCTCAGATGGTGGCACTGGCGATGAGAGCAGGGGTCATCCGCTGACATCGCACGGCTCGGGGGGTGGGTCGGCCGCGCAAACCGCGTCGGCGGACGATAGCTCCATGCCCGCCACCGAGCCGGGGCCGACCGTGCCTACCGAACCGCCCACACCGGCCCCCGTCCCGCTCCTCCGACCCGCTGACGGGCTCCCCGACGTCGTCGCGGACCGAGCGGCACTGGAACGCACCGCGGAGTCCCTGGCCGCCGGTACGGGTCCGGTCGCCGTGGATGCGGAACGGGCGTCCGGCTTTCGGTACTCACAGCGTGCCTACCTGGTCCAGCTCCGCCGGGAGGGATCCGGGTCGGCATTGATCGACCCGATCCCGATGGGCGGCGACCTGTCGCCGCTCGCCCCCGTGCTGAGCGGGCCGGAGTGGGTGCTGCACGCCGCGTCCCAGGATCTCCCCTGCCTGGCCGAGGCCGGGTTGCGGCCCGCGAAGCTCTTCGACACCGAGCTCGCGGGCCGGCTCGCCGGTGTTCCCCGGGTCGGTCTGGGACCACTGGTGGAGAACCTGCTCGGGCTCGCCCTCGAGAAGGGGCACGGGGCCGCGGACTGGTCCCGTCGCCCCCTCCCGGAGGACTGGCTCGTCTACGCCGCCCTGGACGTCGAGGTGCTCGTGGAGCTCCGCGACGTCCTGGCGGAGCTGCTGGAGAGCCAGGGCAAGCTCGAGTGGGCGCTCGAGGAGTTCGAGGCCGTCCGAACCGCCGGGCCCCCGGCCCCGCGGGCCGAACCCTGGCGGCGCACGTCCGGCATCCACAAGGTCCGCAAGCCCCGACCCCTCGCCCTGGTCAGGAGCCTGTGGGAGGCCCGGGACCAGCTCGCGTCCGAGCGGGACATCGCGCCCGGGCGGGTGCTGCCGGACTCCGCCATCGTCGAGGCCGCCGTCGCCGCACCGGAGAGCCCGCAGTCCCTCGCGGACATGCCGGTGTTCCGGGGCCGCGCCCAGCGCCGTCTCACCTCGTACTGGTTCTCCGCGATCTCCAGCGCCACCCGGCTGCCGCACGAGGAGCTCCCCCACCCGTCACCGCCCAACGACGGGCCCCCGCCCGTCTCCCGGTGGGCGGACCGGGACCCCGACGCCGCCGCCCGCCTCTCCGCCGCCCGCGCGGTCCTCGCCGAGATCGGCGAGCAGTGGACGATCCCGGTGGAGAACCTGCTTCAGCCGGACCTCCTCCGCCGCCTCTGCTGGACCCCGCCCGGGGACGGCGACATCGCGGCCTTCCTGGAGGCGGGCGGCGCCCGGAGGTGGCAGCAGAAGCTCCTGCTGCCCGGCCTGGAAGAGGCGCTCACCACGCGTTCCTGATCGTCCGGCCGGAGTCCGCCCGACACCGGCCGCCGCCCCACACCGCGACCTGCGACCGGCGGGGCCGGGTTCGCGCGGGGCGATCACCGGGCGGCGGGGAGGGTCACGGTCACCCGCAGGCCGCCCCCCACCAGCGGGTCCGCCGTGACCTCGCCCTGATGGGCCGTCACCACCGCGCGCACGATCGACAGGCCCAGGCCGGAGCCCGGGGCGCTGCCCGTGCGCGCCACCGGACCGCGGCGGAACGGCTCGAACAGCTCCGCCACCCGGTCCACCGGGATCTCCGCGCCACCGGAGGCGACGCACAGCTCGGAGGCGCCGTCCCGGACGCCGGTGCGGACCTCGATCCAGCCGCCCTCGACGTTGTGCCGGACGGCGTTCTCCAGCAGGTTCCCGGCCACCCGCTCCAGCAGCACGAGATCCCCGGACACCGGTGCGGCGCCGCCCCCGACCTGAACCCGGACGCCCTTCGCCCGCGCCTCCGCCGCCGTCACGGCCACGGCCCGCTTCGCCACGACGCACAGGTCCACCGGCCGGCGGGACAGCGCCCGGGCCCCCAACGCCTCGGCCCGGGCCAGCAGCAGCAGGCCGCCCACCAGGTCGTCCGCGCGGCGGGTGGCGTCGCGGACGACGTCGCCCATCCGGCGCAGCTCGGCGACGTCCGCGGCCGGATCGGCCAGCGTCACGTCGACCTCGGTGCGCAGGACGGCCAGCGGGGTGCGCAGCTCGTGGCTGGCGTTCGCCACGAAGCGGCGCTGCGCGGTGAACGCCGCCTGCAGCCGGTCCAGCATCGCGTCGAAGGACGCGGCGAGCTCGGCGACCTCGCCGCGGGCGTCCCGCAGGGCGATCCGCTCGTCCAGGGACTCCGCGGACAGCCGGCGGGCCGCCGCGGTGACGGCGTGCAGCGGCGCCAGGATCCGCCCCGCCAGCACCCACGCCACGAGCCCGGCCGCGGCCACCACCAGCGGGAACGCGATCAGCCCGGCCCGGAGCACCTCGGCCCGCGCGGCGGCCCCGACCGCGCGCGTCACCTCCGCGGCGGGGACGTCCAGCTCCCCGACCCGCACGGTCGTCCCCGGCGGCAGCGACGGGACGGACGCCGCGACGTCTCCGACCAGGAGCCAGCCCAGGTACAGCAGCAGGGCGCTGACCAGCGCGACCAGCACCGTGCTGAGCACCGTCAGCCGTAGCCGCAGGCCCGGTCCCCGCACGGACGCGCGCGCCGGCATGGTTCGCTCAGCCCGCGGCCGGCACCCGGTAGCCCGCGCCCACGACGGTCTCGATGACGCCGGGCTCGCCGAGCTTCTTGCGCAGGGTCATCACGGTCACCCGGACGGTCGTGGTGAAGGGGTCCGCGTTCTCGTCCCAGACCCGTTCGAGGAGCTCCTCGCTGCTCACGACCGCGCCGCCGGCGCCGAGCAGCACCTCGAGCACGCCGAACTCCTTGCGGGTGAGCTCGACCGGCGTCTGTGCGCGGGCCACGGTCCGCTTGGCCGGGTCCAGGGCGACGTCCCCGGCCACCAGCAGCGGCGGCACCGCGGGCGTGGCGCGGCGGCCCAGCGCGCGGACCCGGGCGACCAGCTCGGGGAAGTCGAACGGCTTGGCGAGGTAGTCGTCCGCCCCCTTGGACAGGCCGTCGACCTTGTCCTGCAACGTCCCGCTCGCCGTCAGCATCAGCACACGCGTGGTGGTGCCCGACCCGACGATCGCCGCGCACAGCTCGTCCCCGGACATGCCGGGCAGGTCCCGGTCCAGGACGACGACGTCGTAGCGGGTGAACGAGGACTTCTCGTGCCCGCTGTCCCCGTCCAGGGCCACGTCCACGGCCATGCCCTCGCGCCGCAGACCCCGGGCGACGGCCTCGGCGAGCGCGGCCTCGTCCTCGACGACCAGAACCCTCATCGGGGAAGCACCCTCATCGGTTGCGCTGCTCCTGCTCCTGTTCCACGGGGACGACGACCTCGGCCGGCATCGCCGGCAGGCAGCCCGGCAACGCGGACGCCCACTCGGTGACCCGCCGCGCGACGTCCTGCGCCGTCAGCCCCACCGCGGCGAGCACGTCCCCGCGGCTGCCGTGCTCCAGGAACTCCTGCGGCAGCGCGACGTCCCGCTGCGGCACGTCGACCTCGTTCGAGCGCAGCACGTCCGCCAGGGCCGAGCCGAACCCGCCGTGCCGGCCCGCGTCCGCCACCGAGACCACCAGCCGGTGCTGCCTCGCCAGCCCGATCAGGACCTCCGGCACGGGGAGCACCCAGCGCGGGTCCACGACCGTCACGCCGATCCCCTGCTGCGCGAGCCGCTTCGCCGCGGCGACACCCAGCTCGCCGAACGCGCCGACGCAGACCATGAGTACCGACGGGGCCGTCGCGTGTCCGGCCCCGTTGACCCGCCCGTTCGCCACGGACGGCTCGTGCAGCACGTCCACCCCGCCGACCCGGCGCACCGCGGGCACGGACTCGATGACCGCGCCTTTCGGGAAGCGCACCGCGGTGGGCCCGTCGTCGACGGCGACGGCCTCGGCCAGCTCCTCCCGCAACGTCCCGGCGTCCCGCGGCGCGGCGACCCGGATCCCGGGCACCACGCCGAGGATCGACAGGTCCCACATGCCGTTGTGCGACGGCCCGTCGTTGCCGGTGACACCGGAGCGGTCCAGCACCAGCGTCACGGCCTCGCCGTGCAGCGCCACGTCCATCATCAGCTGGTCGAACGCCCGGTTCAGGAACGTGGAGTACAGCGCGACGACGGGATGCATCCCACCGCGCGAGAGCCCCGCGGCGCAGGTCAGGGCGTGCTGCTCGGCGATGCCGACGTCGATGATCCGCTCCGGGAACGCCGTCGCGAACGGCGCCAGGCCGGTGGGCCCCAGCATCGCCGCGGTGATCCCGACGACGTCCGGGCGGGCAGAGCCGAGGGCCACCATCTCCTCGGCGAACACGCTGGTCCAGCCGGTGGTCTTCGGCCCGGTGGGCAGGCCCGTGAGCGGGTCGAACGCGGCCGGGCTGTGCATCTGCTCGGCCTCGTCGTTCTCGGCCGGTGAGTAGCCGTTGCCCTTGCGCGTGACGGCGTGCACCACGACCGGGCCGCCGAAGTGCCGGGCCCGGCGCAGCGCGGACTCCATCGCCGCGACGTCGTGCCCGTCGACGGGGCCGAAGTACTTCAGGCCGAGGTCCGAGAACAGCTCCTGCGGGCTGATCGCGTCCTTCACCCCGGCCTTGAGCGCGTGCAGGCCCGCGTAGAGCGCCCGCCCGATCACCGGCGTGCCGCGCAGGGTCTGCTTGCCGGCCTCGAGGAAGCGCTCGTAGCCGGGCTGCAGGCGCAGCGTCGCGAGCCGGTCCGCGAGCCCGCCGATGGTCGGTGAGTAGGAGCGCCCGTTGTCGTTGACGACCACGACCACGTTGCGGTCCTTGGCCGCGGCGATGTTGTTCAGCGCCTCCCAGGCCATCCCGC
>JAOZVV010000108.1 GCA_025869365.1 Pseudonocardia sp.
GGCACGGTGATCGCCACCGTGCCCGCCGTGGGCTGGGTGGTCGCCGCGCTGCGGCGGGGCCGCACCGGGGTCGACGCCATCGCCGTCCTCGCCCTGGTGGGGACGCTCGCGGTCCAGGAGTACCTGGCCGGGGCGCTCATCGCCGTCATGCTCGCCACGGGCCGGGCGCTCGACGCCGCCGCCGAGAGCCGGGCCTCCCGGGACCTGCGGTCCCTGCTGGACCGGGCCCCGCGGACCGCGCGCCGGCGTACCGGGAACGGGGTCGAGGAGGTCGACCTGGCCGCCGTCGTGCCGGGGGACGAGATCGTCGTCGCGCCGGGGGAGATCGTCCCGGTCGACGGAACCGTCGTGGGCTCCGACGCGGTGCTCGACGAGTCGGCGCTGACCGGGGAGCCGCTCGAGACCAGGGTCCCGGCGGACGGCGCCGTGCGGAGCGGCACGTCCGCGGCCGGCGCCGCCTTCACGATCCGGGCGACGGCGACGGCCGAGGACAGCACCTACGCGGGAGTGGTGCGGCTGGCCCGCGAGGCGGGTGCGCAGGACGCGCCCGTGGTGCGGCTGGCGGACCGGGTCGCGACGTGGTTCCTGCCGCTCGCCGTGCTGGTGGCGGGGGCGGCGTGGGCACTGAGCGGTTCGGTGGAGCGCGCGGTGGCCGTGCTCGTCGTGGCCACTCCCTGCCCGCTGCTGCTGGCCGCTCCGGTGGCGATCGTGTCCGGGCTGTCGCGGGCGTCGCGGGCCGGTGTCGTGGTCCGCGGGGGCGCCGTGCTGGAACGGCTGGCCTCGGCGCGCACGATGGTGCTGGACAAGACCGGGACGCTCACCGGCGGGCACCCCGCCGTCGTCGGGATCGAGACGGCCCCCGGCGCCGACCCGGACGAGGTGCTCCGCCTGGCCGCCTCGGTCGACCAGGTGTCTCCGCACGTCCTGGCCCGGGCGATCGTGGCCGAGGCCCGCCGGCGCGGGCTCGAGCCGGCGATGCCCGCGGAGGTCGTCGAGGAACCGGGGACCGGGGTGTCCGGGGTGGTCGGCGGGCGGCGGGTCGACGTCGGGCGCCGGGTCGGGGAGGGGGCCGGCTGGGCCCGGGCGGTGGTCGAGCGGGCGGTGCTCGACGGGGCCGTCCTGGCCTGGGTGCGGGTCGACGGTGTGCCCACCGGCGCGCTGGTCCTGCGGGACCCGGTGCGCCCGGACGCCTCCCGGACCCTGCGCCGGCTGCGCGCGGTGGGGCTGCGGCGGCTGGTCATGCTCACCGGCGACCGGGCCGCGCCGGCCCGCGAGGTCGGGACGGTCCTCGGGCTCGACGAGGTGCGCGCCGAGCAGTCCCCGCAGGACAAGGTCGCCGCGGTCCGCGAGGAGCGGGCCCGTGCCGTGACCGTGATGGTGGGCGACGGGCTCAACGACGCGCCCGCCCTCGCGGCCGCGGACATCGGCGTCGCCATGGGGGCCCGCGGGTCCACGGCGTCCTCGGAGGCGGCCGGGATCGTGCTCACCACGGACCGGCTGGACCGGCTCGCGGATGCCGTGCTGGTCGCCCGCCGGTCGCGGCGGATCGCCGTGCAGAGCGCGGCCGTGGGGATGGGCATGTCCCTGCTCGCGATGGCGGCGGCCGCGGCCGGGTTCCTGACGGCGGCGCCCGGGGCGCTGCTGCAGGAGGCGATCGATGTCGCGGTCATCCTCAACGCCCTGCGCGCCCTGCGGCCGGGGCGCGGTGAGCGGACCGCGCTCCCGGACTCGACCCGGCGGTTGCTGCACCGGTTCGCGGCGGAGCACGACCGGCTGCGCACCGCGCTGGCGGTGCTCCGCGAGACCGCGGGCCTGCTCGTGGCCGCCCGCACGCCGGAGGCGCTCGCGGCGCTCCGGCGTGCCGACCGGCTGCTCGCCGATCAGATCCTGCCGCACGAGCGCGCCGAGGAGCACCAGCTCTACCCGGCCCTCGCGGGTCCGCTGGGACCCGAGGCCACCGCCCCGATGAGCCGCACGCACGCCGAGATCGAGCGCCTCGCCCGCAGGCTCACCGCACACCGCGAGGCCGCCGACGCCGCGGGCGGCATCGCCCCGGACCGTGTGGAGGACCTCCTGGCCTGCCTCTACGGTCTGTACGCCGTGCTGTCCCTGCACTTCGTCCAGGAGGAGGAGAACTACTTCGAGCTGGACCGCGGGCCGGACGAGCGTCCACCCGCCCGAGCGGGAGGACCGCACCGATGATCCCGGACCGGATACCCGTCCGCGCCACGCGACGCCAGGCGTGCACCGCCGTCGCCGCGTCGTTCGCCCGGACGGCCCGGCTCGTCGCCGCGGGCCGCCTGCGTCGCCCCCGCGAGCTCGTCGGCGCCGTGCTGACCGGCGAGGACGACTCCGGGTCCGTCGTCTTCCGGGAGACCGCCCTCCCGGACCGCGTCCTGGCCGACCCGGTCGTGCTGGTCGTCTGCTTCCGGTTGCGGTGGATCGGCCGCGTCCGCTGGGCGCACGCGGTGTTCCGCCGGACCTGCATCGTGAACACGCCGCTGTTCGCCGGGTTCCCCGGCTTCCACGACAAGCTCTGGCTGCACGACCGCGCCACCGGTGTCTACCGCGGCCTCTACGAATGGGACGGGGCCGAGCGCGCCCGGTGCTACGCCGAGCGGTTGCGCCGGGTGCTCGAGCTGGTCGCCGTTCCGGGGACGATCGGATACACCGTGGTTCCCGGCGTCCGTCGCACCCCGTACGTGACGGGGGGCGTGCGTGTCCCCGGCCCGGAGACGATCGGTGGGTGCTCGCCGGCCCGTCCCTGACGCGTCAGGACGGCTCGGTGGTCGCCTCGCGGTAGGCGGCCACGGCCGTGGGCAGGGTGGGGAACAGCCGCTCCGGGGCCACGGCGTCGAGCACCCCGCCCGCGGCCAGGTCCGCGACCAGCTCTCGTTTGGCCCGGGCGACCGCGACCACGATCCCGTCCGAGTCGAGGTCGTGGACGAGCCCGCAGAGGGTGTCGGCGGCGGTGATGTCGAGCTCGGTGACCGCCTCCAGGTCCAGCACCACCCACCGCACCGGTGGTGCCGCGTCCGCCACGGCGTCGCGCACGCTGCGCCGGAAGTCCTCGGCGTTGGCGAAGAACAGCGGCGCGTCGTAGCGGTGGACCAGCAGGCCGGGGATCTGTGCGGTGCCGGGCAGGTCCCCGACGTCGTGCATGCCGGGGACGTCCGGGGCGAAGCCGAGGACCGCCGAGTGCGGCCGGGCGATCCGCCGGATCAGGTCGAGCACCGAGAGCGCGACCGCGGCGAGCACCCCGTACAGGACCCCCAGGACCAGCACGGCGGCGACGGTGGCCAGGGCGAGCAGCAGCTCACTGCGCCGGAAGGACGCGATCCGGCGGAACTCGGCCGGCTCCACGAGCCGCACGGCGGCGTAGACGACCAGGGCGCCCAGCGCCGCGCGGGGCATGGTGGCGAGCAGGTCCCCGCCGAGGAGGAGGACCAGGACGACCATCACGAGGGCGACGACCGAGTGCAGCTGGCTGCGTGCCCCCGCCGTGCGTCCCAGCGCGGTGCGGCTCCCGCTGCTGCTGACGGGGAACCCGGCGAGCAGACCCGCGGCGACGTTGGTGCCGCCGAGCGCGAGCAGCTCCCGATCGGGGTCCGGTGCCGGGTCGGACCGGTCCGCGAAGGCGCGGCCGGTCAGCACGACGTCGGAGAACCCGACCACGGCGACCCCCAGCGCCGGGAGCACGAGGGATCGGTAGTCCGCCAGGTCCAGCGCGGGTGCGCTCGGGACGGGGAACCCGCCGGGGACCGTCCCCACGGTCGCGAGGCCCGCGAACCAGGGCACCACGCCGACGGCCACCGAGGCGAGCAGCACGACCACGAGCGGCATCGGCGTCCGCGGGGCCCAGCGCGCACCGATCCCGAGCAGGACCAGCGCGGAGAGCGACAGCACGAGTGTGGGCGGGTGCACCGAGCCGAGACCGGCGAGGAACGCCCACAGCTCACCCATCGGACCGTCCCCGACCACCTCCGTCCCGGTCAGCGCGCCGAGCTGCCCGAAGATCATGATCAGCGCGATGCCCGCCATGTACCCGACGAGCACGGGACGCGACAACAGGTCGGCCAGGAACCCGAGCCGGGCGAACCTCCCGATCACGCACACGATCCCGACGACGACCGCGAGTCCCGCGGCCAGCTGCGCGTACCGCGCCGGGTCACCCGCCGCGAGCGGCGCCACCGCGACCGCGGTCAGCAGCGCGGTGGTGGACTCCGGGCCGACGGACAGCAACCGCGAGGAGCCCAGCACCACGTACAGCGCCAGCGCGCCCGCGGCGGCCCACAGCCCGGTCACCGGTGGTAGTCCGGCCACCCCGGCGTACGCCATGACCTGCGGGACGAGGTACGCCGCGACCGTCAGCCCGCCCACCATGTCCCCACGCACCGCGGGGACGTCGCGTCGGCGGACGGCGCGGAGCCCGGGGCCCAGTCCGCCGGCGACGAGCCGGGTGAGGCGGCGTCGCGCCGGTCCGGGGATCGGCGCGGGGATCGGTGCAGGCATCGGACCGCCTCGGTCGGGTGGGCGCGGGGCGGGTCACCCGGTCCGCGGCGGGACCGTCGTCAGCCCAACCGGCGCCCGGTCACGTGCTGGGCCGGGATGCTCAGCACGTGGTCGATGTGCTCGGGGGCCCAGGGCGGGGGGAGCTGTTCGTGGAGGGCGCCGAGACGCCGCGGCTCGGTGATCTCGTAGCTCTCACCGATCGCCAGCACGCTCCACCCCGCGCGGGTGACGGGGTCGATGTGGTCCGCCTGGAACCCGACGACCAGGTTCCGGGTCGCCGCCGCGAGCGTCGTTCCGCGGCAGGTCCGGAAGACGATCTCCTCGCCGTCGAGGAGGAACACCACCGGATGCGCCGCGGGCATGGCATGGTGGCTGAACACGACGCGGCCGATGTCCGTCGTGGCGAGGAGCCGGAGGCAGGCGCCCCGGTCGAGCTCGACGAGGCCGCCCGGCCGTCGACCCGTTCCGGTGGGTGGCGAGGTCAGCACCCGTCCACTCTGTCGGGAAAGGTCGCGGCGAGGCCCGGGTCGAAAGGCCCTGCATCGCTCGACGGGCGACCCTTCGTCCCCTGCGGCCGTCCGTCGCGGCGGCCGCGGGACGTTCGGCCTGCTGTCCGGGGGCCGACAGCCGCAGCGCACGCCGTCGCCCGCGCGCGACCGTGGGATCACACACCACGAGCGGGAGGACACGATGGAGACGGAGCACGGCGGACGGGTGGTCGTCGGGGTCGACGGCTCGGACTGCGCTCTCGGAGCGGTCCGGTGGGCCGCGGCGGAGGCCCGACGGCGCGGGATGGCCCTGCGGCTGGTCGCCGCTGTCGACTGGACGAGCTTCATGCCGATCGGGGTCGCCCCGCTCGGTCAGGAGTACCGGCGCGAGATCCTGGAGCGCGGCGCGGAGGACCACCTGGACACCGCCGTCGCCGCCGCCCGGCGGATCGCCTCGGATCTGCGCATCGAGCGGGAGGTCCGGGGCGGCAACCCCGCCACGGTGCTGACGGAGGAGTCCGAGCGCGCGGTGCTCCTGGCCGCGGGCAACCGGGGACGCGGCGGGTTCGCGGGCCTGCTGCTCGGTTCGGTCGGCGTGTCCGTCGCCGCCCACGCCGTCTGCCCGGTCGTGATCGTCCGGGGGGAGACGGGCTCGACCGGACCGGTCGTCGTCGGGGTCGACGCCGAGCACAGCGACGCGGCGCTCGGGTTCGCCTTCGAGGAGGCGGCACGACGCGGGGTACCGGTGGTCGCGGTGCACGCCTGGAGCGAGGCCGCGCTCGACCCGTTCCTGGTACCGCTGCTGGACTGGGACGCGATCCGCGAGGACGAGAAGGCCGTGCTGCAGAAGGCCCTCGCGCCCTGGATCGACAAGTATCTCGACGTCGAGGTCCGGCCGATCGTGGCCCGGGACGGTGCGGCGGGCGCTCTGGTCCACGCGGCGGAGGGTGCCGCCCTCGTCGTCACGGGCACCCGTGGCCGGGGCGGGGTGCGGGGGCTGCTGCTGGGTTCGGTCAGCCAGGCGCTGCTGCGCCACGCCCCCTGCCCGGTGGCGGTCGTGCGGCCCGACGGCCCGGCGCGGGAGCGCGACGTCGTCGGCTGACCCGGCCGCAGACCCGCCTCGCGGCCGGTCGGTCGCGGGACGGCGTCCCCTGCTCAGCCCGTGCTCCCGACGAGTTCCCGACCCAGCTCGACCCGCACGAGACCGGGCGTGTGGTCCGGCCGATGCGTGACGACGAGCGCGGTCCGGTCCCCGGTCGCGGCGAGGATCTCCGTGGCCAGGTCGGCGGCGGTCGCGTCGTCGAGGTGGGCGGTGGGCTCGTCGAGCACCAGGATCGGGCGGTCGGCGAGCAGGGCCCGGGCGATCCCGAGCCGCTGGCGCTCACCACCGGACACGGCGCCGCCGTGCCTGCCGACCGCGGTGTCGAGGCCCGCGGGCAGGCCTGCGAACCAGCCGCCGAGCCGGGCCCGGTGCAGGGCGGCGACGAGGTCCTCCTCGGTCGCGTCCGGCGCGGCGAGGGCGAGGTTGGCGCGCAGCGAGCCGTCGAACAGGTGGGTCCACGACCCGCACCAGGCGATGCCCTCGCGGACCTGCTCGCCGCGCAGCGCCCGGACGTCCGTGCCGTCGGCGCGCAGGGTGCCCGCCCGCGGTGAGAGCGTGCGCAGCAGCGCGGCCACGGCGGTCGACTTGCCGCTCCCCGAGGGCCCGACCAGCGCGATCCGGTGCCCGGCGGCCAGGTCGAGATCCAGCCCGGTGACGGCGTCGGTGTCCGAGCCGGGCCAGCGCAGGGCCAGCCCGCGGGCGTCCAGCGCGACGGGCGGGGCCGTGTCCGGGGCGTGCTCGGGATCGACGACGGCGGGCTCGAGGGTCTCCAGCGCCGCCAACCGCTCGGCGGCGGGCACGATCGACAGCAGCCGGACGGCGGCCTCCGGCAGGCCCGCGACGACCTCGGCCAGCGCGAGCGGGGTGAGCGCGAGGACCGCGATCACGGGCCCGGCGACCCGGCCCTCGGCGTGGGCGAGCAGGCCGAGCGCGGTGCAGGCCACGGTCGTCGCGCCGATCGCGAGGACGGCCAGTGCGGTGCCCGCCCCGGTGGCGGTCGCGGCCCGGCGGCGGGCCGCCGCGAGCCTCCCGTCGGCGTCGGCCAGCCCGATCCGGTGGCGGTCCGCCGCGCCGAGGACCAGCAGGTCCGCGGCCGCGTCGAGCAGTTCGACGGTGCGCGTGGCCACCTCGCTGCGCAGCGCCGCGGTCCGTCGCTCGCTGCGGTGTGCGGCCCACGCCGCGACCGCCGGCGCGCCGACGCCCGCGACCAGCAGGCCTGCGGCGAGCGCGAGCCCGGCGGCGGGCAGCAGCAGCGACAGCCCCGCGACCGCCGCGCCCCCGACCAGCAGCGCCGCCCCGGAGGGGATCAGCACCCGGACCAGGAGGTCCTGCGGCGCGTCCGTGTCCGACACGAGCCGGGTGAGCAGGTCCCCGCGGCGGTGCCGGGCGGTGGCGGCGGGCCCGAGCCGGACGAGATCACCCCACAGCCGGACGCGCAGGGCGCTGCCGACCCGCAACGCGGCGTCGTGGGAGACGAGGCGCTCGGCGTAGCGGAACACGCCCTTGCCGAGCCCGAGGGCCCGGACCGCGACGATCGCCACCATCAGGGTCAGCACCGGCGGCTGCAGCGCCGCGGTGGAGATCAGCCAGGCCGAGGTGGCGGTCAGCGCCACCCCCGAACCCAGCGCCGCGGCCGCCAGCAGCACGGCCAGGACCAGCCGGGACCGCTGCGCGCGGGCCGCCCGCCACACCCAGCCGAGGGCGTGACGAGGGCCCGGCCGCGACGGGCGGGGGGCCGTCTCCGCCGCGACCGGGGATCGGGTGGGACGGCCCGGCCCGCGCTGCGCCTGCGCCCAAGCCTCCGTGCCGAAACTCAAGCCGGGCGGCTGGCTCTACCTCGACAACTCCGACTCCAATCCCGAAGCGAAGGCGTTCCTGCGCCAACTCGCCGCCGAGGGGAAATGCACGCTC
>JAOZVV010000109.1 GCA_025869365.1 Pseudonocardia sp.
GTCCGCAGCAGGTGGGCCCGCGCGAACACCGGGAACAGCTCGACCGCCGCGGCCATCTGCCGCTCGATGATGTGGAACGCGCCGCGCTGGGCGTAGCCGGTGGAGGAGTCCACGCCGGCGCCCATCACGAGCTCGCCCTTGTGCGCCTGCGAGACGTACACGTGCACCGCGTTGGACATGACGATCGTCGGGTGCACCGGCTCCAGCAGCTCGGACACCAGCGCCTGCAGCGGGTGGCTCTGGATCGGCACGGCGATGCCGAGCATGTCCGTGAGCGTCGAGGTGTGCCCGGCGGCGCAGAGCGCGACCTTCCCGCAGGCGATGTCGCCGCGGGTGGTGCGCACGCCCGTGACCCGGTCCCCGTCGGTGGTGAAGCCGGTGACCTCGCAGTCCTGGATCAGGTCGATGCCCGCCTCGTCGGCGCGCCGCGCGAGGCCCCAGGCCACGTAGTCGTGCTTCGCGATGCCCGCGCGGGGCTGGTAGGTGGCGCCGTGCACGGGGTAGCGGATGTCGGAGGAGACGTTGACGATCGGGCAGATCTTTCCGACCTCGTCGGGGCCGATCCACTCGGCGTCGATCCCGTTGAGCTTGTTGGCCTCGACGCGGCGGACGGAGTCCCGCACGTCCTGCTCGGTGTGGGCGAGGTTCAGCACGCCGCGCTGGCTGAACAGGATCGGGTAGCCGAGGTCCTCCTCCAGCCCCTCCCAGAGCTTCAGCGCGTGCTCGTAGATCGCGGCGGACTCGTCCCAGAGGTAGTTCGACCGGATCAGGGTGGTGTTGCGGGCCATGTTCCCGCCGCCCAGCCAGCCCTTCTCCAGCACGGCGACATCGGTGATGCCGTGGTTCTTCGCCAGGTAGTGGGCCGTGGCCAGGCCGTGCCCGCCGCCGCCGACGATCACGACGTCGTAGGAGCGCTTCGGGTCCGGGGTGCGCCAGAGGAAGTCCGGGTGCTCCGGGAGCGGTTCCGCCATCGCGGGCCTCCACCTGCTGGATAGGTGCCCACGGCTGCCGGGTGAGTATCCGTGGACTGGTATATCAGTCACCGGGTACGGTAGGCACCGGCTCGGTGCGGGTCAAGGGCGGATCGGGAGGATGCCGGTGAGCGTCACGCAGGAGGCCGGGTCACTGGCGGACAGGGCCTACGCGGCGATCCGGGACCGGCTGGTCATGCTCGAGATCCGCCCGGGCGAACCGCTGAACGACGAGCGGCTGGCCGAGGAGCTCGGCACCGGCCGCACGCCCGTGCGGGAGGCGCTCAAACGGCTGGAGGGAGACCGGCTCGTGGTCGCCTACCCGCGGCGGGGCACCTTCGCGACGGCGGTGGACATCACCGATCTCGCGCACCTGTCCGAGGTGCGCGAGCAGCTCGAGCCGCTGGCCGCCCGCAGCGCCGCGCGCAACGCCGGCTCCGCGGACCGGGCCGCCCTCGCCGCGCTCGCGGACGAGGTCGAGGCGCTCGACCCGGACGGGTCGGACCCGCGCGCGCTGCTCCGCGCGGACGTCGAGGTGCACCGGACGATCTACCGGGCCACGCAGAACCCGCACCTGGAGGACGTCTGCGTGCGGCTCGACAACCTCGCCACCCGCATCTGGGTGCTGTTCCTGGACCGCCTCCGGACCCTGCCCGGCCATGTCACCGAGCACGCGGACCTGCTCAGGGCGATCGTCGAGGGGGCGGAGGAGAAGGCCGCCGAGCTGGCCCTGGCCCACGTCGTGGGGTTCGAGAAGACGATCCGCACCCTGCTGTAGGCCCTGCAGGCCGACCGGGGTCAGAAGCGGCCGCCGCCCCCGTGCCGGCCGCGGCTGGCCGAGCCGCCGAAACTGCCGCCGCCTCCTCCGAAGCCGCCGCCGTACCCGCCGCCCCGGTGCCCGCCGCCCCCGCCGCCGCCGAACGCGCCGGAGAGGATGCCGCCCAGGACCAGGCTGCCGAGGTCGACCCCGGTACTGCTGCGGCCACCGCCGCCGGACGGACCGGACCAGCGGGAGACGTCATCCTGGGCCAGGCGCAGCGCCTCCTGGGCCATCGAGTCCGCCTGCTGTGCCTCGCGCAGGGCGACGGTCGGGTCCCCGTCGCCGGAGGCGGCCTGCAGGTGTCGCTGCGCCTCCGCGAGCCGGGTGCGCGCCTGGGCGCCGACCGCGCCGCGCCGGGTGCCGATGAAGTCCGCGGCGGCCGCGACGGCGGACCGGGCCGGGACGAGTGCCTGCTCCAGGGCCGCCGCGGCGCGCCGGTTGCGGTCCTGCGCGGCCCGGGCGTCCGCGATCGCGTGGTCCAGCGCGGTGCCGGCCTCGTCGAGCAGGTGCAGCGCGGCGAGTGGATCCGGTTGCGCCGCACCGGCCGCCTGGGCGGCGGCGGACACCGCGGCCCGGGCCCGGGCGACCACCGCCGGGTCCACGGTGGACAGCGCACCGGCCTCGGCCAGATCCTGTTCGACCTCGGCCCGCGCGGCGGCGATCGCGGCCGCGGCGTCCGCCAGCTCGGACTCCCGCCGCGCGATCCCGTCGAGCAGCGTCTCCGCCTGGGTCACGGCGTCCTCCGCGGCCCGCCCGTCGACGACCGCCTGCGGCGTGGTCGAGGCCGCCAGCGCGGCCCGCGCCTCCGCCACCTCGGTGCGGGCGGCGTCGAGCAGGGAACCGGCCTGCGGGAGGTTCCCCGCGACGGGTTCCAGGGCGGACGCGGCGTACCGGGCCCGCAGGGCGGCCCAGGTGGCCTCGGTGGCCGGCACCCGCCCGGCGACGGCGTCGAGCCGCGCGGCGACCCCGTCCACGTAGCCGGGGGCGTCGGACTCGAGCCCGCGCAGCCGGTCGAACGCCTCGACCTGCGCGTCCAGTCGCTCGTCCGCGGTGGTGGCGAGGCGCAGGATCTCCGCGTGCATCCGGCGCTGCTCGGGCTCGTCCTCGGGGACGTCGTCGTCGAGCTGCTGGCGGATCCCGAAGGCCGCGAGCATGTCCGCGCGGGACGCCTCCAGGGCCGCGGCGAATCCCGCGACGGCCTCGTCCCCGAAGTGCCCGCGGGCGGCGGTGAGCTCCTGCTCGGAGGTGCCGACGGCGTCGTCGACGTCGAGGAGGGCCTGGCTGGAGCGGAAGCCGAGGTCCTCGGTGGTGACCCCGGGGAACGGGTCGACGGGGGCCGGGGGAGCGGCGTGATCGGGAGCGTCGGGGGTGTCCCCGGGGGCCGACCTCCGGCGGCGGCGGTTCAGCGCGTACGCCCCGCCACCCACGACCACGGCGCCGCCGACGACCCAGGGGACGACGCTCCCGCCACCACCGCCGGTGCGCAGGCCGTCGGCGAGGGCGACCGCCGCGCCGGCCCAGTCGTTCGCGGCGAGGCGCGGCTCGACCTCCTCGCTCTCGATCCGGCCGGTGGTGGACGCGGAGACCGGGAACGCGTCCGAGAACGACGTCCCGTAGGCCCGGTCCCCGGTCGCGACGGCGAGCAGCACGTCCTGGTCGCCGAGCTGCGAGAGCGTGGCGGCCCGGGCCGCCCAGTCCTGGCCGCTCCGCCCGTCGAAGGAGTCCACGTAGATCACGAACAGGTCGTACCCCGAGTCCGTCCTGAGCTGCTGGATCGCGCCGTTCACCTGCGCCAGACCGGCCGCGTCGAGCACCCCGGCCCGGTCCGTCACCCGCTCCGCGGCCCGGAACGGCGGGTCCGCCGCGGCGGACCCGGATCCGGCGAGGAGCGCCCCGGCGAGCGAGATCAACAACGCCCCGAGCATCGAGGTGAGGACGACGATCCGGCGCACGACGGTCTCCGATCATCAGGCAGGGCACCCATCATGGCGTGCGGCCGGCGCCGCCTGCCGCGCGGCCGGTCCGACGCCCGCCGCCCGATGGCAGGAAGGCCATGTGCGGGGGTCAGGACGCGCGGACGCGCTCACAGGTGAGGGTGACGGTGCCGGAGTTGTTCGCGGTGAAGCCCCAGCGGTCGTTGGCGAAGGCGAAGAGGTAGCCCGGACGTTCGGTGCGGACCGTGCGGCCGGCCCCGATCGGGAGGATCTCGTGCCCGGCGGTGAGGGCACCCAGGGCGTTGCGCGTCTCGTTCGCCACCAGCCCGACCAGCGACATCCAGGGCAGCGCCTCGACCCGGCGGGAGCCGGTGCCCCGGGCGGCCGGGCGGCCCACGAGGCCGCGGACCAGCGTCTCCCCGCGTGCGGTCAGGCGTTCCAGTGCCCGCAGCGCGGAGTGCGGCGGCGTGGTGTCGCCCTCCGGTCCGGTCTCCTGGCCCCCGCTGCTCCAGGAGCCCTCGGCGGTGAACCGGTACTCGCCCGGTTCGAGGTACCAGCCGGTCTCGGTCCAGCCCGTGTCCGCCCGTACCTGCACGGTCGTCGTGTCCCCGGGCGCCGGGACGTGGGTGGGCCGGTAGCTCAGGCCCGGGATCCGCTGCCGCTCGACGGCCGACCGGTGCAGGACGCCCGCGGCCACGGACGTCTCGTCGACCCGTGGCACGGCCCGCGGCCACGGGAGCGCGACGGCGTCCACGACGGGCCCGGTGAGGGCGCCGATCCGGCCTCGCGGCCTCGGGTGGGCGACGTCCCCGGGGTCCGGTTCGGGGATCCGTTCGGGCCGGAAGGCGAGCCCGATCGCGGCGGTGGCCTCGTCCATCATCCAGCGCAGGGCCCCGTCGCTGAGGCCGCGTTCGCGATGCCCGCCGCCGACGTCCGCGTGGTCCCCCGGGAACCAGAGCTGGGCGACGTCCTGGGTCGCGGGGACGTCGGACCACAACGTCGGGACGAACGGGCCCCGCCGCTCGTCGAGGGAGACCGCGTGCCGCGCGTGCAGGATCCCGGGGTTGAGCCGGACGTCGAGGAACTCGTACCCGCTGCGCCTGCCGAGCAGCGGGAGCAGCCGCAGGTTGTCCGGGATGCCGAGTGCGCCCACGGTGTCCCAGACGCCGACGAACACGACCGGGATCGACGAGCCGGGCACCGCCGGGTCGTAGTGGAGGCGCAGGCCCTCGCGCCAGGCCGTGTCCCCGGGCATCCGGCGCCGGTTGCGGTAGCGGGCGTACACCCTCGCCACCTGTGCCGCGCGGTCCTCGGCGGAGAGCGAGGAGGCGTCGAGCAGGCCGCACGCGCCGATCATCCCGGCGACGCTGCGCGCGGTGTAGGCGCCGCGGCTGAACCCGAACAACGCCACCGTGTCCCCCGGCGCGTACCGGGCGGCGATCCAGTCGTAGGCCTCGATGATCGTCGAGGACAGCCCGGCGCCGGCGAGCCCGCCCTTCAGCTTGGCGAGCACCCCACCCGAGGTGCCGACACCGGTCACGTACTTCGGGCGCTGCCGTTCGCCGTCGACGGTCCGCAGGTCGAGGGCGTCGTGGAACCGGATCACATTGCTCTGCTGGGCGGTGGTCTGCCAGGTGCCGTCGCAGCAGACGACGAGACGGGTCACGGCACCTCCAGCTCGGCGGGGCGCTCGCCCGGCGCTGCACGGAAGAGCACCCGCCCGCGGCGGCGGATACACCCATCGGGAGAACGCCCTACCGGGCACCGCGCGCACCCACCTACCAGGGAGGCGCGCGGCAGACCCAGGGGTGCGGACCCGGGGATCGCCCGGATCCCGGACCACGCGGTTGTTCCTAGCGTTTCCCCAGGTCGAGCAGAGGGAGACAGCAGATGTCGAACGGATGCACGCAGCACAGCACGACCGAGCTCGTCGAGGCCGCGGGCCGGGGCCTCCCGCAGGCCTGGGACGAGCTGGTGACCCGCTACGGCGGTTTCGTCCGGGCCGTCGCCGCCCGTTACCGGCTCCAGGAGGCGGACGCGGCGGACGCCGTCCAGAACACCTGGTTGCGGGCCCTGGAGCGGCTGCCGTCCCTGCACGACCCGGAACGCCTGGGCGGCTGGCTGGCGACGATCGCGTCCCGGGAGTGCCTGGCCCTGATCCGGCGGGCGCGCCGGGAGCTTCCCGACGGCGACGTCGCGGTGGACGTCGCCGTGCCGGGCCCGGGACCGGAGACCCTCGTGCTCGCCGCGGAGATCCGGGCGGCGGTGGGGGCGGCCGTCGCGGACCTGCCCGCGCCGCGCCGGGAGCTGATCGACCACCTCTTCTACCGGACCGACCACGGGTACCGGGCCGTCGCGCGGGCCCTGGACATGCCGACGGGCAGCATCGGCCCCACCCGCGGGCGGGTGCTCGCGACCCTGCAGTCCACACTGGAGAGCGCGGGGTTCGGGCTCACCGCGTAGGGGCTCACCGGGCGGACCCCACGCGTGGGGCTCAGTCGCGGACCACGATCGGTGCCCGGTCCGCGAGCACGGCCGCGAGTCCGGTGCGGGAGCGGATGCCGAGCTTGCGGTAGACGTTGCCGAGGTGGAACTCCACGGTCTTGGGGCTCAGGTAGAGCTCGGCCGCGACCTGCCGGTTGGACAGGTCCCGGGTGACGGCGAGGGCCACCTGCAGCTCCTGCCCGGTCAGGGCGTCGACACCCACGGGCCGGCGCTCGGGCCGCGCGCCTGCCCCGGCCGTCCGCAGCTCGTGCTCGGTCCGGGCCGCCCAGGCCCGCGCGCCGAGCTGGCGAAACGTGTCCAGCGCGGCGGAGAGCCGGTCCCTGGCCTCGGTGCGTCGCCCGGCGCGGCGCAGCCGTTCGCCGTGGCACAGCAGCGTCCTGGCCAGGGCGAACCGGTTGCCGCTCTGTTCGTGCAGGGCGACGGCGTTGGCGAAGCAGAGATCGATCTCCTCGTCGCCGGCCAGCAGGCCGCGGCAGCGCCAGCAGAGCGCGGCGAGCCCCGGGAACCGCGGATCGACGCTGAAGTCCTGCACCTGCCGAGCCAGCAACGGCGGCAGCGGGCGGCCCGCGCGGATGTGCGCTTCCACCATGTCCGTGCCGGTCGGGCGCCCGAGGGTGAGCTCGCCGGTGCCGCCGCGGCGGTTCACCGGCCCGAGCTGCTCGATCGCGGCGTCCGGGTGGCCGAGGGCCAGCTCCAGGAGCCCCAGCGCCTCGCGGACCGGCGCGGAGTGGCCGATGTCCATGGTGCGGGTGAGCGCGAGGGCCTCCTCGGCGTGCCCGCGGCACTCCTCCTCGCGGCCGAGCGCGGCCTCGACGAAGGCCAGACAGCCCAGGGAGAAGTAGCGCCAGAGGTCGTTGCCCGTGGTCTCCGCCGTCTCGAGGGCTTCGTGCGCGGTGGCGTAGGCGCTCACCAGGTGACCGGTGCGGGCGTCGACGTAGGCCGACGCGTGCAGGGCGGCGCACAGCACGCCGAACGCCGACGCCGGCCGGGCCCGTTCGGTGACCCGGGCGAGCAGGGTCCGGGCCCGCCGGAACTCCCCGACCCAGGACAGCGCGACGCCGGCGAAGCACGTGTACTCCGGGTCGACCGTGTCGAACTCGCGCTCCACGCGGCCGCACGCCGCGAGCAGCACCTGGAAGCTCTCGGCCACCTCGCCGACGCTGAAGAGCGACGTGCCCAGCGTCAGGTCCACCAGCGGCGACGTCGATCCGGGCGCGAGGGTCCTGGCGTCCCTCGCCACGGCGATGGAGCGCGGGTAGTCCGCCGCGATCATCGCCGTCCACGCCGCGATCCCGAGCATGTCCGACGCCCGGGCCGGGTCCAGCTCGCGGATCTTGGCCGCCCCCTGCACCGCGAGCCGGTGGGCCTCGCCGAGCTGCCCGTGGTAGAGGTGCCGGCGCCCGCGCTCGGCGTCCACGACGGCGCCGAGCTGCGGATCCTCGGCGCACGAGGCGGCCTCGTCGAGCAGCCGGGCGGCCTGCTCCGGGCGGCCCGCGAACCGTGCGGCGACCCCGGCCCGGAGCAACCGGTCCCCGCGCAGGTGGTGGTCCTCGGTGAGCTGCGCGGCCCGCTCCAGCGCGACCGCCTCGGTCCCGTGGGCGCTGACCCGCCCGGCGGCGGTGCCGGCCTCGTCGAGGGCGTCGGCCGCCTCCGGGTCCGGCCCGACGGCCGCCGCCGCGAGGTGCCAGGCCCGCGCCGGGCTGCGCTGGTCCGGGGATCCGAGC
>JAOZVV010000110.1 GCA_025869365.1 Pseudonocardia sp.
CGACCTTGAAAACCATGTGTCCTCTGGCCCCTTTCGCTGCACCCAGGTTAACACGACCGGCATCCGTCCCGTAGGTCGGGACGGGACGTCGTCGCAGGTCACGGGGTTGACAAGCAGGAAAAAACATGCAGGCGACCGCATCGGAGGGCCTGGAGCCGAGCCGCGTTAGCCGCCACGCGGACCGCGAGACTAGGCTGCTCGCGCGGGATGCTGCCACACCTGTCACGCCACACCTGTCGCGTCACTTCTGTCGGGCAGGCGTGCAGCACCCCTACACGCACCCCGTAGACGACCGGCCACCACCGGAACCGCCCGGCCCCGAGAAGCCCCCGGGACCGGCCGGCAGGAAGGACGCCCGCACCGTGAGCCGCCCCAGCACCATCCCGGCCATCCCCACGCGCTCCCGCGCATCCCGCCCGACGACGCGGATCGTGCTCGCGGGCGGTGTCGCACTCGGGGCCCTGCTGCTGGCCGGCTGCGGCTCGGGCATGCAGGCACAGACGTCCGAGCAGGTCGCCGCCGTCGCCGGCGCGAACACCGAGGCCGGCACGATCCTGATCCGCAACGCCGAGATCACCTATCCCGTGGAGATCCCGGACTCGGCGAACGTCTACCGGACCGGGTCCGTGGCCCCGCTGTCGATGACGATCGTCAACACCGGCAACTCCGGGGACCGCCTCGTCTCGGCGACCAGCCCCGCGGGCACGGTCACCATCACCGGCAACGGTTCGCTGCCCAGCCAGCGCGCCCTCGTGGCGGCCGAGGCAGGTGCGGAGCCGACCCCCGGCGCCACGACGATCACGGTGGAGATCACCGGGCTCCGCGAGGACATCCGCGCGGGCCTGTCCTACCCGGTCGTCCTGAACTTCGAGAAGGCCGGCCCCGTCACCGTGCAGGTCCCCGTCGGCGCGCCGTCGGAGCCCCGTGAGGATCACCCCGAGGCCGCCGGCGAGGGCGGGCACTGACCGGCCGCGCCCGCTCGCGCACCACCTACCGGTGCGCCGAGTGCGGGCACCACGCCGCCCAGTGGGTCGGCCGGTGCCCGCAGTGCCAGGCCTGGGGTTCGCTCGAGGAGACGGCCGCGGCGCCGCGGGCCGGCGCCGCCGGCTCGCTGCGCAAGGTCGCGGCGGGCGCTCCGAGTGCGCCCGCGCAACGGATCTCCGAGGTCGCGCTGGACTCGGCCAAGGCCCGGCCGACCGGCGTCGAGGAACTGGACCGCGTCCTCGGCGGCGGACTCGTCCCGGGCGCGGTCGTGCTGCTGGCGGGCGAGCCGGGTGTCGGCAAGTCCACACTGCTGCTCGAGGTGGCGGCGCGGGCCGCCGGGTCCGGCCGGGTCCTGTACGTGACGGGCGAGGAGTCCGCCGGCCAGGTGCGGCTGCGGGCGGAGCGCACGCGGGGCCTGCACGACGACCTGTTCCTGGCCGCGGAGTCGGACCTCGGCGCGATCGTCGGGCACATCGACTCGCTCTCCCCCAGCCTGCTGATCGTCGACTCCATCCAGACCATGACCACCGGAGAGGTCGACGGCATCCCGGGCGGGGTCACCCAGACCCGCGCCGTCACCGTCGCGCTCACGTCCCTGGCGAAGGAACGCGGGCTGCCGGTGCTGCTCGTCGGGCACGTCACGAAGGACGGCAGCATCGCCGGGCCCCGTGTCCTGGAGCACCTCGTGGACGTCGTCCTGTCCTTCGAGGGGGACAAGCACTCCACCCTGCGCATGGTCCGCGGCGTGAAGAACCGCTTCGGCCCGGCGGACGAGGTGGGCTGTTTCGAGCTGCGGGACGAGGGCATCGTCGGCCTCGCGGACCCGTCCGGCCTGTTCCTCGCCCGGTTCGGCAGCACCCGGGAGTCGTCGGTCCCGGGGACGGCCGTCACCGTGGTGATGGACGGCCGGCGCCCGCTGCTCGCCGAGGTCCAGGCGCTGGTCGCGGGCTCGAACATCCCCAGCCCGCGGCGCGCCGTCAGCGGGCTGGACAGCGCCCGCGTCGCGATGCTGCTGGCGGTGCTGGAGCGCCGGGTGAACGTCAAGCTCTCGGACTCCGAGGTCTACACCGCCACGGTCGGCGGCATGAAGATCGCCGAGCCCGCCGCGGACCTGGCGATCGCCCTGGCCGTCGCCTCCGCGCGCTGGGACGTCGCGCTGCCACCGGACATGGTCGTCGTCGGGGAGCTCGGGCTCGCCGGCGAGGTCAGGCGGGTCAACGGCGTGCAGCGGCGGCTGGCCGAGGCCGCGCGGCTGGGTTTCACCCGGGCGCTGATCCCGACGGACAGCGACGTCGGCAAGGGCCTCGGCATGCAGATCACCGTCGTGCACGACCTGGACCAGGTGCTCCGGGACATCAAGCCGAAGCGCTGACCGTCAGGTGAGCCGGAACGGCGTGGCCGGGCTGATCCGGTCCGCCACCCGGGTCATGAGCCGGTAGTCCCCCGCCGGGACGCGCGTGCGCGCGGCGGTGCAGCCGGGCGTCGACGTCATCCCGGACCAGGTGACCGCGAACGCCACGGGCTGCCCGGGCACCAGGGTCCGCAGGTCCTGCGTCGACGGGTTGACGCAGTCGTTGCTGGACCAGATCCGTCGCTGCTGGTCACCGCTCCAGACCACGATCTCCTGCAGCGCCCCGTCGAGGTCCCGGACACAGGCCTGCCCGCTGACGTTCGTGACGACCAGCCGGAACACCGGATGGTCCCCGGACCGGTGCTCGGGCCGGTCGATCTCGGCGGTCACCGAGATCATGTCGTTCGTGCAGGGCGGCGGGCCGGTGCTCAGTGGCGCGGACGACGGCGGCACGGCCACCGGGGGCCGCGGGGTGTCGTCGGGGCGGACGGTCTCGTCGGTGGTGGTCGGCGAGGCGGGATCGGCGGCGCCCTCGGCCCCGCCTCCCGCGGGGCTCGGCGCACCCGCACTCGTCTGGCCCGTGCCGGTCGGGCTCGTGTCGGTCGGGCCCGTGCTCGTCGGAACCGGGCTCGTCGGGCCCGTGCTCGTCGGGCCGGTACTCGTCGGAACCGTGCTGGTCGGGCCGGTCGTGGCCTCCCCGGACGAGGTGCCCGCATCCGGGGCCGACGGGAGCGTGCCGCCGTCCGGGCCGGGGACGTCGGCGCCCGGCCCGGGGAGCGCACTCGTGAGGGCCTCGATGCTGGCCGCCCGCGTCGTCGCCTCGTCGGAGGGGCCCGGGTCCCGGTTCGCCGCGACGATTCCCGCGAGGGACCAGCCGCTCACGACGAAGAAGAGGATCACGGTCACGAGCGCGTACCCGCGGCGCCGCCAGTAGATGCGCGCGGGCAGCGGTCCTACCGGCTCCCACATGTCACGCAACGTAGATCAGCTATTACTACGAGTGTGCGGACTTCGCGCGGCGCGCCGCGTCGGGTCCAGCCGTGTGGGGGACGGATCCACCCGTGCGAACCGGTGCCGCACCGGTGCGGCACCATCGGGCACCGTGCCCAGTTCCCTGCTCCGTCCCGAGCTCGCCGACGACGTCTCGGACTGGTTCCGCGAGCACGCCCGGGACCTGCCCTGGCGCCGCCCGGAGACCACGCCCTGGGGTGTGATGGTCAGCGAGTTCATGTTGCAGCAGACGCCGGTCGCCCGCGTCGAACCGGTCTGGCGCGTCTGGATCGACGAGTGGCCCGTCCCGTCCGCGCTGGCCGCCGCGTCCCGGGCGGACGTGCTGCGCGCCTGGGGGAAGCTCGGGTACCCGCGGCGCGCGATGCGGCTGCACGCGGCCGCCGAGGCGATCGCCACCGAGCACGGCGACCAGGTCCCGTCGGACGTCGAGGTGCTGGAGTCCCTGCCCGGCGTCGGCTCCTACACCGCCAGGGCCATCGCCGCGTTCGGCTACGGGAAGCGCTGCCCGGTCGTGGACACCAATGTGCGCCGCGTCGTCGCCCGGGCCGTGCACGGCGCCGGGGACGCGGGACCCGCGCGGGTCAGGGCGGACCTGGCGGACGTCGAGGCGCTGCTGCCGGGCGAGGACGGCCCGGCGGCGCTCGCGTCCGCGGCGCTGATGGAGCTGGGAGCGGTCGTCTGCACCGCCCGCGCCCCCCGCTGCGGCCTCTGCCCTGTTCACGCACAGTGTGCGTGGATCGCCGCCGGGCGGCCCGCCTACGCGGGCCCACGGCGTCCGGTCCAGGGGTTCGCGGGTACGGACCGGCAGGTTCGGGGCAAGCTCCTGGACGTCCTGCGCGCGGCGGACGCCCCCGTGCCCCGGTCCGCATTGGACGAGGTATGGGCCGACGGGCCGCAACGGGACCGCTGTCTGGACTCACTACTGGTAGACGGGTTGGCCGAGCAGACCACGGACGGGCGATTCGCGTTGGGCGGCAGCACCCCTCGTGGGTGAGAATGGATCTCGGGCCTCCACGCAGGGCAAGGGGTAGACGTTGGCGCAGATCGTCCGGTTCCGGCTCGACATCGCAGCCGAGGACGCCATCAGTGCGCTGCGTGACGAACTGCGCAAGACAGGCATGATCGTCCCGACGGACACCCCCACCGTCACGTTCGCGGCCGCGGCGATCATCCCGGCGGCCGCACGGGTGTCGCTGACCGAGGAGCTCCGCGGGCTGTCACTGCCGTCGCTGTGGCTCGCGACGCTCGGCTCCGTCGCCGGGCACGACGACGAGCTGGTGCTCGCCGCGGTCGTGGACAGCGAGTTGCTCGCGGTGCACTCCGCGGTCCACGACGCCCTGGCCGGCCGCGTGCGGTCCCCCTTCGCGTCCTACCTGCCCGGGGCGTGGCTCCCGCACTGCACGCTCGCCCACGAGAAGCCCGCGGAGGCCTTCGCGCTGCTCCACCCGGTGCGTCCGGTCCGGGCGGCCATCACCGGCGTCGAGATCGCGGACACCCGGGACGGATCCTCCGAACCGCTCTTCGCCTAGATCAACGGCTCCACCAGGCGCAGATAGCGTTCCGGATCGGCACCGTGCACGAGGTGACCGGTGCCGGGCAGCCGCACGTGCTCGGCACGCGGCATCCGGGCCGCCATCGCGGCCATCTGACCGGGCGGCGCGACGGACTCCTCCGCCTCCACCAGCAGGGCCGGGCACGCGACGGCGTCGACGTCCGCCCACCGGTGCTCCCGCACCCATCCGCCCGCGACGGCCACCGCGTCGTCGAGTCTCGTCAGCAGGTGGAAGCCGTCGGCGCGCTCCTCGACGCACTCGGCCATGTAGTGCCCCAGCTCCGGCCGCAGGTGCCCGAAGCTCTCCCGCACGTGGGCGAGGGAGGTGAACGGTGCGGGCATCGCCGCGAACCACGCCCGGGCGTCGGCGAGCGCGGCGGCGGGCAGGTCGGTGAAGTCCACGCCCATGTCCTCGACGACGAGCGCGCGCACCAGGTCCGGCCGGCGCGCGGCCAGGGCGAGCGCGTGCAGCCCGCCCATCGAGTGCCCGACGACGAGCGCAGGTCCGGCACCCGCCTGGTCCAGCACGTCCGCGGCGTCCGCGGCCATCCGGTCCGTCGTCCAGGGACCGGCGGACTGCGAGCGGCCGTGTCCCCGGGCGTCCAGCCCCAGGACGCGTCCGTGGGCGGTGAGCCGGCGGGCGATCGGCCACCAGGTCGTCGCCCGGCCCATCAGCCCGTGCAGCAGCAGGATCGGGGGCCCGGTGCCGCCGAACTCGACGATCGCGAGGTACGTCCCGTCGGACGTCCGGACCGATCTCCGCATCCGCGGGAGACTAACGTGGATGCCATGGCCGTCGTGAAGATCAACGCAATCGAGGTGCCCGAGGGCGCCGGCCCCGAGCTGGAGAAGCGGTTCGCGAACCGCCTGCACGCCGTGGACGGCGAGCCCGGGTTCCTCTCCTTCGAGCTGCTGCGGCCGGTCTCCGGGGAGAACCGCTACTTCGTGGTGACCCACTGGGAGACCGACGAGGACTTCCAGAACTGGATGAAGGGCTCCATGAAGGAGGCCCACTCCGGCGAGCGCGCCCGCCCCGTGGGCACCGGCTCGTCGGTGCTGGAGTTCGAGGTGGTCGACCTGGCGGGCCTGTCCTGAGCCAGGCCTCCACTCTCCTGGCGGAGGCGGCCGCGCTGCTGGACGGCGCGGACGCCCTGCTGATCTGTGCCGGAGCCGGCATGGGCGTGGACTCCGGGCTCCCGGACTTCCGTGGGCCCGAGGGTTTCTGGCGCGCCTATCCCCCGTACCGGGCGCTCGGGCTGCAGTTCTCCGAGCTCGCGGACCCGGTGCACTTCGCCGACGATCCCGAGCTCGCCTGGGGCTTCTACGGCCACCGGCTGGCCCTGTACCGGGAGACGGTGCCGCACAGCGGGTTCGAGGTCCTGCGCCGGTGGGCGCAGGCCCGCCCGACCCGGGTGTTCACGTCCAACGTGGATGGCCAGTTCCAGAAGGCGGGCTTCGCCGCGGAGGACGTCGCCGAGGTCCACGGCTCGATCCACCACCTGCAGTGCCTCGCCGGCTGTGGGCAGCCGGTGTGGTCCGCGGACGGGGTGTCGGTGGACGTGGACCCGCAGACGATGCGGGCCCGGCCGCCGCTGCCGACGTGTCCGTCGTGCGGCGCCCTGGCGAGGCCCAACATCCTGATGTTCGGGGACCGGTCCTGGGACCCGTCGCACGCCCGGCCCCGCCTCGACGCGCGGGCCTCCTGGGTCCGCGGCCTGCGGACCGAGCGGAAGCGACTCGCCGTCGTCGAGATCGGGGCCGGCACCGGCGTGCCGACCGTCCGCCGTCAGGCCGAACTGGCCTCCGCCGCCTCCGGCTCCCTCGTCCGGATCAACGTCCGGGAACCCGAGGTCCGCCACGGCAGAGGCGTGGGCATCGCCGCCCCGGCGGCCGAAACCCTGGCCGCCCTCGCCCGCGTTATGGAGCCATGACGCGCCCAGGGGCGCCCAAAATTCGCGTTATGGAGCCACAACGGGCCTGGGGACGTCCAAAACTCGCGTTATGGAGCCTTGATGCTGTTCTGGACGGGGAGGTCCGGTCTCACACGCCGTTGAGCTCTCTCGACTCCTCATCGGTGAAGAGGCGGGAGCGGATCAGGAACCGGACGCCCTCCGGCGCCTCGACCGAGAACCCGCTGCCGCGGCCCTTCACCACGTCGACCGTCAGGTGCGTGTGCTTCCAGTACGCGAACTGCGACTCCGACATGGAGAAGCCGATCGGCGCCGGCAGCCCCTCGACGACGAGGTCCCCGAGGTGCACGTCGCTGCCGCCGATCGTGAAGTCCCCGTCCGGGAAGCACATCGGCGAGCTGCCGTCACAACACCCGCCGGACTGGTGGAACATCAACGGGCCGTGGATCTCCGAGAGCGTCACCAGGAGCTCCGCGGCCGCCGGTGACAACGCCACCCGGGCGGTGGCGCCGGCCCCGGGCACCTCCGGCACCACCACCTCGGGCTCGCTCATCAGAAGAAGCCCTGGGCGTTCTTCGAGTAGCTGACCAGCATGTTCTTCGTGTTCTGGTAGTGGTCGAGCATCATCTTGTGGTTCTCGCGCCCGATGCCGGACTGCTTGTAGCCGCCGAACGCCGCGTGCGCCGGATAGGCGTGGTAGTTGTTCACCCACACCCGGCCCGCCTGGATGTCCCGGCCTGCGCGGTAGGCCACGTTGCCGTCGCGGGACCACACCGCGGCACCGAGGCCGTAGAGGGTGTCGTTGGCCGTCCTGATGGCGTCGTCGTAGTCCGAGAAGCGGGCGACGGAGACGACCGGCCCGAAGATCTCCTCCTGGAAGATCCGCATCGAGTTGGCGCCCTCGAACACCGTCGGCTGCACGTAGTAGCCACCGGACAGCTCGCCACCGAGGTCCGCGCGCTCACCGCCGGTGAGGATCTTCGCGCCCTCCTGCCGGCCGATCTCGATGTAGGACAGGATCTTCTCGAGCTGGTCGTTCGACGCCTGGGCCCCGATCATCGTCTCGGTGTCCAGCGGGTGACCCTGCTTGATCTGCTCGGTCCGCTTGACGGCGTCGGCCAGGAACTCGGTGTAGATGTCCTGCTGGACGAGCGCCCGGGACGGGCAGGTGCAGACCTCGCCCTGGTTGAGGGCGAACATCGCGAAGCCCTCGAGCGCCTTGTCGTAGAACGAGTCGTTGTGGGAGGCGACGTCGTTGAAGAAGACGTTCGGGCTCTTGCCGCCCAGCTCCAGCGTCACCGGGATCAGGTTCTCGCTGGCGTACTGCATGATCAGCCGGCCGGTGATGGTCTCGCCGGTGAAGGCGATCTTCCGGATGCGCTTGTTCGACGCGAGCGGTTTGCCTGCCTCGACGCCGAAGCCGTTGACGATGTTGAGCACCCCGGCCGGCAGCAGGTCCCCGATCAGGTCGTTCAGCACGTGGATCGACGCCGGGGTCTGCTCGGCGGGCTTGAGCACCACGCAGTTGCCCGCGGCGAGCGCCGGGGCCAGCTTCCAGATCGCCATCAGGATCGGGAAGTTCCAGGGGATGATCTGCCCGACGACGCCGAGCGGCTCGTGGAAGTGGTAGGCGACGGTGTCCTCGTCGATCTGGGACAGGCTGCCCTCCTGCGCACGGATCGCCCCGGCGAAGTAGCGCAGGTGGTCGATCGCGAGCGGGATGTCCGCGGCGAGGGTCTCGCGGCAGGCCTTGCCGTTCTCCCAGCTCTCCGCGATGGCGATCATCTCGAGGTTGGCCTCGATGCGGTCCGCCATCCTGTTCAGGATGTTCGCGCGCTCGGCGACCGAGGTCCTGCCCCAGGCGGGAGCGGCGGCATGGGCCGCATCGAGGGCGAGCTCGACGTCCTCCGCCGTGCCCCGCGCGACCTCGGTGAAGTTCTGCCCGGTGATCGGCGTCGGGTTCTCGAAATACTGCCCCTTCGCAGGGGCCACGTACTCGCCGCCGATGAAATGGTCGTAGCGGGGCTTGAAGGTGACGACGCTGTCCGCGTCGCCCGGTGCCGCGTACCTGGCCATGTTCGTCCTTCCACATCGTCGGTTCCGGTCGAGACCTGAAGTGACACGGGACGCTAGGAACGCAGGGGTTGCACCGACGTTGCACGCAGATGCGGACCTGATCGGATAGTCAGGTTGTACCCGCGGAAATGGATCAGGCTTGCCTGTCCTGAGATCGGAGGGGACGATGGACGGGACGACGACGTCGGGAGAGCGGTCATCACGATGAGCAGCCACGTCCCGCCCGGCGCCGTCCCCGCTCGCGGTGCCCGCGATCTCGCGGACATCCGGGACGCCGTCCTGAGCGGGGACGAGGCCGCACGAGCACCGCGGGACCTCGTCTCGGACTCCTGGCGCCGGTCGCTGGCGGCGAGCGTGGACCCGGACCACGGGCTGCCCGTCCACGTGTACGACCGCGGCGAGATCGACGACGTCCGGGAGTCCCATCCGCTCGCCCCGGTGCTGCCGATGCTGCGGGACACGCTGCTGCACATCGCCGACGAGGCGACCCACATGATGATCGTGACGGACGCCCAGGGGCACATCCTGTGGCGCGAGGGTCACGACGACGTCCTGCGCCGCGCGGACGCCGTCGGCCTCACCGAGGGCACGCGCTGGTCCGAGGACTCCGTCGGCACCAACGCCATGGGGACCGCGCTCGTCGAGGACCGGGCCGTCCGGATCCACTCGGCCGAGCACCTGGTCCGGACCTACCACTCGTGGACCTGCGCGGCGTCCCCGATCCACGATCCGGACTCCGGGGACCTCGTCGGCGTCGTGGACATCACCGGCCCGCTGCGCACGTTCCACCCGACGACACTCGCCCTCGTCGTGGCCGCGGCGCGGCTCGCCGAGAACCACCTCGCCACCCGGCTCGCGATCCGCGACGAGCGGTTGCGCACCCGCAACCTGCCCCACCTGCTCGGCCTTCGGAACGAGCCCGGTGCCCTGCTCAGCCCCCGCGGCCGGGTCCTCGCCGCGCAACCCCTTGGCTGGCTCTCCGATCGCGTGGACGTCGGCGGAGGAGCCCGGGTCCCGCTCGGCGACGGCAGGGAAGGCCTGCTGGAAGCGCTCGCGGAGGGCTACCTCCTGCGCCTCGACGAACCGGGAGCCCGCCCGGCCCCCTCACTCGCCCTGCCGTTCCTGGGCACCGAACGGCCCGAGGCCCGTCTCGACGGCCGGGCCGTCCGGCTGAGCCTGCGGCACGCGGAACTCCTCACGCTCATGGCCCTGCATCCGGAGGGCATGACCGCGGACCGGCTGGCCCTCGCGCTCTACGGGGACTCGGGAAACCCGGTCACCGTCCGCTCCGAGATGCACCGCCTCCGGGTCCACGTCGACGCCGGCGTCGTCCGGACCCAGCCCTACCGGCTACAGGCCGTGGTCGACGCGGACTTCCTCGCCCTCGGGGACGCGCTCCGGGAAGGCCGCGTCAGGGACGCGATCGCCCTCTACCGGGGCGAGCTCCTGCCCACCTCGGACGCTCCCGGGATCAGGGACGAGCGCCACCACCTGTCCGCAGCAATGAGGACCATGGTGCTGCAGAAGGGTGACGTCGAGGCGTTGTGGACCTATGCCGGGACGGCAGAGGGGCGGGTGGACGAGGCGGTGCGGGAGCGATTGCTGCACCTGCTGCCGGTGACGGATCCGCGGCGTGGGCGCGTCATCCGGATCGAGTGAGGATATGTCCGGAGCCCTCCACACCACAGCCGGGCGAGCGGCACGGGCCGGCTCACGTGAACCATTCACAATGGGCTCGACACGGCGTATCAGTCGTCGTTCTCAGCCCGAGTGGCATCGTCCCGCCTTCGGTTCCGGACGCACGAAGAACGGTGTGGCCTTCGGCCACCTCCGACTGCGCCGCCTGCGTGACCCCGCCAGTAGCTGGAACGCGAGGCCGGGCACGACTGAACCGTCGCCGTGGCGGAATCGGACGAGCTCCGTACCCAGCAGATGGCGCAGTCCGTAGCGCCGGGCGGTGCACCAGGCATCCTCCGTAGAGCGCAGCCCACCGGACATCGGCTCGATCTCGACAACTGCGCGGACGCGCTCGTGGCCGCCTCCGTGTCGCCGGCAGCCACCCCCCGACCGCGCCCGGGTACTGCGTCCGATCCGCGGACCGCTTTGTGACTTACACCACTATCAGTGCGTCATGTGTGCACCCCGTTGCCCCGAACAGGCCAGGAGAGGTGGACATGGCGTCACGAGCCGGGGACGGAGCGCGGTTCGAAGGCGACGAACACCACCGAAGAGGACATAACGCTCTGCGTTCGTTCCCGGTCACGTTTCGTAACGGCCACCTGCCGGCCATCGATCATCCGGCTGACAGGCGTCCCCCGCGTGCACGCGGGTCGACGCTCCCCCTGTCAGAAATGCGGTCATCTCGTGGTTCGTCGTGCCGGTTCCTCTGCGCGCCCGTCGCCGACGTGGTTGTTCGTCGGGTCGCTCCTGCTCGTGTTCGTCACCGTCCTGCTCGTGAGCGGATTCAGCTCCGCCGAGATCGGCAACGACGCCAAGGGCGCACACGAGCAGGGGGACTCGGCGACGGTCCCGGAAACGGTCCTCGACGGCGGCACGATCGTCGACGGCCGGCAGGACCCGGCGACGTCGACCAGGGTCCCGAACAACACGATCGTGCTGACCTTCGACGACGGCCCGGACCCGACCTGGACCCCGCAGATCCTCGCGGTGCTGCGCAAGCACAACGTGCCCGGCACCTTCTTCGTCGTCGGTTCGATGGCGAGCAGGTACCCGGAGCTGATCAAGTCCATCCACGACCAGGGTTCCGAGCTCGGGGTGCACACCTTCTCCCACCCCGACCTCGTGGACGTGCCGCAGTGGCGGGTGGAGCGCGAGATGAGCGAGACCCAGCTCGCCATCACCGGTGCCACCGGGACCAGCACCTACCTGATGCGGCCGCCGTACTCGTCGAGCCCGGACGCGCTGGACGACCGCAGCTACCAGACCGTTCGCCAGGTCGGCGACATGGGCTACCTGACGATCTTCACCGACGTCGACAGCGAGGACTGGCAGCGCCCCGGGGTCAACGCGATCGTGCACAACGCCACGCCGGAGGACGGCAAGGGCGGCACCGTCCTGATGCACGACGCCGGCGGGGACCGCTCGCAGACCGTCGCCGCGCTCGACCAGCTCATCCCACAGCTGCAGTCCCGCGGCTACACCTTCACGACGGTGACCGGCGCCATCGGCCTCCCGCCCCAGCCCGCGGCCTCGGAGCGGCAGGACCTCATGGGCCGGCTGCTGCTCGGCACGATCGGCGTGGCCCTGTGGATCACCGACGCCGCCCGGTGGGTCCTCGTCGGCGTCGCCACCCTGGTCATCCTCCGGCTCGTGCTGATGATCGTCGCCGCCCGCCGGCACACCCGCCGGCGCTCGGACCCGACGTGGAGCTGGGGGCCACCGGTGACCGAGCCGGTCACCGTGGTCGTCCCGGCCTACAACGAGTCGAAGAACATCGAGTCGACGGTGCGGTCGATCCTCGCCAACGACCATCCGCTCGAGGTGGTCGTCGTCGACGACGGGTCCTCGGACGGCACCGCGGACCTCGTGGAGTCCCTCGGCCTGGACCGGGTCCGCGTCGTCCGCCAGCTCAACGCGGGAAAGTCCGCCGCGCTGAACACCGGTACCGCCAACGCCCGCTACGACATCGTGATCATGATCGACGGCGACACCATCTTCGAGCCGGACACCGTGCGGCACCTCGCCCAGCCGTTCGGGGACCCCAAGGTGGGCGCCGTCGCGGGCAACGTGAAGGTCGCGAACACCGACACGCTGATCGGACGCCTGCAGCACATCGAGTACGTGGTCGGGTTCGGCATCGACCGGCGGGTCCAGGACACCACCCGCTCGATCACGACGATCCCCGGGGCCGCGGGGGCGTTCCGGAAGTCCGCCCTGCGCGAGGTCGGCGGGCTGTCCGAGGACACCCTGGCCGAGGACACGGACCTGACCATCGCGCTCGGCCGCCGGGGATGGCGGGTCGTCTTCGAGGACCGGGCCCTGGCCTGGACCGAAGCGCCGGCCACGGCCGGACAGCTCTGGCGCCAGCGCTACCGCTGGAGCTACGGCACCATGCAGGCGCTCTGGAAGCACCGCGGGGCCCTGCGGGAGCCCGGGTCGTTCGGCTGGATCGGCCTGGCCCACGTCCTGCTGTTCCAGATCCTGCTGCCGCTGACGGCGCCGCTGGTCGACATCTTCCTGATCTACGGCCTGATCTTCGAGGATCCCGCGACGACCCTGCTGCTGTGGTCGCTGATGATGCTGGTGCAGCTCGCGTCGGGGCTCTACGCGTTCCACGTCGACGGCGAGCCGAAGAACGCGCTGTGGGTGCTTCCCGTGCAGCAGGTCGTCTACCGGCAGCTCATGTACATCGTGCTCGTCCAGTCCACGATCAGCGCGATCAGCGGCGTCCGGGTCCGGTGGCAGAAGCTGCAGCGCACCGGGGCCGTCGACGCGTTGATGGTGGCGTCCCAGCGACCGGCCACACCCTCGCCGACCCCCGCGCGGACCCGGGTCGAACGCCCGCCCGCCGCGCGCCCCCCGGCCGATTCCCTGCCGGCCGGGTCCCCGCCGGCCGGGTCCCTGCCGCGTGAACCGCTGCGGGTCGAGCCCGCGCCCGTCGACTCGCCACCGGCCGCACGGCCGACGGGCGGCCGCGAGCGCTGGCTGGACACGCTCCGGGCCGCCGCCCTGATCCGGGTGATCGTCTACCACGCCCTCGGGCTCGGCTGGCTGTCGCTCGTGTTCCCGTCGATGGGGATCATGTTCGCGCTCGGCGGCTCGCTGATGGTCGCGTCGTTCCGCCGGATGCCGTCGATCGACGTGATCGGCCAGCGGATCCGCCGCCTGCTGCCCCCGCTGTGGCTGCTCGGGCTCATCTTCGTCCCGGTGATGGTCTGGCAGGGCTGGGCAGCGGAGAACGACGGCGCCGGCGTGCCCTGGCGAGATCTCGTCTTCTGGGTGTTCCCGATCCTGGACCCGCCGGGCAGCGACTGGGGTTTCGACGCCGTCGAGGTCCTCTGGTACATCCGCGCCTACCTCTGGTTCGTGCTGCTGACCCCGGTCATGCTCCGCGCGTTCCGCAGATGGCCGGTGGCCTCGATCCTCGTTCCGTTGCTCCTCGTGGCCGCGGACGCGCTGCTCGGATCCCCCCTGTCCGACGCCTCGGGCATCGGCGCGGGCCTGCTGGACTTCCTCACCTTCGGTGCCTGCTGGATGCTCGGGTTCGCCCACCGCGAGGGGATGCTGCGCAAGCTGCCGCGCCTCGCGCTCCTGGGACTCGCCGCCGCCGCGATCACGGCGGGCACGTTCTGGGGCCTCGGCCATCCGTCACCGGACAGCGGGTTCGACCTCAACGACATCCCGCTCGCCCAGGCTCTCGTCTCCGCGGGTGCGGTGCTGCTCTTCCTGCGGATCAACCCGCGGATGGGCTGGGTGGACCGGGTGCCCGGGCTGGGCAGGCTGATCACGGTCGTGAACAGCCGCGCCATCACGATCTACCTCACCAACAACATCGCCATCGACGTGGCGGCCTGGCTGAACGACCGGTACGGGCTGCCGTCCGACGGGTGGGCCCTCGTCGGGACGAGCATGCTCCTGATCGCGCTGGCCATCCCCCTGTTCGGGTGGGTCGAGGACCTCGCCGCCCGCAGGCCCCTGCAGCTGTTCCCGGGGGGCAGGCGCGCAGTCCGGAAGCCACGTGAGGCGGCGCCGATCGACGACAAGATCTCGTTCCGCCCGCGCACGCTGGCCGCCGCCACCTCGGCCCGGATCTCGGCGCTGCCGGAGACGACGGTTCTTCCCGCGGTGGTCCCGAGCAGCCGGCCGGAGCAGCGGGTCATGGGCACCGGCGTGCTCACGGGGGCCTCGCCGGCGGCTCGCGGACCGGCACCTCGGCCTCAACAGAGCGCCCCGCGCCTGCCGCGGCAGCGGCCTTCGGAGCGGGTCGGGCAGGCCCCGGGCGGCCAGACCCCGGCAGGCCCCTGGCACGCCCCGCGGCCCGCGCCGCCCCGGCGCTCGGAGCCGTCACGATCGGGATCCACCGGTTCGGAGTCCTCGCGCCCACAGCCGTGGCCGGCGTCCCCGGCTCGGAACGCCCACCAGGAGCGCACGGACCTGCGCCGTCACCCCTGATCCCAGGGCCGGGCAGGGAACCGCGACCTCGCGGGCACAGGGCCCGACTCGCGCGGCCCCACACCCCGACTCGCGACGCAGAACGGCCCGCCGGGACCTAGGTCCGGGCGGGCCGTTCTGGTGTCCTACGGGGCTAGCTCGTCACTCCTCGGTGCTGCCGGCGGAGAGCTCCGCAGGCGGGGCGTCCGGGACGGTGACGGACGGGCGGGGCTCACCGCGGAAGGTGAACTTCGCCTTGTCGTCGGCTGCCCGCGAACCCTCGGGAGCGTCCTTGTCCAGACCCTCCACGTCCACGAGCACGATCTGGCCGGCCTCGATCTCGCCGAACAGGATCTTCTCCGACAGCTGGTCCTCGATCTCGCGCTGGATCGTCCGGCGCAGCGGCCGGGCGCCCAGGACCGGGTCGAACCCGCGGCGGGCCAGCAGCAGCTTGGCGTCCTCCGTGAGCTCGATGGCCATGTCCTTGTTGGCGAGCTGCTTCTCCACGCGGCCGATCATGAGGTCGACCATTGTGATGATCTGCGGCTCGGTCAGCTGGTGGAAGACGATGATGTCGTCGATGCGGTTGAGGAACTCCGGCCTGAAGTGCTTCTTCAGCTCGTCGTTGACCTTCGTCTTCATCCGCTCGTAGTTCGACTGCTCGTCGTTGCTCTGCGCGAAGCCGAGCCCGACCGCCTTCGAGATGTCCTGGGTACCCAGGTTCGAGGTGAAGATCAGGACCGTGTTCTTGAAGTCCACGGTGCGACCCTGGCCGTCGGTGAGACGGCCGTCCTCGAGGACCTGCAGGAGCGTGTTGTAGATCTCCTGGTGGGCCTTCTCGATCTCGTCGAACAGCACGACCGAGAACGGCTTGCGCCGCACCTTCTCGGTGAGCTGGCCGCCCTCCTCGTAGCCCACGTACCCGGGAGGGGCACCGAAGAGCCGCGAGGCGGTGTAGCGGTCGTGGAACTCGCCCATGTCGATCTGGATGAGCGCGTCGTCCTCGCCGAACAGGAAGTTCGCCAGCGCCTTGGACAGCTCGGTCTTACCGACACCGGACGGGCCGGCGAAGATGAACGAGCCCGACGGACGCTTCGGGTCCTTCAGACCGGCGCGCGTACGGCGGATCGCCTGCGCGACGGACTTGACGGCCTCTTCCTGGCCGATGATCCGCTTGTGGAGCTCGTCCTCCATCTTCAGGAGGCGAGTGGTCTCCTCCTCCGTCAGCTTGAAGACGGGGATACCTGTCCAGTTGGCCAGGACCTCCGCGATCTGCTCGTCGTCGACCTCGGCCACGACGTCCAGGTCACCGGACTTCCACTGCTTCTCCCGCTCGCCCTTCTGGGCCAGCAGCTGCTTCTCGGAGTCCCGCAGGTGAGCGGCGCGCTCGAAGTCCTGCGCGTCGATCGCGGACTCCTTGTCCCGGCGCACGTTCGCGATCTTCTCGTCGAACTCGCGCAGGTCCGGCGGCGCGGTCATCCGGCGGATGCGCATCCGAGCGCCGGCCTCGTCGATCAGGTCGATCGCCTTGTCCGGGAGGAAGCGGTCTGAGATGTAGCGGTCCGCCAGCGTGGACGCCGCGACCAGCGCGTTGTCCGTGATGGTGACCCGGTGGTGAGCCTCGTAACGGTCCCGCAGGCCCTTGAGGATCTCGATGGTGTGCGTGACGCTCGGCTCACCCACCTGGATCGGCTGGAAACGACGCTCCAGCGCGGGGTCCTTCTCGACGTACTTGCGGTACTCGTCGAGCGTGGTGGCGCCGATCGTCTGCAGCTCGCCGCGGGCCAGCATCGGCTTGAGGATGCTGGCGGCGTCGATCGCGCCCTCGGCGGCACCCGCACCCACCAGGGTGTGGATCTCGTCGATGAACAGGATGATGTCCCCGCGGGTGCGGATCTCCTTGAGCACCTTCTTGAGGCGCTCCTCGAAGTCGCCGCGGTAGCGGGAGCCCGCGACCAGGGAGCCCAGGTCGAGCGTGTAGAGCTGCTTGTCCTTCAGCGTCTCGGGCACCTCGCCCTTGACGATGTCCTGGGCCAGGCCCTCGACGACGGCGGTCTTGCCGACGCCGGGCTCGCCGATCAGGACGGGGTTGTTCTTGGTCCTCCGGGAGAGGACCTGCATGACCCGCTCGATCTCCTTCTCGCGACCGATGACCGGGTCCAGCTTGCCCTCGCGGGCCTGCTGGGTCAGGTTGCGGCCGAACTGGTCGAGAACGAGCGAGGAGGACGGGGTGCCCTCGCCACGGCCGGAGCTGGCCTCGGCCGGCTCCTTGCCCTGGTAGCCGGAGAGCAGCTGCAGGACCTGCTGGCGGACCCTGTTCAGGTCCGCACCCAGCTTGACCAGCACCTGCGCCGCGACACCCTCACCCTCGCGGATCAGCCCGAGCAGGATGTGCTCGGTGCCGATGTAGTTGTGTCCCAGCTGCAGCGCCTCGCGCAGGGACAGCTCCAGCACCTTCTTGGCGCGGGGCGTGAACGGGATGTGACCCGAGGGGGCCTGCTGGCCCTGGCCGATGATCTCCTCGACCTGCTGCCGCACGCCCTCCAGGGCGATCCCGAGAGACTCGAGCGCCTTCGCAGCCACACCCTCGCCCTCGTGGATCAGGCCAAGGAGGATGTGCTCGGTGCCGATGTAGTTGTGGTTGAGCATCCGGGCCTCTTCTTGGGCCAGGACGACAACACGCCTTGCTCGGTCGGTGAACCTCTCGAACATTTGCACTCCTTGCCTGCTACGCCCACACATGAGGCGTACTGAAGTCCCGAGCAGTGTGCTTGGGCGCCCCGGACGTCGATACCCAGCGCCTACCACTGTATCGGCTACTACCCGCCGGGCGCCTCAACCCGCAGAGTAGGCGTTCGCACCGACACAACGGTGTGACATCGCCGCTGATTCCCCCGCGACCGGTGTCCGGCCTGATCAGGTGCCCGCGGAGGCCCGCTCGCGCTCCCGCTCGGCGGCCTTGTCCGCCTGGAAACCGTCCTGGTCCCGGCCCCTGCGCCAGTAGCCCGAGACGGACAGCGCGTCCCGTTCGACACCCCGCTCGTCGAGCAGGTGCCTGCGCAGCCCGCGGACCTCCCCGGCCTCCCCGTGCACGAACGCGTGCACCCGCCCGGGCGGGAACTCGAGCGCCCGGACGGCGTCGAGCAGCTGTCCGGCGCCGCCGTCCGCGGCACCCGCCCGGTGCAGCCAGGTGACCCGGACGTCCGCGCCGGCGGGGAGCTCCTGCTGGTCGTCGGCGTTCTCGACCTGGACGAGGACGTGCGCGGCCGCCCCGACCGGCAGGGCCTCCAGGGCGGCGGCGATCGCGGGCAGCGCCGCCTCGTCGCCCACCAGGAGGTGCCAGTCCGCGCCGGGGTCCGGCGCGTAGGCCCCGCCCGGACCCAGCAGCCGCAGGGTGTCCCCCGGCCGCGCCGCGGCGGCCCACGGACCCGCCAGGCCGGTGTCCCCGTGGTGCACGAAGTCGATCGTGATCTCGCCCGCCTCGAGATCGAGAGCGCGGACCGTGTAGGTCCGGGTCGACGGCCATTCCGCGCGCGGGCGGTCCCGGCGGATGGCCTCGATGTCGAACGGCTCGGGATAGCTCACCCCGGGAGCCGGAAACAGAATCTTCACATAGCGGTCCGTGTACGCGGTGTCCGGAAACGCGGCCAGCTCGTCCCCGCCCGCGACGACCCGGACCATGTGGGGGGTCAGCCGCTCGGTGCGGCGCACCTGCAGGGTGGTAGCTCGCCGTGCCACTGGAACCTCCGGGAATGCTCGCGTCCGACGTCCGTCACGTCCCTGATGAGGCCACCCTAACCTCGGATCCACGACGAAGGGGCCGACCGGGTGTGATCCGGTCGGCCCCTCTCGGGTCCGTCGGGTGCAGGAACCCGGCTCTCCGGGTGGCTCGGTTCTCCCGGTGACTCAGTTCTCCTGGTGACTCAGTTCTCCTGGTGATAGGCCTCGAGGACCTCGGCCGGAATACGTCCCCGGTCCGACACCTTCATCCCGCGCTTGCGGGCCCAGTCCCGGATCGCCTGGTTCTGCTCGCGGTCGATCGCGGGCTTGCGGGCGGCCGGGCCGCTGTTCGACGCCGTCGCCTTACGCCGGCTGACCACCGCCTTGCGGGCGGCTCCGACATAGTTCGCGAGCGCATCCCGCAACTTGTCCGCGTTCGCTGTGGACAGGTCGATCTCATAGCTCTTGCCGTCGATACCGAACTCGACGGTCTCGTCGGCGCTCTCGCCGTCGATGTCGTCGATCAATCTGATCTCGCGGATCTGCGCCACCGCCGCAGCCTCCTACTTCATTCGTTCGCCAATTGTGCGCGGCAACGCCGCCGAATTAGACTATATCGCCAATTCCCGACCGTTGTCGAGGCGCCCCCGACACGACCGGGTGGACGGGCTCAGGATTGGTGTGTTAAGCCGAGGAGTCCGCACGGCGGTTCGTCGGCCCCGAGCCGTCAGCCCTCGGCGCGGACGAGCGGGAACAGGATCGTGTCCCGGATTCCGAGACCCGTGAGGGTCATCAGGAGCCGATCGACGCCCATTCCCATACCTCCGGTGGGAGGCATTCCGTACTCCATCGCGCGCAAGAAGTCCTCGTCGAGCTGCATCGCCTCGGGATCTCCCTTGGCCGCGAGCACCGACTGCGCGTGCAGCCGGCTGCGCTGCTCGACCGGGTCCACCAGCTCGGAGTAGGCGGTCCCCAGCTCGTGCCCGAAGACGATCAGGTCCCAGGCCTCCGCGAGCCGCGGGTCGTCCCGGTGCTGGCGGGTCAGCGGGCGGACCTCCACGGGATAGTCCCGCACGAAGGTCGGCTCGATCAGCGTGTGCTCGACGAGCTTCTCGAAGAGTTCGAGGACGATCTCGCCGGCCGTCCAGGAATCCTTGAGCGCGACCTCGTGCGTCGCCGCGATCTTGCGCAACTCCTCGGCGCCGGTGTCCGGGGTCACCTCGGCCTGTACCGCGTTCGCGACCGATTCGTGAAGCGTGACCGAGCGCCACTCGCCCCCGAGATCGTGTTCGGACCCGTCCGCGTGCCGGACGACCGTGGAACCGAAGACGGCACGCGCGCTTTCCTGGATCAGCTCCCGGGTGAGTACCGCCATATCGTCGTACGTGGCGTACGCCTGATAGGCCTCCAACATCGCGAACTCGGGCGAATGCGTGGAGTCGATCCCCTCGTTCCGAAAGACGCGGTTCAGCTCGAAGACCCGCTCGATGCCGCCGACCACCGTGCGCTTGAGGAACAGCTCCGGAGCGATGCGCAGATAGAGATCGGTGTCCAGGGCGTTCGCATGGGTCACGAAGGGCCGCGCGGTCGCACCGCCGTGCAGCAGCTGCAGCATCGGCGTCTCGACCTCGATGTAGTCCCGGGCCCCCAACTGCTCGCGCAACGTGCGGAGGACCGCGGAGCGGGCGCGCACCATGTCCCGCGCCTCGGGCCGCATGATCAGGTCGACGTAGCGCTGCCGCACGCGCGTCTCCTCGGACAGCTCCCGGTGCGCCACCGGGAGCGGCCGGACCGCCTTGGCGACCATGGACCACGAGTCCGCCATCACCGACAGCTCCCCGCGGCGTGAGGTGATGACCTCGCCGTCGACGAGCACGTGGTCCCCGAGGTCCACCAGGGCCTTCCACTCGGCGAGGGACTCGGCGCCCACGTTGGCCAGGCTCAGCATCGCCTGCAGCTCGGTGCCGTCGCCCTCGCGCAGCGTCGCGAAGCAGAGCTTGCCGGTGTTCCGGACGAACATGACCCGGCCCACGACACGCACCCGGCGCCCGGTCTGCGTGTCCGGCTCGAGATCGGGGAAGGCGGCGCGGATACCGGCGAGGGTGTCCGTGCGGGGGACCTCGACCGGATAGGGGTCCTTGCCCTTCGCCAACAGTTCCGCGCGCTTCTCCCGACGGATCCGCAGCTGCTCGGGCAGATCGTCGTCGGAGGAGGGGGGCGTGTTCACGGGACCGTCATTCACGCTGGGGAAGCGTAGCTGCGACGCGGCGGGTCCCGGCGGGCGGCCGGTCCGGGGCCACCGCGCCCGGCCGAGAACCCCGCGGGGAATCGACCCGGCCCCTAGTGTCGCCGGCATGGCTGACGGCCGGCGGGCCCGCTCCTTCGGCGCCGCGGCGGACGCCTACGCCGCCCACCGCCCGGGCTATCCGGACTCCGCGGTCGAGTGGGCCCTCGCCCCGGCCGGCCCGGATGCCCGGGTCCTCGACCTCGCCGCGGGAACCGGCAAGCTCACCGCCTGCCTGCTCGACCGGGCAGGGCTCACCGTGACCGCCGTCGAGCCGGACCCCGCGATGCTCGGCCGCCTGCGGAAGGACCTGCCGTCCGTCGACGCCCGGGCCGGCAGCGCCGAGGACATCCCGCTCGACGACGCCTCGGTGGACGCGGTGCTGGTCGGCCAGGCGATGCACTGGTTCGACCCGGCTCGCGCCTTCCCCGAGATCGCCCGCGTCCTGCGGCCGGGCGGGGTGCTCGCGGGGCTGTGGAACGGCGAGGACGCGGAGCTCGAGTGGATCCGCGGCTACAACGAGGCGCTGCACGGGGCGCCCCGGACGGCGGCGAGCTCCCGCGGCGGGGACGGCGCCACCCTGGAACCGGGCCCGGACTTCACCGGCGTGGAGGTCGAGCGGTTCCCGCACGGCGTCCGCACGACCGTCGACGGGCTGGTGGAGACGCTCGCGACGCACTCCTGGGCGCTGGTGGCCGGGCCCGCGGAGCGCGACGCCGCGTTCGCCCGGATGCGGGCCTACCTCGCGGGCCGGCCCGAGGCCGCCGCCGGCGGGTTCACGCTGCCGCTGGTGACGCTGACCGCCCGGACGTTGCGCAGGTAGGTCAGCCGCAGGCCCTCGAGCGTCAGGTCCGGCACGTACTCGGTGATCGTCTCCGAGACCCCGCGCATCAGCGGCGCCAGCCCGCCGGTGCCCAGCACGGTGATCGGGCCGGCCTTGGGCCCGAGCTCCGCCTCGATCCGGTGCACCAGGCCGTCGACCTGCCCGGCGAAGCCGTAGAGCACCCCGGACTGCAGGCATTCCACGGTGTTCTTGCCGATCACGGAGCGGGGCGCCACGAACTCGACCGTCCGCAGCGCCGCCGCCCGCTGGGCCAGCGCGTTCATCGAGATCTCGATCCCCGGGGCGAGGGCGCCACCGAGGAACTCACCGCGCGCGGACACGACGTCGATGTTCGTCGAGGTGCCGAAGTCCACCACGACGCACGCGGTGTCGTAGAGCGCGTGCGCCGCGAGGGTGTTCACCACGCGGTCCGCCCCGACCTCCCGCGGGTTGTCCACGAGCAGCGGCACGCCCGTCTTCACCCCCGGACCGACGACGAGTGTCGGCATCCGCGGCGCGCGCCGGTCCAGCATCACCCGGAGCTCGCGCAGCAACAGCGGCACCGTGGACAGCGCCGAGACCCCGGTGACCTGCGCGTCGTACTCGCCGATCATCGACCGGACCGCGACCTCGAGCTCGTCCGCGGTCATCCGCGGGTCCGTCCGCAGCCGCCAGTCCCGGACGAGCTCCGGCCGGGCCGACAGTGTCCCCTCGCCTCCGACGTCCGGGTACAGGCCGAGGGCGATCTGGGTGTTGCCGACGTCGATGCAGAGGAGCACGTCAGTTCGCGCTGACCGCTCCGGACAGCAGTCCCGAGCCCTCCGGGGCGTGCGCGGGGTCGTTGCCCAGTTCCACGACCCGGTTGTGCTCGTCGACGAACACCACGCGCGGGGAGTAGGTGAGCAGCTCCGCGTCGTCGAGCTGCCCGTAGGCGATCAGGATGACCAGGTCCCCGGGGTGGACCAGGTGCGCGGCGGCGCCGTTGATGCCGATCACCCCGCTGCCCCGCTCGCCGGGGATCACGTAGGTCTCGAGCCGGGCCCCGTTGGTGATGTCGACGATCGCGACCTTCTCGCCCTCGAGCAGGTCCGCCGCCTCCATCAGGTCCCGGTCCACCGTCACCGAGCCGACGTAGTGCAGGTCGGCCTGGGTCACCGTGGCGCGGTGGATCTTGGACGTCATCATCGTGCGGTACACGGTCACCCCTAGAGCTGGACGGAGATGTTGTCGATCAGGCGGGTGGTGCCCAGGCGGGCGGCGACGAGCAGCCGGGCCGGGCCGGACACCGGGTCCGGGCCGAGGTCGGTGTCGCGGAGCTCCAGGTACTCGACCTGCAGGGCGGGCTCCTCGGCGAGCACCGCCCGGGCCCGCTCGAGGACGGTCTCCGGGCCGTACGCGGACACCCCGGCCCCCTCGCGCAGCGCGCGGTCGAGGGTCGCGGCGCGGGCCCGCTCGTCCGCGGACAGGTAGACGTTGCGCGAGGAGCGGGCGAGGCCGTCCGGCTCGCGGACCGTCGGCACACCGACGACCGAGAGCGGGAAGTCCAGGTCCCGCACCATCTTCTTGATCAGGACGAGCTGCTGGAAGTCCTTCTCGCCGAACAGCGCGACGTCCGGCCCGACGATGTGGAAGAGCTTCGCGACGACGGTCAGCATGCCGGCGAAGTGGCCCGGGCGGACGGCGCCCTCCAGCTCGTCCCCGAGCGGGCCCGGCGCGATGCGGGTGTCCGAGCCCGGCGGGTACATGTGCTCGACGCCCGGGGTGAACACCAGCTCGGCGCCCTCCTCGCGGCAGGCCTCGAGGTCCTTCTCCAGGGGGCGCGGGTACCTCGCGAGGTCCTCGTTCGGGCCGAACTGCAGCGGGTTCACGAAGATGCTGACGACGGGCACGACGTTGCCGGGGATCTTGCGCGCGTGCCGGATCAGCTCGCGGTGCCCGTCGTGCAACGCACCCATCGTCGGGACGAGCACGACCTTGCGTCCCGCGTTGCGCAGCGCGCGCGTGACGGGCGCGATGCCGGACGGTTCGGAGTGGACGGTCAGCTCTCCCCTGGCGTAGCCGCCGCGGGTCCGGGCAGGTGCGGTCACCGGTGTTCCTCCAGGGTCGCGCGGACCTCGTCGGCCGCGTGGTCGGGCAGCAGTCCCGCCGCGCCGGCGCGGTACGCGGTCCGGCGGGCCAGGATGCGATAGGTGTCCGCCAGATCGGGATCGACGGCGTCGAGCTCGCGCAGGTGCTTGCGCACGGTCCCGACGTCGCCGCGCGCGACCGGGCCGGTCAGGGCGCGGTCCCCATGGCGCAGCGCGTTGTCCAGCGCCGCCGAGAGCAACGGGCCGAGCAGCCGGTCCGCGGGCCGGATCCCGGCGTCCTCCAGCAGTTCGACGGCGTCACGCACGAGCGTGACCAGGTGGTTCGCCCCGTGCGAGAGCGCGGCGTGGTAGAGCGGGCGGACGGCCTCGGCGATCCGCACGGGCTCCGCCCCGATCTCGACGACCAGCGCCTCGCCCACGCTCCAGGCCGCCTCGTCACCCTCCCGCGCCGTGACGCCGACACTGCAGGCGAGCAGCCGCTGAACGTCCTCCTCGCGGCCGGTGAAGGTCATCACCGGGTGCAGCGCGATCGGCAGCACGTCGTGCTCGCCGGCGGGGTCCAGCACCGCGACGCCGTGCGCGCCCGAGGTGTGGACGACGATCTGGCCGGGGCGGAAGCACCCGGCGTTGGCGAGACCGCGGACCAGGCCGGGCAGGACGTCGTCCGGGACGGCGAGGACGGCGAGGTCCGCCTGCTGGACCACCTCGTCCGGGGGCAGCAGCGGGACGCCGGGAAGCAGGGTGTCCGCACGGTGGAGGGACTCCCGGGAGACCCCGGAGGTGGCGACGACGCGGTGGCCGACACCGCTCAACGCGGCGCCGAGAGCTGCACCGACCCGCCCGGCGGAGACGACTCCGACGGCGAGCCGCGCTGGACGGCCTGCACTCATGACGCTCCTTCTCGTTCCAGTCCACGCTTCGGGTACCGGACGAGCTGTCGACGGCTGTTGGCGACGCGACGCCAGGGTAGACGGGGGCGACGATCACGTAACTGCCTCGTGACGGGGTTCACCCGCAGGGGCCCGGGGTCGCCGCGGTGGGTGCGGCTGTCGCCGCCCGGACCGCGATCACGGGCGCGGCCAGGGGCCCCGGAGGACGGGACAGAGTGGCGTGATCACCGCGTGCGGTACACCCCGGCCGCCCGTGGCCGGGATGTACCGCTCCTGGTGATCAGCGCCCGGTTCGGGTGGCTCAGCGCGGTGGGTTCCACCCGGGAGGACGACCCTGTGCCCCGGGCGGCGGGCCGTAGCCCTGCGGCGGAGGTCCGTAGCCGGGCCGGGGGCCGTGCCCCGGCGGGCCGTAGCCGGGCTGGGGTGCGTAGTTCTGGGCCCCCGGGGGCGGGCCGTAGCCCTGCGGGATCTGCATCGTGACCGTCACCGGACCGGGCGGGGGCGGCTGCCAGCCCGGCGGCGGGGGCCGGTTCCCCCAGGTCGCGGTGAGGGCGTCCGGCATCCCGACCGCCCGGGCCCGCGCGACCGCGAGGGTGTGCAGCATCTCGTCGTGCCGGGGACCGGCGCTGTCCCGTACCGAACCCCGGGAGATCCGGGCGCGGAGGAACGCGAGCTCGGTGACGGCCGCCTGGTAGTCCGCGACGGCTCTCGCCGCGTGCGATCCCGCCCGGCGACGCACGGCGGCCCGCCAGCCGCGGCGCCGGGACAGGTTGCCGAGCAGGGGGACCTCGCTCCACGCGATCCAGCCGGCCTCCGCGAACCCGGGCAGCTGGCTCGCCACGGTCCGCGCTTCCCGGCGTCGCTGCCAGACGATCACGACGATCATCGCGACGAACAGCGGCAGCATCACGAACGCGTAGACCCCGAGGAACACCCCGCCGCCGAACAACGTCGCGGCGCCGTTCCACAGCGAGTGCAGGACGACGGCGACGAGATAGCCCGCCAGCACCGCCAGCACCCGCACGGCGGGCCTGCGGTTGGCCGCCGCGATGCCCGCGCCGATCCCGGTCATGACGGTGAACAGCGGGTGCGCGAACGGGGAGAACACCCCGCGCAGCAGCACGACCGCGAGGACGCCGCCGCCCTGGGCCGCGATGCCGCCCTCGGCGAAGGCCCGTCCGATGTAGAGGATGTTCTCGGTGAAGGCGAAACCGGCGGCGGTCAGTCCGGCGTAGACGATGCCGTCGACCACGCCGTCGAACTCGCGGCGACGCCAGATCAGCAGCCCGACGAGGAACAGGCCCTTCACCGCCTCCTCCACGAACGGGGCGATCACGACCGCCCCCAGGACGTCCCCGCTGCCCCGGCCGAGCAGCTGGTCCGCCGCGAGCGCCGCGCTGGAGTTGATCAGCAGCGCGGACAGTGCGGCGAAGCAGGCGCCCCAGAGGAACGCGAAGAGCAGCATCCGCGGGGGTTCGGGCTCCCAGCGGTCCACCCACAGGAACGTCGCGACGACCGGCCCGACGGGCAGCAGCGCGCAGAGGGCCCCGACGATCACCCCGCCGGGGCCGACGGAGCTGCCGACGATGCCGAGCACGACGAGGCCGCAGATGCCCAGCAGCACCAGTCCGACGACCGGGGCGAGCACGCCGCGACGACGTGCCGCGTGGGCGTGCCTCGGAAGGGGATGCGCCATATCGGGGGAGCCTACGGGTGGGGTCCGACGTCCGGCGCGGCTCGGGCGGGTCCGGGTGGGCAGGCTCTCCCCGGCGGGTCAGTAGCGGCCGGGGTCCCCCTGGTCCCGCTCGTCCCGGCCGCGGGGGTCGGGGTCCCGGTCCCGGTCCTCCGGCGCGCGGCAGCACCGCTCGAGCCACAGCGCCCCGGCGACCAGCCCCAGCGCGCACACCAGCCCGACCCCGGCCGCCGCCGCGTCCGAGGCCGCCGCGGTGACACTCCCGCTACGGGGCAGCACGTACCCCAGCAGGCCGGCCCACAGCCCCGCGACCAGCGCACCGCCCATGGCGGAGGCCTGCGCGACGATCACCGCCCGGGCCGCCACGAGCGGTTCGAGCGGCCGGCTGCCGGGGCTGCGCCGGATCCGGCCCCGCAGGACGTTCCCGACCACGGCCTCGGCGATCCCGAGCACGCCGAGCGTGACGCCGGCGGGCAGCGGGAAGGGGGGCAACGAACCGTAGGTCAGCTGGACGATCAGGAGCCCGACGACCGCGGCGGCGAGCCCCGCCGCCAGGAGATCGCGCGGACGGGTGGCCTTCACCGCACGAGCACCAGGTCGTCCCGGCGCCGCACGGCCTCGGTGTCCGCGTCCGGGAGGGCACCGAGCAGGGCGCGGACGGAGCCGCGTCCGGGCAGCACGGCGTCCGGTTCGACGTCCAGCCAGGGAACGAGGACGGTCGCGCGGTCCGCGGTGCCGGGATGCGGGAGGAGCAGCGCCGCGTCCGCGCTGAACACCGGGCCGTCCGGGCCGTCCACGCTCACGACGTCGACGTCCAGGGTCCGCGGACCCCACCGCACCTCGCGCACCCGCCCGGACGCGTCCTCCAGCGCCTGGCCGCGGCGCAGCCAACCCCACTCGTCGAGGGCGGGGTCGTCCGCGATCAGGATCGCGTTGAGGAAGTCCGGCTGCTCGACGCCACCCCAGGGCTCGGTCTCGTACACCGGCGAGACGGCGACGAGGACCTCCCGCAGGTCCTCGACGACGCTGCGGAGGTGGGCGAGCCGGTCCCCGAGGTTCGACCCGAGGGACAGCACGGCGCGGCTCATCGGGGATCCCGCGACTCGGTGACGGAAATACCGCGACTCGCGGGGGTCATGCGGGGATCACCCGGCCGCGGGGGCCGTTGCGCCGGGAGCGGCGGGCGACCACGGCGACGTCGGCGAAGTCCAGCGGGATCGGGGCGGACGGCTTGTGCAGGGTCACCTCGACGGCGTGCACCCGCTCATCGGTCATGACGTCCTCGGCGATCTCCGCGGACACCGTCTCGATCAGGTTCCGCGGCTCGCCGGCCACGATCGCGGCGGCGCGTTCGGCCAGCTCGCCGTAGTGCAGGGTCCGCGTCAGGTCGTCCGTGGCCGCGGCCTCGTCCAGGTCCATCCACACCACGATGTCCACGACGAAGTCCTGGCCGTCCCGGCGTTCGTGGTCGAACACGCCGTGGTGGCCGCGGACCTTCAGTCCGCGCAGTTCGATCCGGTCCGTCATCCCTGCATCCTCGTCCGGGGCCGTCGTCGTCGTTCAGGCGGAAGGCGCATCGCCCAGCCACGGGCCGGTGCGGGCCCGTGAGGCGCCCAGCCGGAAGGCCGTGGCCACGGCGACCGCGTCCATCGTCGTGTCGACGTCGTGCACGCGCACGCCCCAGGCCCCCGCGTCGGCCGCGAGCGCACTGACCGCGGCGGTGGCGCCGTCCCGTCCCGCGGGCGGGCGCAGCGTGCCGTCGTGGTCCGCGAGCAGCTGCCCGAGGAACCGCTTGCGGGACGCCCCGACCAGCACCGGGAAACCCAGCGCGATCAGCACGTCCAGCCGGCGCAGCAGGGCCCAGTTGTGTGCGGCGGTTTTCGCGAAGCCGAGGCCCGGGTCCAGGATCAGCCGGTCCGGGTCCACCCCGGCCATCACCGCCGCGTCCACCCGGGCGACCAGCTCGTGGCGCACCTCGCCGATGACGTCCTCGTAGCTCGCGAGATCGTTCATCCGGTCGCTGTGCCCGCGCCAGTGCATGAGGATCCAGGGCACCCGCAGCGCGGCGACGGCGGCGGCCATGTGCGGATCGGCCAGGCCGCCGGACACGTCGTTGACGAGCACCGCACCGGCCTCGACGGCCGCCTCCGCGACGCTCGCGCGCGTGGTGTCCACACTGACCCGGACGCCCTCGGCGACGAGGTCCCGGATCACCGGGACCACGCGCTCGCGTTCGGTGGCCGCGTCCACCCGCGCGGCACCGGGTCGGGTGGACTCCCCGCCGACGTCGACGAGATCGGCGCCGGTGTCGCGCATCGCCACACCGTGCGCCACGGCGTGCCCGCGGTCCACGTAGCGGCCGCCGTCCGAGAACGAGTCCGGCGTGACGTTGAGAATGCCCATGACGGCACACCGGCCGAGGTTCGGGAGCGCGTGGGCCCAGCCCTGCCCACCGGCCACTGTCAGCCGCTCCTGATCAGCGACAACGCCTCCGCACGGGACGACGGCGAGGACTTGAACATCCCGCGCACCGCGGACGTGGTGGTCCGCGAGCCCGGCTTCCGCACGCCGCGCATGGCCATGCAGAGATGCTCGGCGTCGATCACCACGATGACGCCCCGCGGATCCAGCTTGCGGACCAGCGCGTCCGCGACCTGACCCGTGAGGCGCTCCTGGACCTGCGGGCGCTTCGAGTACAGGTCCACCACCCGGGCGATCTTGGACAGGCCGGTGACCCGCCCCTCGACCGACGGGATGTAGCCGACGTGGGCGAACCCGTGGAACGGCACGAGATGGTGCTCGCACGTGCTGAACACCGGGATGTCCCTGACCAGGACGAGCTCACCGTGACCCTCGTCGAAGGTGCGCTCCAGCGGGGCGTCCGGCTCCACGTAGAGACCGGCGAAGATCTCCTCGTAGGCGCGGGCGACCCGGGCCGGGGTGTCCCTGAGCCCCTCGCGGTCCGGGTCCTCGCCGACGGCGATCAGCAGTTCCCTGATCGCGGCCTCGGCGCGGGCGTGGTCGATGCCGCGCCGGGCGAGCACGGCGGCGCCGTCGACCTCGGCCGGCGTGGTCAGTTCCGTGCTCAGTTCCGGCCTCCGTCATCGGGTGTCCCGTTCGCGGGCGGGGTGGTGTCGTCCCGGGGCGCCTGCGGCGTGTCGGGTCCCTGCTCCTGCGCGGGGTACTGCTGGCCGGGCCGCTGGGGTGCGGGCTGCTGCTGGCCGGGCTGCTCGGGCGCGGGCTGCTGCTGGGGCGCGGGCCGGCCCTGCTGCGGCGGGTACTGCTGCCCGGCGTCCTGCGGCGTCCAGTTCGGCGGCGGCCAGGTCTGGCCCGCCGGCGTGGTGGCCGGTCTCCAGTCCGCGGGGGCGCCGTAGTTCGGCGGGACCGCGTACGGCGGCTGGTGGGCCTGGTGGCCCCCGTTGCCGGTCCGGGTCGCGTCCGCCCCGTAGCCGTTGCCGTGACCGCCGGTGCCCGCGGGCGCCGGCTGGCCGTAGCCCTGGCCCGGGAACCCTCCCGGGTAGCCGCCGTTGGGCGGCAGCGGTCCGGGGCCGCCGTTCGGGCTGCCGCCGTGGGGGCCGGGGACGCCGTTGGGCCCCGCGGCCTGGACACCGTTGCCGCCGCCCGGGTAGGAGCCGACCGGAGTCGGCTCACGCTCGGGCTCGGGGTGCGGCGGCCAGGGCTCACCGTTCTCCCGGGCCCGCTCGGCCGGGGTCTTGATCGGCGGCTTGTCCGACGGCGTGCGGTCCCCGAAGTCGTTGAACGCGGTGATCCGCGGCCGCTTCTCCACCTGGTCGAAGATCCGCTCCAGGTCCTTGCGGGTGAGCGTCTCCTTCTGCAGGAGCTCGAACACCAGGTCGTCCAGGACGTCCCGGTAGGTGTTGAGGATCTCCCACGCCTCGGTGTGCGCGGCCTCGATCAGCTTGCGCACCTCCTCGTCGATCTCGTGGGCGACCTCGAGCGAGTAGTCCGCCTGGTTGCCCATCGAGCGGCCGAGGAAGGGGTCGCCCTGCTCGCGGCCGTAGCGGACGGCACCGAGGCGTGCGCTCATGCCGTACTCGGTGACCATCGCGCGGGCGATCTTGGTGGCCTGGTCGATGTCGCTGGAGGCACCCGTCGTGGGCTCGTGGAACACCAGCTCCTCGGCGCTGCGCCCGCCCATGGCGAACACCAGGCGTCCGATCATCTCCGAACGCGTCATCAGGCCCTTGTCGTCCTCGGGGACGACGAGGGCGTGCCCGCCGGTGCGCCCGCGCGGCAGGATCGTGAGCTTGTAGACCGGCTCCAGGTCCGGCATCGCCCACGCGGCCAGCGCGTGCCCGCCCTCGTGGTAGGCGGTGATCTTCTTCTCCTGCTCGGAGATGATCTTGCCCTTGCGCCGCGGCCCGCCGACCACGCGGTCCACGGACTCCTCGAGCGCGGCACCGTTGATCTGCGTGCCGTTCTCGCGGGCGGTGAGCAGCGCGGCCTCGTTGATGACGTTGGCCAGGTCCGCACCGGACATGCCGACCGTCCGCTTGGCCAGGCTCAGGAAGTCCACGTCGTTCGCGAAGGGCTTGCCCTTGGAGTGCACGGCCAGGATGGCCTGGCGGCCGGCCAGGTCCGGCGCGCCGACGGGGATCTGCCGGTCGAACCGGCCGGGGCGCAACAGCGCCGGGTCCAGGATGTCCGGGCGGTTCGTGGCGGCGATGAGGATGATGCCGCCGCGCGCGTCGAACCCGTCCATCTCGACGAGGAGCTGGTTCAGCGTCTGCTCGCGCTCGTCGTGGCCACCGCCGAGGCCCGCGCCGCGCTGGCGGCCGACCGCGTCGATCTCGTCCACGAAGATGATGCAGGGCGAGTTCTGCTTGGCCTGCTCGAACAGGTCACGCACACGCGAGGCGCCGACGCCGACGAACATCTCCACGAAGTCCGAGCCGGAGATCGTGTAGAACGGCACGCCCGCCTCACCCGCGACCGCCCGGGCCAGCAGCGTCTTGCCGGTGCCGGGCGGGCCGTAGAGCAGCACACCCTTGGGGATCTTCGCGCCCAGGGCCTGGTAGCGGCCCGGGTTCTGCAGGAAGTCCTTGATCTCGTACAGCTCCTCGACCGCCTCGTCGGCGCCCGCGACGTCCGAGAAGGTGGTCTTCGGCATGTCCTTGTTGAGCTGCTTGGCCTTCGACTTGCCGAAGGACATCACCCGGTTCCCGCCGCCCTGGGCGTTGTTCATCATCCAGAACAGGACGAGGAGCACGAGGCCGAGCGGGATGAGGTAGATCAGCATCGTGGTCAGGAACGAGTCCTGTCGCACGACGGTGTTGAAGCTGGGGTTGTTCGACGCGTCCTCGAGCTTCTGGAACACCACCCCGCCGGACTGCGCCGGGTACTGGGTGATCAGCTGGGTGCTGCCGTCGACCGGGTTGTTCAGCGTGAGGCGGAGCCGCTGCTCCTTGTCCTCGACCGTGGCGTCCTTGACGTTGCCGGAGTCGATCTGCGTCAGGGCGGTGGACGTCGGGACCTGCGTGTAGCCGCGGGTGTCGTCGAACAACGTGCTGAACGCGAAGTAGACCAGGATCACGACGAGGATCCAGATCACGGGGTTGCGGAGCAGGCGCTTGCGGTCCATGCAGCTTCGGCCCTTGCGGCCTTCACCTTCCCGAGTGTGGTTCTCCGGGTCCGTACCCCCGCTGATCACGAAAGGCCAATGAGCGCCCGGCGGCGGGCGGACCGGCCCTGATCCGCAAGGATAGCTGTCGCGGGACGAACCCGCGCCAACGCGTACGGATGCCGGGAGCCGGCTGGTCTATCGTGTCCGGACAACGAGCCGCGGGGAGGCCGTGTTCCCGCCCGTTCACCTGCTCGCCGAGGCCTACGTCACGGACGGGTCTCACTCCGGTGACGGGAAGAACCGGGACGGTCACCGAACGTCCACCTGGGTGGTGGGGTATCCCCGAGGACAGGCGCTCGTTGGACGGGACGACGAGGTCGGTGTGCGGGTACCGCGACCTCGTCCGTGATGTCTGGTTGTTCTCTCGGGGAGCGTGCGTGATGGTCGGGTCGGGTCGGGGAACGCACGTCAGAGGCCTCACCGCGACGGCGGTGGCCGTCGGTGTGGTCGCGGCGGTCGCGTTCGTCCTCCCCTCGACGGCCACGGCCCAGCCCGCCATGGCGGCCCCGCTCGCCGCACCCACCGCCCCCGCCTGGGCCCCGGCCGGCTCCGCCGAGCTGCACCCGGGCGTCCAGACCATCACGACCGGTGGCGGCGCCTGCACCAGCAACTTCGTCTTCACCAGCGGCGACCGCACGTTCCTCGGCCAGGCCGCGCACTGCGCCGGCACCGGACAGGCCACGGAGACCGACGGCTGCAACTCCTCGACGATGCCCGTCGGCACGGCCGTGACGGTCAAGGGGGACCGCGGCTACACGACCGGCGGCACGCTCGTCTACAGCTCCTGGGTGACGATGCAGCAGCGTGGCGAGACGGACCCGAACACGTGCGCGTACAACGACCTCGGGCTGATCGAGCTGAGCCGGGACGCGGTCGCGCACCTCAACCCGTCGCTCCCGTTCTTCGGCGGCCCCACCGGGATCTCCTCCGCGGGCCTGCCCACCGGCGCGCTGACCTACTCCTACGGGAACTCGCCGCTCCGCCAGGGCGTCACGGCGCTGAGCCCCAAGGCCGGGGTCAGCGCGGGCGACGTCGGCGACGGCTGGGGTCACGAGGTCTACACGGTCTCCCCCGGCGTCCCCGGGGACTCCGGGAGCGCCTTCCTCGACGCGGACGGCAAGGCCGTCGGGCTGCTGTCCACGCTGAACCTGGCCCCGCTGCCGGTGAGCAACGGGGTGTCGGACATCTCCCGCGAGCTCGCCTACGCGAACGCGCACGGGGGGCTCGGGACGCTGCAGCTGGTGCGGGGGACGGAGCCCTTCACCACGACCCCGCCCGGGGTTCCGCTGGAGGACGTCGCCCCGCCGGCGGGCCCGCCGATCGGCGGCTGACGGCCCCACCGCCCGGGCCGGCGCGCCTCAGGCGTAGACGGCGGGCTCCAGCGTGCCGATGAAGGGCAGGTCCCGGTAGCGCTCGCCGTAGTCCAGCCCGTAGCCGACGACGAACTCGTTCGGGATGTCGAAGCCCACGTACCTCACCGGGACGTCGACCTTCACCGCGTCCGGCTTGCGCAGCAGCGTGACGACCTCGAGCGACGCAGGCCCCCGCGACTCCAGGTTCTTGAGCAGCCAGGACAGGGTCAGTCCCGAGTCGATGATGTCCTCGACGATCAGGACGTGCCGGTTCGCGATGTCCCGGTCCAGGTCCTTGAGGATCCGCACCACGCCCGACGACGACGTCGCCGAGCCGTACGAGCTGACCGCCATGAACTCCAGCTGCACCGGCAGCGGCAGGGCCCTGGCGAAGTCCGTCATGAACATGACCGCACCCTTGAGGACGCCGACCAGCAGGAGGTCGTCCGGCCCCGCGACGCCCGCGCACGAGTCCGCGTAGTCCTTGCCGATCGTCTCGGCGAGCTCGGCGGTCTTGTCGCGAATCTGCTGTTCGGTGACCAGGACGGACGCGATGTCGCCGTCGTACACGCCGATGCCTCCTGCGACTGGGACTAGCTGTGGGCTCCACGGGTGTGCAGCGAGAGCCTGCCACGCCGACGGACCAGGTCCAACCCACCGGGCAGCCGCGGTCCGCCCTGCCCTCGCCACGCGCCGACGAGATCGTCCGCCGCCCGCAGGTGCGCGTCCGTGAGCGGACCCGCACCCCGATCCCGTAACCAGGAGCGGAGCACGCGGCGGCGGACGGCGGCCGGGGCGGCGGCCAGCTCGGCGACATCCAGGCCGTCCGCGCGCTCTGCGGCGCATCTCACGCGGTCCGCCCACTCCGTGAGCGCGCGCTCGTCGTCCCTGAGCTGGGCGGCGGTGCGGGCGAGGGCCTCCGCGACGCCGCCGGCGAGCACGTCCTCCAGGAGGGGGAGGGCCTCGCGGCGCAGCCGGACGCGGGTGAAGCGCGGATCGGTGTTGTGCGGGTCCTCCCAGGGGGTGAGGCCGTGCGCGGCGCAGGTCGCACGGGTGTCCGCGCGGCGAACGGCGAGCAGCGGCCGCAGCCAGGGTGGGTCCCATTCGCGCATACCGGCGATCGAGCGGGGCCCGGATCCGCGGCCGAGCCCGAGCAGGACGGTCTCCGCCTGGTCGTCGAGGGTGTGGCCGAGCAGCACGGGTGAGGCGGCCGATGGCCGCGCGGCGGAGAGCGCGGCGTACCGGGCCCGGCGTGCGGCCGCCTCGGTCCCGCCCGCCCCCTCGACGACGACGGCGTGCACCTCCGCCTCGATCCCCCGCGCCCGCAGGTCCTCGGCCAGCGCCGCGGACCGCTCGGCGGACCCCCGCTGGAGCCCGTGGTCGACCACGGCGGCCCGGGCGTCCGGGCGCTCGGCGTGCGCGGCGAGGAGGAGGGCGAGGGAGTCCGCGCCCCCGGAGCAGCCCACGAGCGGCGGACCGGTGAGCGGCGTCCGGCCGAGGGCGGCCCGCACCGCCCGCCGCACCGCCCCCGCGTCCCCGCCCACGCGCACACCCTGACACGCCCACGACGCGCTTTTTGAGGCCCTGGAAGCGCGTCATGGCTCCATGAGGCGGTCCTGACGACGGGTTCCGGTCAGTGGAGGCGGGCCAGCCAGGTCTCCGGGGCGTTGAGCTCCGCGCGGGTGGGGAGGGTGTCCGGGCTGGTCCAGATCGTGTTGAAGCCCTCCATCCCCACCGCCCCGACGACGTGGTCCGTGAACGCCGAACCGACCGCGTACTGCTTCATCTTCGCCTCGACGCCGAGCAGTGCGCGAAGGAGGCGGTCCACGATCCCGCCCCCGCGGCGGCGCACGGTGAAGCGCTCCCGGATCGTCGCGACGCTCGGGACGACGCCCGGCCCCGCGGCGTCCATGACGTGGTCCGCGTGGCCCTCCAGCAGCGTCGTGAGGGCCAGCAGGCGGTCCAGGACGGCCCGCTGCTCCGGGCCCTGCAGCAGCTCCACGAGCGCGAGCGTGTCCCCCTTGGACTCCCTGAAGGCCTTGATCGCCTCGGGCAGCCGCTCCATCATCCCGGCCTGCTTCGTCGGGTCCCCGATCGAGAGGAACTCGCCGATCTGGCCCGCGAAGTAGTCCCGCAGCCACGGGACGGCGGTGAACTGCAGGCGGTGCGTGGCCTCGTGCAGGCAGACCCAGAGCCCGAAGTCCTCCGCCGGCACGTCCAGGGCCTGCTGGGCGGCGTGGATGTTGGGCGCCACGAGCAGCAGCCGGCCCTGGTGGTCCGGCCCGCCGAAGGGGTCGTACTGGCCCAGCACCCGGCTGCCGACGAACGCCAGGACACCGCCGATCTGCAGCCCGGACGTCGTCGCGGTGACGGCCCTGGCGGCGCGCGGGCTCTTCGGGAGGCGGGCACCCGCCGTCAGCCGGGCCATGCCGTCGACGGCGGCCGCGGCCCAGGCGGGGCGGTCCACGACGTCCGCGGGCAGCAGCGGCAGACCCACCCCGAGGCCGGTGACGTCCCGGACGTGGCCCTCGGCCACCGCCGCGTCCGTGCGGAGCCGGTCGACCAGCTCACGAGCGGTCTCCCGGTCCACCGCGGGACCGGGTTGGACGAGCCGGCCCGCGGTGCGGCGGGCCAGGCCCCAGTTGATCGGGAGCCCCTGGGTGAGCTCCCGGTCCTCGGCTCGGGCGGCCGGCGCAGCTGTCGACGTCATCGCACCGAGGCTACGCCGGACCGTGCCGGCCACAGCCGCTCAGCGACAGCCACATCGGCTCAGGGTCGCCGCGATCGTGTCCAGCTTCGGCCGGACGGTGGCGGGTGAGACCCCGTTGGACATCATCGCGAACACGAGCAACCGCCCGTCCACGTCCGTGACGACGCCCGCGAGGCTGCTCACCCCGGTCAGCGTCCCGGTCTTGGCACGGACCACGCCCCGACCCTCGGCGGAGACGCCCGTGCCGAACCGGTCCTCCAGCGTCCCGTCCCCGCCCGCGACCGGCAGGCCGCTGATGATCGGGCGCAGGAACTCCGTGTCGTCCGGTCCCAGCGACGGGGCCGCCGCCGCGGCCAGCAGGGCCCCGAGCAGCCGTGGGGGCACCCGGTCCGCCGTGGAGAGGCCGCTGCCGTCGACCATCGTGGCGCCGGTGACGTCGAAGCCGGCCTGGGAGAGCGCCGCGAGGGTCTCCTTCGCCGAGCCGACGAACGACGGGTCCCCCTGCCGGGTGATCGCCACCCGCCGGGCCAGTGCCTCGGCGAGGACGTTGTCCGAGGTGGTCATCAGGTGTTCCACCAGCTGGGAGACGGGGGCGGACAGCGCCGTGCCGAGGTCCTGCGCGTCAGGCGGCGCGGTACCGACGGACACCGCCTTGGCACTGAGCCCCAGCTTCTTCGCGAACGCGACGCCGGCCTGTTCCGCGGGGTCGTCGACCCGCGGTCCGTCCTGCGCGGTGGGGTCGACCCGGCCGCCGTCGAGCATCAGCGGGACCATCGGCGCGACGAACCCGCCGGGCACGTCCGTGGGGTCCCAACCCTCGGCGAGCGTCGGGCCGGTCCACGCGCTCGTGTCGATCACGACCTTGCGGATGTTCTGGTTCGGCAGCGCCTTCTTCACGTCCGCCACCAGGTCGTCCAGCCGGGCCGGATCCGGGTACACCGAGTTCTGCCCGGCGGGCAGCGCGGTGAGCGTGGGATCCCCGCCCCCGACAAGGACGACGGTGTCCGGGGTCGCGCCGGTGACGACCCGGGTGGCGAAGCGTTCGGTCGAGTCCAGGGTCAGCAGCGCCGCCCCGGCCGTCAGGAGCTTGCCCGTACTCCCCGGGACGAGGGGCTCGTCCGGTGATAGTTGCCACAGCGGTCCCGACCCGCGCGGCGCGGCCGGATCGACCACGACCCCACCGAAGTCCCCCAGGCCGGAGCCCCCGGTGACCGGGCCCAGCACCGAGGTGAGCCCGGTGCCGCTCGGCGTGGGCGCCGTGCCGGCGAGCGGGACGAGCTGCGGGACGGGTGCCGGGATGTTCGCGGCGGCACTCGCCGTACGACTGATCCCCAGGTCGGAGAGCAGTGTGGGCGCCGAGAGCGCCACTGCGCCGCCGCCCGCGGCGGCCACTGCCAGAACCACGAGGACGAGCGTCAGGCGCCGCACCCGGCGCCCGGGAAGCCGTAGAGTGTCACCGATCCGGCGGCCGAGACCCACGTGCGTCCGCTCCTCTCACGCCCGCGCGGAGTGAGCGGGCGGGTCGGCCGGTCACGACCGGCCCGATGCGGTCCCCCACACTAGAGGTAGGCGCCTGGGCCGATCCGCCGACCGGCCCAGGCACGGGAGAACACGGTCCGTACACGCGCGTGCGCAGCACGCACCGAGAGCACAGGAGCACCAGCAGTGGACTTCGACGTTTTGATCGAGATCCCCAAGGGCGGCCGCAACAAGTACGAGGTGGACCACAAGAGCGGCCGCATCCGGCTGGACCGGACGCTGTTCACCGCCACCCAGTACCCGGCGGACTACGGCTTCATCGAGGACACCCTCGGCGAGGACGGCGACCCCCTCGACGCCCTGGTCCTCATCCAGGAGCCGACGTTCCCGGGCTGCCTCGTGCGCTCGCGCGCGATCGGCATGTTCCGCATGAAGGACGAGAAGGGCGGGGACGACAAGGTCCTCTGCGTGCCGGCGGACGACCCCCGCCAGGAGCACCTGCGAGACATCCACCACCTGCCCGAGTTCGACCGGGCCGAGATCCAGCACTTCTTCGAGATCTACAAGACCCTCGAGCCCGGCAAGAGCGTCGAGGGGGCGATGTGGGTCGGCCGCGCGGACGCCGAGCGTGAGATCCACAACTCCTACAAGCGCCAGCAGGACGCCGAGGCCGCGGAGGCCGCCGCCCTCGAGGCCAGCGAGACGCCCGAGCACTAGCGGGCGCCGCCCGGGGGCGACCTGCACGGCGGGTCGCCCCGGGGGAGCTCACCAGCCCCTGGTCCAGCGGTCCTCGAGGTCCGAGGTCAGCCGGGACATGAGCCGGGTGAGCGCCTCGCGGTCGGCCGGCTCCCAGGCCGACAGCATGTCCGCGAGCCGCTCGTTGCGGACCCTGCGGTTCTCCTCGAACACCCGGCGGCCCTCGTCGGTGGCGGAGAGCACGGTCGCGCGCCCGTCCGCCGGGTCCGCGGTGCGCGCCACGTAGCCGAGCCGCACGAGCTGGGTCACCTGCCGGCTCACGGTCGACGGATCGGAGTGCACGGCCTCGGCGAGCGCCCCCGCCCGCTGCGGTCCGTCCTTCACCAGGTGGACCAGCAGCAGGTACGCGGCCCGCTCGACCGCGTTCGGGTTCTCCGCCTGGTACTGGGCCTGGACCCGGTCCATCAGGCGGACCAGCCGCATCATCTCGGTACCCAGCTCGGCCGCGACGTCGAGCGGCTCGTTCACCTGCCCGGTCCCGATCCCTGCGGTCTCAGACCTTCTCGAAGACCGCGGCCAGACCCTGCCCGCCGCCGATGCACATCGTCTCGACGCCGTAGCGGGCATCCCGGCGGACCATCTCGCGCGCGAGGGTCGCGAGGATGCGCCCACCCGTCGCCCCCACCGGGTGGCCGAGGGAGATCCCCGAGCCGTTGACGTTCGTCCGCTCGAAGTCCGTGGGGGTGAAGCCCCACTCCCGCGTGCAGGCGAGCACCTGCGAGGCGAACGCCTCGTTCAGCTCGATCAGGTCCACGTCCTTGAGCGCCAGCTCGGCGGTCTGCAACGCCTTGGCGACGGCCGGGACCGGCCCGATGCCCATCGTCTTGGGCGCCACCCCGCCCAGGCCCCAGGACACGAGCCGCACGAGCGGCCGCAGCCCCAGCTCCTGCGCCTTCTCCGGGCTGGTGACGATGCAGATCGCCGCACCGTCGTTCTGGCCGGACGCGTTCCCGGCGGTGACGGTGGCGTTCTCGTCCTGCTTGCCGAGGATCGGGCGCAGCTTGCCGAGGATCTCCACCGAGGAGTCCGGCCGGATGTGCTCGTCCCGGTCCACCACGGTGTCGCCCTTGCGGCCCTTGACCGTGACCGGCACGATCTCGTCCGCGAACCGGCCCTCGGCCGTGGCGGCGGCGGCCCGCTGGTGGCTGCGGACGGCGTACTCGTCCTGCTCCTCGCGCGAGATGGAGTACTCCGCCCGCAGGTTCTCCGCGGTCTCGATCATGCCGCCCGGAACCGGGTAGTTCTTGCCACCCGCCGTCACGCGGCCGCGGGCGAGCGAGTCGTTCAGCAGCACGCCGGGGCCGGCCTTGGCCCCCCAGCGCATCGCCGTCGAGTAGAAGGCCGCGTTGGACATCGACTCCGCGCCGCCCGCGAGGACGACCTCGGACGCGCCGGTCCGGACCTGCATGGCGGCGTAGAGGACCGCCTGCAGGCCCGACCCGCAGCGCCGGTCGATCTGCAGGCCCGACGCCGTCACGGGCAGGCCCGCGTCCAGCGCCGCGACCCGGCCGATCGCGGGCGCGTCCATCGTCGGGTAGCAGTTGCCCAGCAGCACGTCGTCCACCGACTCCGGCGGCAGCCCCGTGCGCCCGATGAGCGCCGCGATCACCGCCGAGGCCAGCTCGTGCGCCGGCACGTCCCGCAGTGTTCCGCCGAACCCGCCCACGGGGGTCCGCAACGGCTCGCAGATGACCGCGTCCCGCATCGTCTCTCGCTCCTCGCTCGCTCTGTTCGCTGCTCAGCTGTACTGGCGGGTGAGCCACTCGGCGACGATCGCCGGGCGCTCCGATCCCTCGAGCTCGACCGTGATCTTGGTGGTGATCTGGACGGAGCCGCCGCTGGCGTCCGCGACGTCCACGAGCTCCACGCTGCCCCGCACCCGGCTGCCCACGGGGACCGGGGAGGTGAACCTCACCTTGTTCAACCCGTAGTTGATGCCCATCTTGACGTTGTCGACGCGGTACACCTGAGCGACCAGCACCGGGAGCAGCGACAGGGTGAGGAAGCCGTGGGCGATGGTCTTACCGAAGGGGCCGTCCTTCGCGCGCTCGGCGTCGACGTGGATCCACTGGTGATCCCCGGTCGCCTCGGCGAACTGGTCGATGTGGGACTGCTCGACCGTCACCCAGTCCGAGACCCCGAGCTGCGATCCCTTGGCCTGGCGAAGTTCGTCGACACCGTTGAAGACGCGCATGGTCCACCTTTCCGCGAGCGTGTGCTTGCCGGTCACCCTGCCACAGGATCGGCCGTTCGTTCGGTGTCGTCTGCCACGGACCCGCGACCACCGGGCGAGCGGCACGTCCCGCCGCCGGCGGCCCGGGCCGAACCGCCGGGGACGGGTGCTCGGCGCGGGTCCGGACCGCCCGGCGCTACGCCGGACGGGGAGGCGCTGCTCCGTTCGGCGACCGCCGGGGTGGCGCACTATCGTACGGCGCGGCGCCACTGCTCGGGACGGGAACGATGACCACCTTGCGAACGGGTGATGCCATCCCCATCCGGGGTGGCCGAGGATGAACGGCACCTCTGTCGAGACCACGGCGGGGATGGTGCACGAGGGGGTCCTGCACGACGGCCCCGAACACCTGGCCGTACAGCTCCGGGCACCGCTGTCCGAGTCGATCACCGCGGGCGAACGGGTCGTCGCGGTCGTGGACGCTCCCACCCGTGAGGCCCTCTCGGCCGCGCTGGGGACCGGCGCCGAGCACGTCGAGTTCCTCGACCCGGCCGAGGTCCACCGGGTCCCCGCGTTCACCGTCGCCTCCCGGTGGGGACGGCTGACCCGGAACTCGGGGCGTCCGGGGGCGCGCACCACCGTCGTCGCCCAGCACCTCGTCGACGCCGCCGGGCTCGGGCCGGACCACTGGATCCGTCTCGACGCCGCGCTCAACGTGGTGCTCGACGGCCTGCCGATCACGATGCTCTGCCCGTTCCCCCACGATCCGGAGACGTTGCCGATCGTCCGGGCGACCCATCCCCTGCTGCGGATCGACGGCCGCCGCCTGCCCAACGACGCGGTGCGGGACCCCGTCGAGATCGTCGCCGAGTACCCGCCGCCCCCGCCGCCCGAGCTGGGACCGCCGACCGCTCAGCTGGACTTCCGGCTCCCGGACCTGCCCGCGCTCCGGCGCCTCGTGGCCGGGGTGGCCACCAGGGTCGCGCTCGACCAGGAGCGGGTGGCGGACCTGGTGCTCGCGGTGAACGAGATCGCCACGAACAGCGTGGAGCACGGGCCCGGGCTCGGCGTCCTGCGGCTGTGGGCCGGCGACGCCGGGCTGATCGCCGAGGTGCACGACACCGGCTGGATGACGATCCCGTTCCCCGGCATGGTGGCCCCGCCCGCGTCCGGCGAACGAGGCCGCGGGCTGTGGCTCGCCTCCGAGCTCACGGACGTCCTGCAGGTGTGGAGCGAGGAGACGAGCGGCACCGTGATCCGGCTGCGGGTGGATCTCTAGGTCGAGCGCGGCGGCGCCCCGGTCGAGCGCAGGGTCCAGCGTCCCGGGCCGCCGCGCAGGACCGTCACCGTCAGCGGGGCCACGTCGATCCGCCAGAAGCGGTCCGCGGGGGCGCCGAGCACGTCGAGCAGCACCGCCCGCACCACCGCCGCGTGCGTGACGGCGAGCAGGTGCCCGTCCCCCGGCAGGGTGCCCAGCCAGGCCGCCGCCCGCTCCAGGAGCCGGGCCACGGACTCGCCGCCGTGGGGCGCGGCCGCCGGGTCCGTGAGCCAGGTCCCGATCGCCTCGGGTTCGGCGGCGGCCACCTCGTCCAGCGTCCGGCCCGCCCACCGGCCCGGGTCCTGGTCCCGCAGCAGCGGGTCCGGTTCGGCCCGCTCGAGGCCGAGGGCCGTCGCGGTCTCGGCCGCGGCGCGGGCGGGCGAGCGGAGCACCCGGCCGGGGCGCGCGAACGCGGCGGCCCGGTCCTCCGCGGCCGCCCGGCCGCGCCCCGCGGGCGGTTCGTCCGCGGGGAACGCCCCGGCGGCCGTCGCGGCGGGGGGCGCGGCGGCGGGCCGCGTGATCCCGGCGCGCACGGGCC
>JAOZVV010000111.1 GCA_025869365.1 Pseudonocardia sp.
AGCGGCGTGCCGACGACCTGCGTCGCCCCGTCGGGCGCGACGACGATCCGGGCCGGGTCCTGTACCCGGACCATGCCCATCTCGGTGGCCCGCTGCGCCAGCGCGGTCGGCGCCTCCATGGCCGCGACCTCGCGGTGCAGTTGCTCGCTCTGCTCGGTGAGGTTCCGGGCGGCGGTCCGCGCGTCGACGAGCCGGTAGGAGTCCGCCGCGGCGGCCGTCGACAGCCACAGCGTCGCGACGAGCCCGCCCACCAGCAGCGCCATGATCAGCAGCACGAACTGGGCCCGGCCGGCCGGGGCCGGGCTCTGCGTCCGCTTCCGCGGGGCACCCACGAAGCGACGCAGGCGGTCCTCCCGCTTCGCGTAGGCCTTGTCCGCGGCCTTCTTGCGGGCGGGTGCGACGACCGCGGCCTTCGCCCGGCGGTCCGCCCCCCGCTGGGCGGGGATCGTCGCCGCCCGCCCCTTGGCCGGACGTTCCCAGGTGACGGACACCGAGGGCTTCCGAGCGGTGCGCCGCTCGTCGACCGAGGCGCTCACGTGGCGCTCCCGCAGATCCAGCTGGTGTTCACGCGGCCTCCCGGACTCGTTCGGCGGCCCGCAGCCGCACCGAGGCGGCTCGCGGATTGTCGGTGATCTCGTCGTCGGTCGCCGGTTCGGCGCCGCGGACGAGCAGCCGCAGCTCCGGGCCGTGGCCCGGGAGCTCGACGGGCAGATCGACCGGGGTCCGGGGCGCCGCTCCCGCGGCGAACTCCCGCTTGACCATCCGGTCCTCGAGCGAGTGGTAGGCGAGCACGACCATGCGCCCGCCCACCGCCAGCGAGCCGACGGCGGCGGGCAACGCGTCCCGCAACGCCTCCAGCTCGCGGTTGACCTCGATCCGCAGCGCCTGGAACGTCCGTTTGGCCGGGTGTCCGCCGGTCCGCCGGGACGCCGCGGGCACCGCGGCGTAGAGCAGCTCCACCAGCTCGGCGCTGCGCACGAACGGCGTCCGTGCGCGCCGCTTCACCACCGCGGAGACGATCCGGGTCGCGAACCGCTCCTCGCCGTACTCCCGCAGGATCCGGACGAGATCGCCCGGGGCATAGGTGTTGAGGACGTCCGCGGCCGTCGGCCCCGTCGTCGGATCCATCCGCATGTCCAGGTCGGAGTCCCGCGAGTAGGAGAAGCCGCGCTCGTCCGCGTCGAGCTGCAGGGAGGACACGCCGAGGTCGAACAGGATGCCGTCGACCCGGGGAAGCCCCAGCTCCCCGAGGACGTCGGCGATCTCGTCGTACACCGCGTGCACCAGGTGGATCCGGTCGGCGTACGCCGTCAGCCGGTGCCCCGCCAGCTCCAGGGCCTGCGGGTCCCGGTCCAGCCCGACGAGCGTGAGCTGCGGGTGCGCCGCGAGCAGTGCCGCCGAGTGCCCGCCCATGCCGAGGGTGGCGTCCACGACGACGGCGGGCCGCCCGGCCAGCGCGGGTTCGAGCAGCTCGAGGACGCGGTGCAACAGCACCGGGACGTGCCGCGCCGCGGCCCCGTCGTCCACCGGGTCCTGATCGTCCGGATCGTCCCCACCGTTCTCGCCAGGGAGTCGGTTCATGTCACTGCCACCCCCCTCCGCGTCATGCCTCGTGCTCCACGCCCGGCTCCGGGCATGGCCGAACGACGCAACGGAGGATCGGTCCTCCGGTGCGCCGCTGTCCATCTATCGGTCCGCGAGGTACCGTGCTCCCCAGCCGGTACGACAACGGTTCCGGCGCCGTCCCCACCTGGATGCCGTGCACCCACGGGCTCCTGGAGGACCTGGCACCGGGGAAGGTGCGCCAGGGCCGGGGAGCCCGGGGGTGGGAAGTCACGGCATCCGGGTCGGGACGGCGACGGTGTTCTTTGACAATCTCGTCTCGCCCGCTGTGTCGCGGGAGCCTCCGGGGAACCGGGGCTCCTAGATCAGACCGGGCAGAACCTCCTCCTGAGCCTTCGCGTACTCGTCCTCATGCTGATCCTGGTAGGTCTGCCAGGCCTGCGCGTCCCAGATCTCGACGCGTGTGAACGCGCCGATCACCACGCAGTCCTTGGACAGCCCCGCGTAACGGCGCAGGTCCGGGGTGATCGCGATCCGGCCCTGTCCGTCGGGGTTCTGCTCGTCGGTGCCCGCAAAGAGGTTGCGCTGGAAGACTCGAGCCGACTCGCTGGTCAGCGGCGCCGAGGCGACTTTGGTGGCCATCTCGATGAAGGCCTCGCGGGGGAACACGTAGAGGCAGTGGTCCTGCCCTTTCGTGACCATGCACCCGCCCCGCAGTTCGTCCCGGAATTTCGCCGGCAGCGTGAGCCGCCCCTTGTCGTCCAGCTTGGGGGTGTAGGTGCCGAGGAACACCTGCCCCCACCTCCGCCCGGAGCACCGCTTCGCCCCAGTGATCTCCACATTACCCCACTTCCCTCCACCGTCAACCCGAGATGACCCCGGGTCTCTTTGCCGTGCGCGCGTTTGCGCAGCTCAGAGCGGGTGGGGCGGAGTGGGGTGTTTGGCGAGCACCACTCGGTAGCGCGACGTCCACGCCCTGCTCCCCCCACGTCCCCACGGGCATTTCCCCAGGTCGGCACTCCTCGTGGGGACGGGTGGGGGCGGGGTGGGGGGACCGTGGGGCGCCGGGTGGGGGCGGGGTGGGGGGCGGCGACGGCCCCGGTGGGGGGCGGTGGGGGCCGCGGAAGGTTTCCCCGTCCGGGTGACCCCCTTTCCGCGGCTTTGACACACTGGGGGCGAGGGTGGTCGTCCGGGCTCCGCCGAGGAGCGAGCCGGCGCGATGTCCGCCGCGCAACGAAGGAGATCGGTTGAGCACCACCAGCAGCCGTTCCGCGGCCGTCGGACCGGCGGACCCGGAGCACGCGCTCGCCGCCGTCGCGGACCTGACGGGCCGGGTCGCGGCCAACATGCAGCGGATCATCGTGGGCAAACCCGAGGTCGTCCGGATCGCACTGGTGGCGCTGCTCGCCGAGGGTCACCTGCTCGTCGAGGACGTCCCGGGCGTCGGCAAGACCTCGCTCGCGAAGGCCCTCGCCCGCTCGCTGGACTGTTCGGTCAGCCGCGTGCAGTTCACCCCGGACCTGCTGCCGGGGGACATCACCGGCATGTCCGTCTACAACAGGCAGACCGGTGAGTTCGACTTCCGCCCCGGCCCGGTGTTCGCCAACGTCGTGATCGCGGACGAGATCAACCGCGCGTCGCCGAAGACCCAGTCCGCGCTGCTGGAGTGCATGGCCGAGCACCAGGTCACAGTGGACGGCGGCACCTACGGGCTGGCCAGCCCGTTCATGGTCATCGCCACCCAGAACCCGGTGGAGATGGACGGGACCTATCCCCTGCCCGAGGCACAGCGGGACCGCTTCACCGCCCGGATCAGTGTCGGTTACCCGGATCCGGCCGCCGAGCTCGCGATGATCGACGAGCACGCGGGCGCCGACCCGCTGGAGCAGCTGCGCCCGGTCGCGGACGCCCGGACCGTCCGGACCGTGATCGAGACCGTCCGCCGGGTCCACGTCGGCCCCGAGGTCCGGCAGTACTGTGTGGACCTGGTCGGCGGCACCCGCCGTGGCGCGGAGGTGCGGCTCGGGGCCTCGCCGCGGGCCACATTGCACCTCGTCCGCGCCGCCCGCGCGCTGGCCGCGCTCGCCGGCCGTTCCTACGTCGTGCCGGACGACGTGCAGACGATCGCGGTCCCCGTGCTCGCCCACCGGCTGATGCTCGCCCCCGAGGCGATGGCCTCCCGGATGACCGCGGCGGACGTCGTGCGCGGGCTGCTCTCCCGGCTGCCCGTCCCGGCCCCGGCGCGGGGCTGACGCCGGTGGCGTCCGGGCTGACCACCCGGGGCCGTTGCCTGCTCGCCGGGGGGATCGCGACGGCCGTCTGCGCGATCGTCCTGGACGAGCGGGACCTGCTGCGGATCGGGCTGTTCGTCTGCCTCCTGCCGCTGGTGTCGCTGCTGCTCGCGCTGCGCACCCGCCGCTCGGTGCGGGCCACGCGGTCCATCACGCCGGACCGGGTCTCCGTGGGCTCGACCACCCGGGTGGCGCTCGCGTTGCGCGGCGGGGTGGTGACCGGGGCACTGCGGCTGGCGGACACGGTGCCGGACGCGGCCGGTGTGGTCCCCGACGCCCCGCCCCGTTTCACGGTGCACCGCCTCGGCTCCGCCGGCACCACCGTCACCTATCCCCTGCGGCCCGTCCTGCGGGGCGCACACCGGATCGGCCCGCTGTCCGGGCGGGCCCTGGACGCCCTCGGCCTCGTCGAGCTGACCCACGAGGTCCTGCCGTCGGACCGGCTGCTCGTGCTCCCGCGGGTCGCCGCCCTGCAGGGGGTGCCGGTGGCGCTCGGCGGTGGCGAGGGCACGCCGGGTGCCGCGGTCGCCCACCAGGGCCAGGGTTCCCCGGACGTGCTGATCCGTGGCTACCGGCAGGGCGACGAGCTGCGCCGCGTGCACTGGAAGAGCACCGCCCGGCACGACGAGCTGATGGTCCGGCTCGAGGAGCGCCCCTGGCGCGGTGGACTCACCGTGCTGCTGGACCGGCGGGACGGCGCGCACCGCGGCCACGGCGCCGGCGCCAGCGTCGAGTTCGCCGTCAGCATGGCCGCGAGCGTCGGTGTGCACCTGCTCCGCCGCGGCGAACCGGTCGAGCTGATCACCGAGAACGGCACCTCGCTGGGCGGGGCGCACGGGACCGACGCGCTGCTCGACGCGCTCGCGGTCCTGCGTCCCGTGTCCACCACCTCGCTGGCCGGGCCACCGCTCGCCACCGCGGACGACGCCATCGCGATCCTCGGCGCACTGGCGCCCGGGGACGCGGAGGTGCTGGCCGAGCGGCGGCCCTCCGGCGGCTACGCGATCCTGCTCGACGTGGCGACGTGGGACCGGGGGCGTTCGTCCCCCGTCCCCGCCGCCACCTCCACCTCCGCCGGTGCCGAGTCCTCCGCGGCGGCCCTGCGCCGGTTGGGATGGCACGTCACCGTCGCCACCGCGGGCACGAGCGTCGAGCGGGTGTGGGACGCGGTCGCGGCCGCACAGCGGGTGCGGGTCTCGTGAGCGCCCCCGCCGCGGCCCGCCCGACCCCGGCCGCGCCGGCGCCGTCCGTCCCGCCCGCCCCGCCGCCGGTGCGCGCCGGCCTGCGCTGGCTCTCCCCGGTCGGCGCCGGCGTCGCCGTGCTCCTGGCCGGCGCCCCGGTGTCCGCCGTGGTCCAGGGCGACGCGTGGCTCGGCCACGCGGCCGCCGCCGTCGGCCTCGTCGTGGTCCTGGGCATCGTGGTGCAGCGGCTCGGCGGTGTCGCCGTCCTGATCGCCCAGCTCCTGGGCCTGCTCGAGCTCCTCACCCTGCTCTTCACCGACAGCGCGCTCCCGGGTCCCGCCGCGTTCGGCGCGGCCGGGGACCTGCTCGCCGAGGCCGGCAGCACCATCGACACCGGGACCGCACCCGTCGCCGGGACGCCCGGGATCCTGCTGCTGACCACGGCCGCGTTCGGCCTGCTCGCCATCGCCGTGCACGGGATCGCCGTGTCCGCGGACGCGCCGGCGGCCGGCGGCGTCCCCCTGCTCTGTGTGTTCGCGGTCCCGACGGCGCTGGCGAGCGCGCTGCTCCCCTGGTGGGCGGTGATCGCCGCGGCCTCGGGGTTCGGGGTGCTGCTCGTCGCCCGGGACGGGGGTCGGCGGCACGCCCCGGCCGGGGCGATCGTCGTGGCGCTCGCCGCGGTGATCGCCCTGCTGGTCGGCTCGACGGCCACGATGGTCGGCACCGCGGGCCGCTTCACCGGCAACGGCTCGGGCGGGTCCGGCGGCGGCTCGATCGGGCTGAACCCGTTCACCTCGCTCCGCGGTCAGCTCACCCAGTCCGACCCGGTCGACCTCTTCCGCGTCACCGGTCTCCCCCGGCCCACCTACCTGCGCGCGCTCACGCTCAAGGACTACGTCCCCGATACCGGGTGGCAGGCCTCCGCGCCGCAGCCGGGTGTCCCGCTCGCCGGTCCGCTGACGCCGAACGGCGCCCCCGGGGACCAGGCCACGATCGACGTCGAGAACCTCGGATTCCGAGACTACTGGTTGCCGGTCTACGGCGCGCCGGACTCCGTCACCGGGGTGGACGAGGCACGCTGGGCCTACGACCAGGCCGGCGGTACCGCGTACAGCTCGCGGCCGCGCGAGGAGGACTCCTGGCAGGAGCGCGCCACGCTGCCCGCGCCGAGCGCGGAGCAGCTCCGGACGGCCACCGGCCGGGACACTGTCGACCGCGGCTACCTGAACACCCAGGGCGTCGATCCACGGGTGGCCGCGATCGCCGCGGACGTCACCCGCGGTGCCGCCACGGACTTCGACAAGGCGATCGCCCTCGTCGACCACTTCACCGGTCCCGGGACGGCGTTCCGCTACAGCCTGGAGACCGCGCCCGGGAGCGGCGACGACGCGCTCGTGGACTTCCTGACCGTCGGCCGGGCCGGGTACTGCGAGCAGTACGCGTCGGCGATGGCCGTGATGCTGCGGACCGTCGACGTGCCCGCCCGCGTCGCCGTCGGTTTCACCGCGGGCACGGACACCTCGGAAGGCCGCACGATCACGACGCGGGACGCGCACGCCTGGGTGGAGGCCTGGTTCCCCGGGTACGGCTGGACGCTGTTCGACCCGACGCCACTGACCGACGGCCGGACGGTGATCCCGCCCTACGTCCAGGAGGCGCAGGACGCGCAGAACGGGAGCGGCCAGGACGGCCAGGACCAGGAGCTGCAGAACGACCCGCTCACCGAGCAGGTCGACCCCGGTCGGGCCGAGGCGCCGACACCCGCCGATGCGCCCGCCCCGGAGCCGACCGCGGCCGAGGACACCGCGGGTGCGACGGTCGGCACGATCGTGCTGTCGCTGCTCGTGGGGCTGCTGGTCCTGGTGCTGCTCGGGGGGCCGGCGCTGCTGCGGGCGTTCCTGCGGCGACGTCGGCTGGCCGCGGTCGCCGCCGGAGGCCCGGGTGCGGCCGGGGCGGGCTGGGACGAGATCCTCGCGGCCTCCCGGGACCGCGGCTACCCGGTCCCGCGTAGCGACACGGTCCGGGCCGGGGCCCGCAGGCTGGTGCGCGAGCACGAGTTCGATGCCACGGCCCAGGACGCGTTGCGCGAGGTCGTTCGGGGGGTCGAGGCGAGCTGGTACGGCGGGGCGCACCCGGCCGCGGCCGAGCTGACGGAGCCGGTGCGGGCCACGCTGGCCGCGGTCGGACGGACGAGGGCGCGTGCTCGGCAGCGGCTGCTCCCGGCCTCGGTGATCGAGAGCGTCAGGACGCTCGGCGCGGCGCGTCGGGTGGGGACGGCCGAGAAGGTGAAGACGGGCTGAGGCCGTCGGCCGGGCACCTCGCCGCCCGGCGACGAGGTCCGGGAACGACGAGAGCCGCGGCCCACGTGGGGCCGCGGCTCTCTCGACGTCGTCCTTCGGGCCTGATCGTGCCCATGCCGGACCGCCGCCCGGCCTCAGCCGGTGCGGCGGCGGGTCACTCCTGTTCGAAGCGCTTGCGGAAGCGCTCTTCCATTCGGCCCGTGAAGCGGTTCTTGTCCGGCTCCGCCGGGGTCTCGGCGTTCGCCGACCCCTTGTCCCCCGCGCCGCGATAGCTGACCGCGAGCATCGTCCCGCCCAGCATCAGCAGGAAACCGATCACGCTGACGATGGGGAACGGGCCGAACTCCCGCAGCGCCGTCACGGCGACACCGACGACGAGCAGGACCAGGCCCGCGGTGAAGACCGCGATGCCCTGGACCCGCCGGCGGCGGCTGGGTTTGCGCAACCGACCACCGCGCACGGTGGAGGCGAACTTGGGGTCCTCGGCGTAGAGAGCACGCTCGATCTGTTCGAGCAGGCGCTGCTCGTGCTCGGAGAG
>JAOZVV010000112.1 GCA_025869365.1 Pseudonocardia sp.
ACTCCTTGTCCAGGATCTCCTTCTTCTTCTTGCCCATCGCGCGGCGGAGCAGGTCCGCCTTGCCGAGGGTGTACCCGGCGAGCTTCTGGGCGATCGCCATGACCTGTTCCTGGTAGACGATCAGGCCGTACGTCTCGCCGAGGATGTCCTTGAGCGGCTCCGCCAGCTCGGGGTGGATCGGGGTGACCTCTTGCCGGGCGTTCTTGCGGTCCGCGTAGTCGTTGTGCGCGTTCGCGCCCATCGGGCCGGGCCGGTAGAGCGCGCCGACGGCCGAGATGTCGTCGAACTCCGTGGGCGCCATCCGGCGCAGCAGGTCCCGCATGGGGCCGCCGTCCAGCTGGAAGACGCCGAGGGTGTCCCCGCGGGCGAGCAGGTCGTAGGTCTTCTGGTCGTCCAGCTCGACGGTCTCGATCTCGAGCTTCGGCTTGCCGTTGAGCTCGATGTTCTCCAGGGCGTCGTCGATGATCGTGAGGTTGCGCAGGCCCAGGAAGTCCATCTTGAGCAGCCCGAGCGTCTCGCACGCGCCCATGTCGAACTGCGTGATGATCGAGCCGTCGGCCTCGCGGCGCTGGATGGGGATGACGTCGAGCAGCGGCTTGCTCGACATGATCACACCGGCCGCGTGCACGCCCCACTGGCGCTTGAGGCCCTCGAGCCCCCGCGCGGTGTCGATGATCTCCTTGACCTGCGGGTCCACCTCGTAGAGCGCGCGGACCTCGGTGGCCTCGGAGTAGCGCTTGTGGCTCGGGTCGAACACCCCGGAGAGCGGGATGTCCTTGCCCATGACGGCCGGCGGCATCGCCTTGGTGATCCGGTCCGCCACCGAGTAGCCGGGCTGGCCGAACAGCACGCGCGCCGAGTCCTTGATCGCGGCCTTCGCCTTGATCGTGGAGTAGGTGATGATCTGCGCGATCCGGTCCTCGCCGTACTTCTCCGTGGTGTAGCGGATCATCTCGCCACGCCGACGCTCGTCGAAGTCCATGTCGATGTCGGGCATCGAGATGCGCTCGGGGTTCAGGAACCGCTCGAAGATCAGCTTGTGCTTGATCGGGTCCAGGTCCGTGATCGCCAGCGCGTAGGCGATCAGCGAGCCCGCGGCGGAACCACGGCCGGGGCCGCACCGGATGCCGACGGACTTGGCGTACTGGATGAGGTCCGCGGTGACCAGGAAGTAGCCCGGGAAACCCATCTGGATGATCACGCCGAGCTCGTACTCGGCCTGCTTGCGGTACTGCTCGGTGACGCCGTTCGGGAAGCGCTGGTGCAGCCCCCGCTCGACCTCCTTGATCAGCCAGGACTCCTCGGTCTCGCCCTCGGGGACGGGCGCGCGGGGCATCAGGTCCTGGCTGGCGAAGGAGATCCCGACGCGCTCGGCGACGGCGAGGGTGTTGTCACAGGCCTCGGGGTGCAGCGGGTCCCACTGGGCGCGCATCTCGGCGGCGGACTTGAGGTAGAAGTCCTGCGCGTCGAACTTGAAGCGGTTCGGGTCCGACATGGTCTTGCCGGTCTGGACGCAGAGCAGCACCTCGTGCGGCTTGTTGTCGTCCGGATACGTGTAGTGCAGGTCGTTCGTGGCGAGTCCGGGCAGGTCCAGCTTCTTCTTCAGCGCGAAGAGGTCCTCCTGGACCCGCTTCTCGATCTCGATCCCGTGGTCCATCAGCTCGCAGAAGAAGTTGTCCTTGCCGAAGATGTCCCGGTAGTCGCTCGCGGCCTGGCACGCGTCGTCGAACCGGTCCTGCTGCAGCAGGCGCGCCACCTCGCCGGACGGGCAGCCGGTGGTGGCGATGATCCCCTTGCCGTAGGTCTCCAGCAGCTCGCGGTCCATCCGGGGCTTGTAGTAGTAGCCCTCGAGGCTCGCGAGGCTGGAGAGCCGGAAGAGGTTGTGCATCCCCTCGTTGTTCTCGGCCAGCAGCGTCATGTGGGTGTACATCTCACCCGGGTTGTCCTCGCTGCGCTGCTGCCCGCCGAGCACGGCGCGCTTGCGCTCGTGGCGCGAGCCCGGCGAGAGGTAGCCCTCCATGCCGATGATCGGCTTGACCCCGGCCGCGGTGGCCTTCTTCCAGAACTCGTAGGCCCCGTAGACGTTGCCGTGGTCCGTCATCGCGAGCGCGGGCATCTCCATGCGGGCGGCCTCCTTGAAGAGGTCGTCCAGGCGGGCCGCACCGTCGAGCATCGAGAACTCGGTGTGGGTGTGGAGATGGACGAAGCCGTCCTTGCTGGTTCCGCTCGCCGAGGCCATGTGTCTTCCGGGCTCCTCTCACGCGCTCTCACGCCGCGCGTCCCGGCCCGCGACATCCGGACCCGGCGCACTGCGCTCCCCCCGGACTCGTCCCCGCGGGCGTTCCGTCCCACCCTGGCCGATCGGGACCGGACCGGGGGAAGAGCGCTCGCGGGGTCGGGGAGGGTCCAAGACTAACCCCGGCCACCGACACTCCCGAGCCTCCCCGGCGCGGGTCGACGAACGCCCAGCTCACCGGGGCGAGCGGTGTGTCGCCCCCTCCGCCCGGCCTCACCCGGCGTCGCCGACCGTCACCGAGCGCATCCCCGGCCGACCGGCGACCGGCATCTCGGCGCTCGCGTTCCGGCGCCACGCGCGGCTTCTGGCACGACGCGCGCGGTCGACGGCGCGCGTCGGGCTGGAACGGGCGCGCCGGTCCCACGCCGACCGGAGGGCCTGAGGACCACGCGCCCCGTCCGGCACCACGCGCGCCGTCGACCGGGCGCGTCAGGGCGGAGCGGGCGCGTCAGGCCGCGACCGGGACCGCGACCGGGGTGAGCACCCGGGCGTAGACGTCCTCGAACGCGTCGAGAGTGGCTTCCAGCGCGTGCCCGGCGACGATCTCGCGGCTGACCGCGCCCATCCGGGCCCGGCCGTCGCGGTCCCGGAGCAGGGCGAGCAGGGCGGCGGCCAGGGCGTCGACGTCGCCGGGCGGGAACAGCCAGCCGTTGCGGCCGGGGCGGACGAGGTGCGGCAGGGCCATCGCGTCGGCCGCGACGACCGGCTTGCCCGCCGCCATCGCCTCCAGCGTCACCAGGCTCTGCAGCTCCGCGACCCCCGGCATGCAGAAGACCGCGCAGCGCCGGTAGGCCGCGACCAGCTCGGCCTCCTCGACGAACCCGTGGAACACCACCCGGTCCGCGACGCCGAGCCGGTCCGCCAGCGCGGTCCACTCGGCGCGCCGCGAGCCGTCGCCGACGATCTCCAGGCGCAGCCCCGCCGGGAGTGTCGCGACCGCCCGGATCAGCTCGTCGACCCGCTTCTCCTGGTCCAGCCGGCCGACGAACAGGATCGACGGCGTCGGGTCCTCGGCGCCACCGGCGTAGCGGTCCGCGTCGATGCCGCAGGAGATGGCCGGCCCGGTGAGACCGGTCGCGCGCTCGAGCAGGTCGATCGCCCGCGGGGTCGGCGCCGTCACCGCGTCCGCGCGGCCGAAGACCCGCCTCAGGTCCCGCCACGCGAACCGGGAGGCCGGGCCGTGCAGGAAGCCCGGCAGGAACGAGTGGTCCAGGAGGTTCTCCGGCATGAAGTGGTTGGTCGCGACGAGCGGGAAGCCGGTCTCGGACGCGGCCACCGCCAGCCCGCGCCCGACCGAGAAGTGCGCCTGCACGTGCACGACGTCCGGGGCGACCCGGCCGAGGAGCGCGGCGGTCTCCGGCCGCGCCTGCCACGGCAGGCTGACCCGGAAGGACTCCTGCAGCGGGTAGCGGTGGGAGCGGATCCGGTGGATCGTCAGCCCGTCGGCCTCGGTGCTGCCGGCGGGGCCGTCCGGGGACGGTGCGACGACGTGCACCTCGTGCCCGCGCCCGCTCAACCCCCCGGCGAGGCGCTCGGCGAAGCGGGCCGCGCCGTTGACGTCGGGCGGGTAGGTGTCGGCACCGATCATGATCCGCACAGGTTTCTCCTCGGGACTCGTTCGGACGGGAGGTTCAGGGACGACCGGCGAGCACGGGCTCCCCGGTACGGGTGGACGGGACGCGGGCCGCGGCGTCCGGGTGGTGGCGGGCCAGGAGGGCGACCCCGCCCGCGGCGACGGCGGCACCGCCGGCCATGCCGAGCGCGGCACCGACGCCGAGGCCGGCGCCCTCGCCGAGCAGGCCGATGCCGATGGCGACGGCCACCACCGGGTCGACGACGGTCAGTGCGGCGACGACGACGGCCGGCGGCCCGGACGCGAAGGCCTGCTGGACGAGCCAGCCGCCGACCAGCAGCGCCACCCCGACGCCGGCGGCCGCGACGAGCACGTCGGTGTCGACCACGGTCGAGGCGCCGGTCGCAAGCTGCCGGGACACCGCCCGGACGATCGCGGCGACCAGGCCGAACGCCACCGCGCCGCCCACGGCGCAGAAGAGGCAGCGCAGCCGGGCGGCGGTCCGGGCGGCGAGCACGGCGAGCAGGAGCACGACCCCGACGGCGAGGGCCCCGGCGATCAGCAGGGACCGGGCGGGCAGCGCGCCGGTGGCCCGGACCGGGTCCGCCGCGGCGGCGAACCGCACGACGAGGGCGACCCCGCCGACGCAGGCGGCGATCCCCGCGACGACTCCCGGGCCGGGCCGGCCGCCGGCTCGGAGGGCGAGCAGGACGGCGACGGGCACCGCCAGGACCCCGACGGGCTGGACCACCGACACGGGCGCCAGGACCAGGGCCGCGGCGTGCAGACCGGCGCCGGCACCCGCCAGACCGATCCCGAGCAGCCAGGAGCGGCGCCGGAGCAGCTCGCGGAGCCCGGCCAGGTCGAGCCGGCCGGGGGTTCCCTCCCCCACGGCCCGCTGCGTGCCGACGGCCCCGTGCTGCAGGACCGCGGCGACGGCGAAGCACCCGGCGCCGACGCCGGCGAGCAGGAGCGCGACGACGAGGCTCACGCCGCCACCCCCGCGTCCACCGGGTCGACGGCCGGGGGCCCCTCCGCGAGGTTCCCGGGGACGAGGTCGGGGGCGCTCCCGGCGCCGGGAGCGCATGCCACCGGGACCGCGGGCCGCAGGGCCCGCGCCGTGCCGAGCAGGACGACGACCACCAGGGCGTAGAGAACCCGCTCCACCCCACCCAGCAGCGGAAATCCGGGTGAACCGGCGATGTCGATCCCCAGCACGATCGGAACGTGGGCCAGCAGGAACGCGCCCGCCCCGACGCCGGCGCCGACGGCGAGCCCGCGCAGCGCGCGGTGATCCAGCGCGCGGCCGAGCAGCCAGACGGCGATCGGGAGGGCGGCGAAGGCCCAGCCGCCCGCGTAGCGATGGACACCCGCGGCGAGATCGGCCGGGACGCCCGGCGGGTTGGTCGGGAACACCCCCACCAGGAGCAGCGCCGCGCTCCAGCTCAGCAGGAGCACGGGGACGGCCCGCGCGGTCCGGGCCACCCGCCGGGCCGCGGCCGCGAGGGCCACCCCGGCCGCGGCGAGCGCGACGGCGGCGACGGCCAGCAGCGCGTACCCGTGGGGCAGGACGACGTAGTCGCTGACGGTGAGGGCCAGGGCGTCGAACCGGGGGCGGTGGAGCGCCCCGGCCACGTACAGCGCCCCGACGGAGCCCACCGCGACCGCCGCCGACGCGACGACGACGGGCAGCGGGTCCGATGTGGCCGGTGGGGCTCCGCGGGTTCTCGGCCGTCGCAGCGTCATGGGACGACCGTCCCAGCGCGGGGCGCCGGCCAGAATCAGGTGATCCACCCAATCCGGCCTGGGGTTACCCCGAGATCCACCGGGGGACAGCCCCCGGTCCGACGATCACCGGGCCGACGGTCACGATCCCGGCGATCACGGGACCGGGTTCACGGCCCGGGAAGACAGGCCCGGGAAGACAGGCCCCGGGAAGACAGGCACCGCAAGACCGGCACGGTCAGCCTGCGGGGACCGCCCCGTCGTCCGGCAGCGGATCGGCCGTGCCCGTCTGCTCCGGGAGCAGCGGGGAGAGCGCGAGCTCGACCGGCACCGTGCCGGCGGGCGCGGCCTGGACCGCGCGGACCCCGGGGGCCGCCACCAGCGCGTCGAGCCCGGCCCGGTCGGCCTGCACCACCAGCGCGACGACGCACGCGCACGGCGGGGCGGGCGGGGTCCGGGTCAGCGCCCTCGCCTCGGCGGACGCGACGGCGCCCGAACGCCCGGTGAGCCGGCTCGCGTCGGCCTCCGCCGCGGCCCCGGCCCGCTGCCGGGCGGTGTCCAGCGCGGCCGGGTTCGGCACGCCCGCGTCGAGGGTCTGGAACCGCAGTGCGGTCTGCACCCGCGGAATCGGGACCCGGAACACGGCGGTCAGCACCCGGCGGTCCCCGACGAGCGCGGCCGCGGCCGCCGGGGTGATCTCGGCGTCGAGCTGGACCAGCGCCGGTGCGGAGGCACCGGGGGCCGGCAGCTCCGCCGGGAGCCGTCCGAGGTACTCCGCCAGGCCCTCCCCCGGCTCCGGCCCGAGCCTGACCGTGCCCGGCGCCGGGCCCGGCGCGGCGGGCCCGCCGTACTGCTGCGACGCGTAGTACGCCACCAGCACGAGGATCACGCCGCAGACGGCGAACGCCGCGATCCGGCGGGTGCGGGTCATCAGGTGCCGTCCGGGACTAGTCGCGGAGGAGCTCGAGGGCCTGTTCGAGGTCCGCCGGGTACTCGCTGACGAACTCGACCCACCGGTCGTCCGCCGGGTGGTGGAAGCCCAGCTGCCGGGCGTGCAGCCACTGCCGGCCCAGCTTCAGCCGCTTGGCGAGCGTCGGGTCCGCGCCGTAGGTGATGTCCCCGACGCAGGGGTGGCGCAGCGCGGAGAAGTGCACCCGGATCTGGTGGGTGCGGCCGGTCTCCAGGTGCACGTCCAGCAGGGTCGCGGCGCGGAAGGCCTCGATGGTGTCGTAGTGGGTGACGCTCGGCTTCCCGTCCGCGACGACGGCGAACCGGTAGTCGTGCTTCGGGTGCCGGTCGATCGGGGCGTCGATCGTCCCGCTCGTCGGGTCCGGGTGGCCCTGGACGATCGCGTGGTAGCGCTTCTCCACGGTGCGTTCCTTGAACGCCCGCTTCAGCACGGTGTAGGCGTGCTCGGACTTCGCGACGACCATCACACCGGTGGTGCCGACGTCGAGGCGGTGCACGATGCCCTTGCGCTCCTCCGACCCCGACGTCGACACGCGGCTGCCGAGTGCGGCCAGCCCGCCGACGACCGTGGGCCCGGTCCAGCCGGGGCTGGGGTGTGCGGCGACCCCGACCGGCTTGTCCACCACGACGATGTCGTCGTCCTCGTACAGGACGGTCATCCCGGCCACGAGCTCCGCCGGAGCCGAGATCGTGGTCGGCAGGTCCGGTGAGGGCAGTTCGACCTCGAGCCAGCTGCCGGCCGTGAGCCGGTCCGACTTCCCGGCGGCCCGGCCGTCGACGGCGACCCGGCCCTCCTCGGCGAGGGTGGCGACGACCGTGCGGGACAGGCCGAGCAGGCGGGCGAGGCCGGCGTCGACACGCATCCCGTCGAGGCCGTCCGGGACGGGGAGCTGGCGGAGATCACTCACTGGAGGCTGTTTCCACTTTCTTGGTCGCTCGGGTCCCGTCGAGCTCGCGGCCGAGCAGCGCCATCACGACGAGCAGGATGCCGCCGCACACGATCGCGGAGTCCGCGAGGTTGAACACCGGCCAGACCGAGCCGTCCGGCGCGAAGAGCGACACGACGTCGACCACGTGGCCCTGCAGCGGGCCGGGCGCGCGGAAGATCCGGTCCGTCAGATTGCCGAGCGCCCCGCCCAGCACCAGGCCGAGCGCGACGGCCCAGCCCGTGGAGCGCAGCTTGCGGGAGATCCGGATGATCACCACGACGACCGCGAGCGCGATCAGCGTGAGTACCCAGGTGTAGCCCGTGGCCAGCGAGAACGCGGCGCCGGGGTTGCGCACGAGGATGAGGTAG